>JAPTWR010000041.1 GCA_028065135.1 Acidithiobacillus sp.
ATACTGGTCATGCTCCGTACCTTTAGTAACACCGCGTTGAAATACATGCAGCAAAGTTACCAGTTTTATTGACAAGTTACCATCTTTATTTTATTGTTACCAACTTTATTTAACTCCTACAATTTTGTGTTAACGGACAAAAAAGTATCATCCTGAAAACTCCGTAACCAATTGATTTCATATTCCATGGATTTAACATAAAAATGAATGTTTCATCCTGGATCATTATGCTAAAAATTACATAACGACTTTCCCAGACAAAAAAGTATCATCCTGGCATCCCGAGGATTTTCTGCCCCCTCGGCGTGCTCTTTACTGTCAATCAGGGTCCCCCACTGGGACTGATCCATCACTCTGACTGCGGCAGCCAGTATTGCGCTAAGGTGTATCGCGCTATTCTCCAAGAAAACGGCCTGGTCCCCCGGTGGCTTCCATGTCGAGAAAGGGCAATTGCTATGATAACGCCCCCATCGAGAGCTTCTTGGGCAGCCTTAAAAATGAAATGGTCCACCACCAACGCTTCGAGACTCGGGCACAGGCTGATTCGGCTATTCGGGAATACATCGAGATTTTTTACAACCGCCAACGCCGGCATTCACGGATTAGTTATCTGGCTCCCGCTGTGTTCGCACAGTCTTTCACACGGTCTGCCGCTTGAAGTGGGACTGTCTATACTATCGCTAGGACACTTCAACTCTTACCGATCTGCCTTTAGTCGTAGCCATTCCGCTTCAAGTACGCCAATGCGGGAGAATGATGTGCCAATGTCGTGAGCGATGCGCTGAGCGTGGCTTGGTTTAAGTTGTGCTATCCACTCAAATGTCTTTGCAGACTTACCAGTGAACATGAATTTGGCACTGTCATTATCTTTTTCCGCTACGACCATTCCCTCTGCTGCGGCTTCGAAGTCTTCCAACCAAAGCTGATCGCGTGGTTTACCCATGCTGAAGAGTTCGACAAAACTTTTATCTTCTGGAAGTTCGACGACAATACCCTTCGATGACTCTCCCTTGTTGTCAGCCCGCAGCTCCCAAAAAGGGAAGCTGTACGGGGTAGTTTGTTTCAGACGCACACAATCGCATTGTGGCATCAGACAAATTGCGTATACGGCCGTGCCTTCTGCGCCCGGTTTGACATATCGGATAATAGTTCCAAACTCAAGCGTGCGTTTGTCCCCATACTGAGTACGAGATGTGTAAAGCGCGGCAAGGCGCTGCTGTGCTGAAATATTCTCAGTGTCCAATTCATCGTGCAAGGCTTTTAAAGCCTCTGGGGTGAGACTGACCTTTTTATTGATTGTACGCGGTCCACACTTCAGAAGTTTATTGGGGAGCCTGCCTGGTGGTGCATCTGTTGCACCTGATTTAAGTGTCCAAACAGTTTGGATTCCCATTTGCTCGATTTTATCTTCAGCAAGTGTTTTTGCCTCGTCTGGGTCAATCCAATTATCCACCATGACCGCTAGAGCTTCCTCTGCCAATAATTCAGGAATCTGCTCAAAGGCATCGTCGCCGGGCAGGATCAAACCACGGTGCGCAAGGAAGGCGCCATCCATCCCTTTCTGGAATTTATCTAGGATTTTCTTCGTGTTGGTTCGGATGCTGGCTAGACCGTGTAATGCTATCGAAGGCAGAATCCCCTCATGCATGGAGGCGAACTCCCCAATAATTCGCTGCGCCAAATTTTCTTCTTTGACCTCGGCCGCATCCATCTGATCTGCGGGCCTACCAGATGTAGGCTTACCCAAGACAATAATACGCGCTGAACCAGCATTTAATTTGTACTCACCGTCTGCTTTGACATCCAAACCACCCTGGTTCAGGTATCCGAAAAGTTCTAGAGCCACATGCTTAAGATTTTGTGTGGAAGTATAAATCGCGCACAACCGCACATGGTGTGGTACTGTGGTTTGGGCTGATGACACCAAGCCTTGCACCAACTTTTTGACCTTCTTGCCTGGTTCCTTGTGGAAATCCCAGTCTAGAATTACGACGTCGGCGCGTTCACACAGTTTAAAAATATCTGAGTCCGAGTCCGTTGGAAAATCCTGCTGCGGCTCATACAACGCGCAAACCATTCGTTCGCGGGCAAAAGACTCTACAAGCTGCTTCGGATGGAAGCGACCACCACTAGTTTGATGAGCCGCTAACTGCTCATCAGGTACCCCAGCATGCGCTTCAACTATTGCCTCTTCTGTCGGCTCCATTGGCTTAGCGAATATTTGCATTGTTGTCGGGGTGGTGACTTCGATCTCAACGGAGTTCGACGGTACTGGCAGATAGATTTCATCATCGACGAATACAATGCTTTGTAGGTATTTGCGCGCTGCCTGCTTGGCGAATTCCTGAGTTGATATCAACTTTGTTCTCCGATGTTCTTGATCAGAATTGCGAAGGTCACGGTGTATCCTGAGCGAGGGGGTATGCATAGAGTCAACTTCATCCCTTCAGCCTCAAGTGCCTTCGCCGAGATGAACAGACCTAAGCCCCGCCCGCCCGTTTTTCGGCTGAAACCTCGTTCGAAAATCCTTTGGGCGTCATAGGACTCAATTATCGGCCCGTTATTGGAAATGTAGAGGCCCTCTTCATCAGCATGCAGTTCAATCCGGCGGTCAGCCGGGATCACATTTAACCAGTGAAGGGCGTTATCGATAGTATTGATAACGGCTGGATACAGGGTTGAGGGATAACACACTACAACCGCCTCAAGGAACGCATCGGTTGGCACAAGTTCAACCTTATGGCGCTCGAGGCGATTGGTGAACAGATCGACGCAATAATTGCGTATATCTTTCCCATCAATTTTTATTGATGAGCGATGCAGACGTCGCTGCAATGGGGTGAATAGATTGAGATGGCCATCAAGGTGTTCGAAATTGGAGCGAATGGACTCGTAGAGCGGTCGGAGTCCGTCGCTTCTGCGGGAAATTTGCCCTAGTTCCTGAACGCTTGTCCGGACACGTTTGATGGAGGCCGCAAACTCGTGATTAATGATCGCTACAGCCAGACCAAGCTGAACCATTTCGAAGTCTTCATCAGCCTGTTCCTCGAGCGCCATCATGCGCTCCTCCATGGCTTGCATGACTTGGGCCGGCTCTTCGCCATCCGAGGCTCGAAGGTTTTCTGCCAAGGATGCCAGCATGTCACGGGCGGCCATCAGCGCATCACGGTGTCGCCCCTCTATTTCAGTTAGCTGTTCTTCCCAGCCCCGACGCATCTTGTCGATCCGATCAGGATCCATCCCAACCAAATCCGTCCGGTTAAGGTCTGCCTGAATCGATCTTACAGTTTCATCCAGTGCGAGGCGTGCACGCTCTGTGATGGTGAATACGGTTTGTCTTGTGTCAGTGGCGGTAGCGTTGGCTTGGCGGACTGCTTCGGTAAGCTCCCTTTTGCGTTCTGTGGCTAAGGATTTGATTCGTTCCTCAAGGCGCTTTCGCTGATCCACGTAAATTCGGGCTTGTGCAGCGACTGATCCCAGGGAGGTGGCAACCTGATGTTCGAACGGTGAGAAGATTTCGGTTTCTAGGCGTTCTCGCTCGATTACATAAGCGTCCCAATTACGTAGCAGCTCCTTGGTTAGAGCTACCCCGGTAGGGCGCCTCTTTGTGTACTTCTCCCGAAGCCTGGTAAGGGTGCCGATAGCTTCTTGTTCGGCTCGAATGAGAGCGGCGGCAGCTTTGTCTTGATCGGGAAGCTTGGCTGCCGCATCCATGCGCGATTGCGTCAGGTGCATTAGGTTGGCAATCTCTGTCGCAGGTAATCCCGATTTCAGGTCTTCAGCAAATGAGTCCAAGGCGTTTGCGAAATTTCGTCTTTTTGTCGCAGAGCGCTTCTGTTGGCGCTCAAGGACAGCGGAGCGCTTTCGCATTTCAGCCTGAGCGATTTCGAATGCATCGGTGTTGGCACCACTTTTCCTGAAAAACTCTGCTGCTATCTGAATAAGGAGATTGATCAAGATGTCGCGGATCTGACGGTATGCCTCGTTTTGCTGGAAGCCTTCTCGGCCGGCCTTTTCTTGCAAATCGTGATTGACAGATCTCGTCAGGAGTACAGCGCCAAACATGCGCCGAAAGGAGAAGAAGTAATACCCGGCTCCCTTGTTGCGTCGCTTTTCGACATCGATCCAGTCGAAAGAGTAATCGCCATATGGCAGGATACGCACGCCATCTCTATATACATAGAGACCCCCGATGTGTTCAAGTTTCTCATTTAGTGGGTGGTACAGTTCTGGCGAAAGACGGGACTCTGCTGATCGCCCCATAAGGTACCCAAAATTGACAGTGAAGGCCCCGCACTTCGTCGCCTTCCCGTTCGCCCCCCCCCAAGGGATAACTAGTTCTGGATAATCCTTGTCATAGACACGCAATCTTCCAGAAAACTGACCGAACTCATCGACCCTTCCTTCAAGGAGATGGTCTGATAATTCGATCAACTCATGGTGTGTGAAGAACGTCGCCGGATCAAGAAGCTCCTCGCCAAAGGTGTCGCCGCTTCGCCACCGCCGGAACGACGTGCGCAAACGAGGAATACGTTCCTCACCAAAAACAGAATCCGAAAAACCCAGCAGGTGCTTTCTGAATCCATAGTTATCTTCCTGATCTTCACTAGTCAACTCTATTTTGATAACAGGGTTACTGGGCGCGATTAAGAAATGAGTCCCGGTACTATCCGCTTCGAGTGCCAGATGTCTTTCTTCCGAGGTCTTCAAGAAGTTGTAAACACTAGCGAGATCTGGCTGAAAAGCTTCGATCTGGGCGATGATGTGGTCAACCTTGACTTCGGGGTGATTAGTGTGAATACGGTGGGCGCATGCAGTGAGTTGGCTGCGCATCTTCTGGAGAAGTTCGACGCTGGGCAGGCCGTTAGAGACTGTTTCGACTGGAATTTCGATTTCTTCAAGATTTAGCCCGGGGATTTCGAACAGGCCCCAATGTACCCAGCCTACGACGAGATTGTGCAGTCCGTCGTCGCGCACAGCGCGGGACAATATAAGTGTTTGCTGACCGAGCAATGCAATCGCGAGTCGCCCGATTCCCTTCTCACCAGTGATCGGGCGTGGTTCGCCCCCTTTCGGGCGATAGGGAGGGGTGCTTTCTACGGCCTTGCTTTCGGTGCCGAGTACCAGCCACTTGTTCACGAAGTCATCTTGAGTCATGCCCGTGCCGTCGTCGCGAACAATCAGGAAGCCTTCACCATCCATGCTGAAATCTTCGAAGTAATCGACTGCGATGTGGTTTGCATATGCGTCGTGGGCGTTTTTGAACAGCTCTACCAGAGCGTTCTGCACCCCGGCAATCTGCTGCCTCCCCAACATATCGACCGCACGGGCACGTGTTTGAATTCTAGCCATTACGCACCGATTTCAGGTGCTCACCGATCCGCTTTGCTAATGCTGGTGGTACCGCGTTGCCAATCTGGCGTGCCAAGGAGGTTAGATTCTTCGCATGGAATTGGTAATCTGGAGGGAAGGTTTGGAGTGTAGCACCCTCACGAATGGAGATAGCTCGGTTTTCCTCAGGGTGACCAAAACGGCCATTCGAGAGACTGATGAACCTCGTAGTGATTGTCGGGGCCGGCTTGTTCCAAGTCATGCGGCCATAAACGTCCCTGAATATGTGGTCTTTGCCACGGTAGGCGTCAATCTGGAGGTCTGGATGGTTAGCCCAGGCTGTGCGGTCGCCACCAGACGCGGGGGTCAACGTGATCCTTTGTAGATTCTTTTCCGAGAGGGCTGCGGCAGTATGCAGGAATGGGGTGTTGTCCCGGTGACCATTTTCGATCCTTGCGAATCCGTTATTTACCCCGATGAAGTCGGCAACCTTTGGGTAAGCTGCTGTGGAGATGGTTGGCAAGGGGGTGATGGAGGAAACTCGAGAGGCAATCAGCAGATAGCGTTTCCGGTTCTGTGGAACCCCGTAGTGATTTGCGTTGATAATGCCATCGTTGTAGTTGTAGCCTTGGGCAGAGAGAAAACTAAGGAATTCAACGAGAATCGCATTATCTTTACGGTTGTATAGGCCCGGCACGTTTTCGACAATTACATATCCCGGTCGAAAGTGCCGAATGAACCGTTGAAATTGCCGTAACAAGAAAGCTGTCTTCAAGGATTTCGTCTTGTCGGTGCGGATCTTGCTCCAGAATTGGCAAGGACTACATCCACAAAAGACTAAATCAGGGTCGTCCCGTTCGAGCTTCAGTCGTCTCCCAAGTTCGGGTGAACTCAACGTGGTTATGTCATGACGAATATACTTCGCTCCGGGTATATTGGCTTCATAGGTTTTCTTACAGTCGACGGAATTGTCGACACCAGCCAGAACTTGGATTCCCGCCTGAGATAGCCCGAAGCTCATACCACCCGAACCGCAGAAAAAATCGACGGCACGAAGAAAAGATGTATCACTGAGGTTCGGAGTGTTTTCTAGCATGGACATAATTGACTATTTATTCTCCAAAATCATTCACCCGGTTATTTACAGCATTATAGAGGTCAAATACAGCCTGTTGAACATCGCCTCCTTCCTGTTCCATACGGTTTGAAATGTTGAGATGGTTAGAATGAAACGTTGTCATGAATGCCCTCACCAGGCTTTCCGGCCGGGACTCTTGGCGCAGGAAGAAACCTACGGAAAAAGCCGTGGCATAGTTCCATGGGGCTCCTCCATCAGCAATGCTTATGTTTTCATCAGAATAGAAGCGACTTGCCCCATTAAAGTCTACGACGAAACAGTGGTTGAAGCTTAGGTTACATATCACCACTGCGTCGATATTGGGAAGGTCTGCGGTTGATGGCACAAGCCCCTCTTTCGCCAACTTGTTGCATATCCCGTGCGGGCTAACGAAAGAGGTCAGCGCATCGACATACTCGTCAAGATCGTTGCAACACAGCAGGACGACGCTGAGTCCACCCTTTGGCCGAACCAACTGAGCATTAGCATCTTTCAGAAAACGTCCAATGTTTGTGGCGCAGTTACTAGAGAATCTCATCCCCTGACCGTATAGGTCTCCTGTCTCGGACTGAGGCAAAAAGATTTTGATGGAAGGTGCGTCATTGTCTATTGGTTTCGGGGAGAATGTTTTTACCCCGACGTTGAACACATGGCCATCGGCCGCAAAGGAAAAATCGAAGCTCTTTGCCGGACCGATGCCCGAAGGGAGGACTCCTTCTACCTGGCACCTGAATTTTTCGGGAAAATTCTTCATGAAATAGCCCGCTGCTGCAAGTTCGCAGGTGTGATTGATGTAGCCACCGTTCTTTTCGTCGCGCAAGGCCTTTATGAAAATGTCTTCGAGCTTTCTTGTGTCGTACCCAGCGGCTCTCAAGTCGGTCAGGATGGAAACAAATCCTTCAAAATACTCATTTACCACACCTTGTGCTTGAGGGTAAGCGCGGTCCATTAGCAACGATCTGATGATGTTGATCCACTCCTTGTCAGAAGTGGAGGTTGTAGCGCCCATTCTTTGTCTCGGTTAAGGTTTGCGATTTTTGACCCCAATCGATCATCCCGTTGATACAGGTTACCGCATTGCCGCCGACCCGTTCATGAAGCCACCAATCGAAAGGTGGTATAGGCATCCCCACTGGCGGTGTTGCAGGTTTTGGTTTGGCAAATGAACATGCGCTCAAGGTACGCTGGGGATGGCGCGCAGTCAATATTATGGTGCCACATTTGATGCTGAAAAAATACCCAGAGGCGACGCTGGCCCAGATCCGATCCAGCCTCTACCCGCGCTAGTCATCTCGCGGATGGTGGAAATGCGCAAAGAAAAACTTGTCGCGACCATGCTTCTGAGTGACACTTGCATTCAGAGAAAGGGGCTGGAATCGACCGAAGTTATGCGAATCATTCACCCGAATAACCCGCCATGCAGATGCTCGGAGGTCCGTCATGCGCAGCGTTGAACTTTTTTCAGGGTGCGGAGGATTGGCCCTTGGCGCGGCGCGCGCCGGGTTCGACCATGAACTTATGGTCGAATGGAACAAGGAAGCCTGCGCCACCCTCGGACTGAACTCCCGAAAGGGACTGGAGCACGCGCGAGAATGGACGGTACGCTCCGGCGACGTCCGGGACGTGAGATGGGCGGACGTCGTCGGCGCAGGGGTGGATCTCGTCGCTGGCGGCCCGCCATGTCAACCGTTCTCCGTCGGCGGAAAGCATCGCGGACATCGCGACGTCAGAGACATGTGGCCCGAGGCGATCCGGGCGGTGCGGGAATTGCGCCCTCGGGCGTTCCTTTTCGAGAACGTCAGGGGACTAACCCGCGCGGCGTTCGCGGATTATCTGTCCTGGATTCGCCTAGCCTTGGCGCATCCCGGTTTGGCTCGGGAGGAGTCGGAAGACTACCATGAACATTTGAAACGCCTGAAAACATCTCGCGCCGATCCCGAATACGACGTTCTCGTGGTTCGCGTCAACGCCGCAGACTACGGCGCGGCCCAGAAGCGCCACCGCGTGGCCATCGTCGGCATACGCAGGGAACTGGACGTCACGCTCGTCGCACCCGCGCCAACGCATTCCCGAGAAAGGCTTTTATGGGATCAATGGATCACGGGGGAATACTGGCGTGGGCACGGCGTCGACGCCCCGGCGGGTCCAGCGTCGGACGCCGACCGACGGCTGGTGGGGCGCCTTTTGAGGCGTGGCGAACCGCCGTCCGGCGAACCTTGGCGGACGGTTCGGGACGCGTTGGCCGGTCTTGGGGAGCCGGATGGACGCAACGGACACGTTTTCCAAGATGGGGCCCGCGTGTACTCCGGCCACACCGGAAGCCCCATCGACGGACCGGCGAAGGCGCTGAAGGCGGGCGACCATGGCGTTCCCGGCGGAGAAAACATGATGGTGCGGGACGACGGGAGCGTGCGCTATTTCACCCTCCGAGAGGCGGCGCGCTTGCAAGGGCTGCCCGACGAATGGGAGTTTCCCTCCTCATGGACCGAATCCATGCGGCAACTCGGCAATGCCGTGCCAACCCAACTCGCCGAGGCCATGACCCGATGGATCGCGGAAACTTTGCCGAACGAGCCTGCGGACCAAGGAATCGCGGCCTGATGCCCCGGAGCGCGGCCAGCCCGTATGCCCAAGCGGTCGCCGCCTTGCGGTCCAGCGTGGACGGTCTCGCGCGGATTCTTCCCTCCTTGGGGCCAAGAGACGCGGTCCAGGTCGGATCGAGTCTCGACGAGGTCGCGGTCTCCATGGCGCGGCTAAGGGGCAAAATGCCGAAAGGTCCAGAGGCGTTGGCGAAAATCGTCGGAGAGATCTTGGAGTTGTTGCCCTCGTTGACCATGGATGCGTCCGGCCAAGCCGCACGCAAGCTCCGTCTGGGCCTAGCCCAAGTCGGATCGGCGGCGGCGCTTGTTTTGGACGCGTTGGACCCCATACGCGCGCCAGGCGCGGTGTTCGATCCATCCACCCCCGCCGCGACGGGAAGACTCGTGGCCCTCGCGCTGCTGGCCCAGCCCCGCCAACCCTTGGCGGAAGTCGGACGAATGTACGGAAGCGGTTGTTACGCCATTTACTACTCCGGCGACCACCCTTTCTACGCCGCGATCAGCGGCACCGAAACGCCCATTTACGTCGGAAAGGCCGACCCGCAAACCAGCGACGCGAAAGATCCGCGCGACCAGGGTCCTCGCCTGACCGGGCGGCTGCGGGATCACCGCAAGATGATCGTCACGGTCGAAGGATGGGCGATGGAGCATCCCGGTCCGGAAAACCATCCTCTCCATGTCGTCGATTTTGAATACCGACGCCTGGTCACGGCCAGCAACGCGCAATTGGCGGCGGAGCGCTACCTCATCGATTTTTTCCAACCCATCTGGAACAACGAGATGAAGATATGTTGGGGCATCTCCAAACACGGCGACGCGGCGGCGACGCGCTCCAACAAGAGGGCGCCTTGGGACGTGCTGCATCCGGGACGCCCATGGGCCATGGACGAGCGCCTGGAGAACTCCAAGGACGCGGTGGAGATTCTCCGGGATATCCACGTCCATTTCGACCGGAATCCGCCCCGCATCGACCTGCATGAGATCATAGACGGCGTCCTTCGCGAGTTCGCTCAGGACGCCGTCGAGAGGGGAGCGCCGGACATCGGGGACGACGAAGACGAAGCGCAAGAAGAGGAAGTCTAATCCCCCCCTCACCCGCTCCGAGATCATGTCGCGCGTCCGATCAGTCGACACGAAACCGGAAATGCTCGTCCGGCGGGCGCTGTGGAGAGCGGGACTACGATACCGCCTGCATGACCGAAAACTTCCGGGGCGCCCCGACATCGTATTCAAATCAAAACGGATCGCCATCTTCGTCCATGGCTGCTTTTGGCATGGGCACGAGGGATGCCCCCGCCACCGCATTCCCAAAACGAGATCCGACTGGTGGGCCGCCAAGATCGCCCGAAACAAGGAGCGCGACAGGACGGCGCTAGGGGCGTTCGCGGCCATCGGATGGAGGGTCATTGTCCTTTGGGAGTGCGAATTGTCAGAACAAGGAAAATTGGAGGGCGTCGTACAGGCCATAAAGAATCCGCCCCACGTAGCCTGACTTTCATGCACGAGAATCTTTTTCGAGCCGCATCGAGCAGTCCCCAATCCTTACGCTGCCCCATCTCTTTGATAAGGAGCGGGAACCGCCCAGAGAGAGGGGCGATGCGCCAATGGATATCAGGCCAGGCGCCACCCTGCGAAAGCTTCCAGAACCCACTCGCCGTCTGCGAACAGTTGCCGGTGTTCCAGCCCTGAAGAAATCCACGCGCGAGATCAAACGGCCGTGCAGTAATCGCAGCAAAGCAAAATCACCGGTGCAGGATATGGCAGCAGAGATAACGGCGCCATGCGCGGGTTCACAGCAACCTAGAACAACCCTGCGGGGAAAGGCGTATCATATCACGTACCAACGACCGATAACCGCCAAATTGAATTTTATTTTCTGGGGTCAACGGTCAGTGGGGTTTTTGAATGCGCCGCCCGTTGACTTGAATGGCGGACCCCGATTCAAGGGCCTAATGGGCCGGGAGTCTCAAAGATCTTTTTCCTCAGTTTTGCTGCCCAAACGCCATTCTGTTGTTGCTCATTACCTCCCGGATCAGGTCTCATCACCTTCCGCAGCCGCTCATATCGGGCAAGCTGGTCGTCTTCATTCTCTGTAACATCCCAACGCCCTCCCCGACA
>JAPTWR010000198.1 GCA_028065135.1 Acidithiobacillus sp.
CTGAAAATCCTCGTGTCGGCGGTTCGATTCCGTCCCTGGGCACCATATAAATCAGGTAGTTACCATCTTTTTAGACAAGGCAAAAAAGTGCGGTTGTGACGTATTTGTACCATGAGGACAGACCTTTTCTAGGATGCTCTCAATTTTTGCCGAATCCTCTGCGAGATGTTCCGGGGCCATGTGCGCATAGCGTCGTACCATCTCGACTGACTCCCACCCGCCCATCTCCTGTAACCGCTCCAGGCTTGTACCGGACTGGATATGCCAGGATGCCCAGGTATGTCGCAGGTCATGCCATCGGAAATCGGTAATCCCTGCCTTTTCCAACGCCTTTCGCCAAGCTTTGGTATTCGTCTGTTTCACCGGCTTCCCGCGATAAGTGAATACCTGGGTGAGATGTCTGCCTATCTGACGTTGCAGAATGGCAATGGCCGAATTGGTCAGGTTAACCCCCAGAGGCTTTTTGTTCTTGCTTTGGTCGTGATGAATCCACGCGACGCGGCGAGCCATATCCACCTGATCCCAACGAAGCCCGGCCACATTTGCTTGCCGTAACCCGGTAGCAAGCGAAAATCCCGCCATGTCGCGCAAATGTTCCGGCAATAATTCCAGAAGCTTTGCCACTTCTTCGGGATAGAGCCAGCGGATGCGACGTTTCGGCTCGTGATATTGCCGCAATTTCGGGGCGTGATGTAACCAACCCCATTCGATACAGCTATTCAGGATAGCCCGAATCAGTGCCAGATAACGATTGGCATTGGCCGGACTGGTTTCTTTCCGCTTGATTTCCAACACTTCCTGAATGAAATTACGATCCATCTTGTCCAGAAATATGCCCCGGAAATAGGTTTGCAACCAGGCCAGTTCGATCATGTCCTTTTTCAGGCTGGCTTTGTGACTCCGCTCGTCCAGCCATCGCAGCCCCGCATCATCCCAGGTCATGCGCGGCAGAGACCCTAACTCGACTTGCCTCCACGCTTCGGTTTTGAGTCGGTCGTGAAGTTCCTGCGCTTGCGACTTGTTACTGGTGCCAGCCGAGCGTCTAATCCGCTGCCCGTTGGCCGCTGTAAAGTCAAGCCACCAAGTGTTACCACGTTTGTAGAGCATTTTATTGACTCCTTTTTGGCTGCCTGCCGAGGTTGAGTTTCCAGCCGCAAGAGATACTCGGCAAGGGCTTCTTCGCGGAATACCCATTCTTTGCCCGGTTTCGCGCCCGGTATCTCGCCCGCTTTGGCCCGACGCTGCACCGTGTCCGGGTGCAGGTGCAGGATCTGGGCGGCTTCGCGCAGATCGTAGGTTTTCATGCTGGTCCTCTACCCCCCTACAATGCAGCGGGTTGCCGGATGAACTCTCCCCGTCCGCTTCAGCAACTGCTCCACCAACACCGGGAAATCCATGACGTCATCAATGACCGTCACCCCATGCTCCGGCGTCTCCAGACCTTCATAGCCGCAGTCCAACAGTGCAGATACCAGGACCATCCCCAGAGCGGCATTGACGTTGGCGGGATGATCGTCCAGGAAGGCAACAGCGCCCAAATGATGCAGGACATCCGCCTTTTCGTCGGGATGGGTCGCATGGCCAACACACACAATACGGGCGGCAGGAATCAAACCCGCGAGGTTTTCCGCCCGAGCAGCATGGCGTCGTTCATCGATGCTGGTCACCGCCCATACCGTGCAGCCAAGGTCCTCCAGCGCGTACACCAGATCGGCAGCAGGCAGGTACAGCGGCAGGCGGTGCCACTCGTCGGCATGGTAGGCCCGCCACACTGCATCACATTCCGCCGCGCTCAGGTTATAACGGTCGCGCAAGTGGAAGTGGCCGCCCACCCGGGGAATCTCCCGGCCCAGGACCTGCTCGGCGCATTGACGCCAGTGACCGTCGAAATCGGTCAACACCTGATCCACATCGAGAACGATGTTGGTTTCAATATGCATGACATATTCCTTGCTGCTGGTTGAGCCGTTCTCGTGCCATCTCCCATGCCTTCCGCAGTTCCAGGGGGGTGTCTTCCAGCCGGTAGCCCCTTCTGAGAGCCGCTCCGATGCTGGTCTCGAAGGTGACATGGGCGCCCTGGACCTCGATGGTGCCATCCGTCCTCATCTGCAGGATGGGAAGGCGGTTGCCGGTGGGGCGGATCAACATACCGAGCGGTTGCATGGTGCTACCTCCTTTGCAAAATGACGGGTTATGCCTTATACCCATGGCAGCGCAGGACATCCGCCATGTTGGAGCCTTCCCAGGACCCCGGACGGTTAATGACCATCCCGGCGTCTTCCAGGAGCATAGCGGCGAGCTTCCGCACCGTGAGTGGGCCGTGGCTGTTGAAGGGATCTGGCCCGGCATCGGCGTTGATCTGTTTGACCAGATCCACAAGGTCTGCGGCGGTCTGATCGTCGATTTCGACCTGGATGCGTTTCACGGGTTTCCTCCCCAAAGCAGCCGGCGGCGTGCGGAAGAAGTGGATCCGTGCAGCACTATCCCGATGCGATCAAACCCCCGGAACAGAAAGAATCCTCTGGGCGCGCACGGGAGTATCCGGCAAAGCAGCAACTCGGAACGGCTCCGTTGCTCCGGGTCCTCCCTCGTGGTTATGAACAGGCGGGTGCGCTGCATCAGAGCGCTACCTTCTGCACCGTGCCGGCGCGTGAGACCATGGCCATGAGGTCGACAATGGGTGTGGAGCGATCGAAGAGGAAACTCAGTACTGCGCCGTCGCGGTAGGCGACGGAAACCGGTGCGTGTTTTTGAGAGAATTTGAGAGGGATTAGGTGCAGTGGGACAACCCCGTCCGCATTGGGGTGAAACCCTTGCCTGATTGGTTCACCATTGAGCGTGGTTCTTTGCATGGCTATTGGTCTCCATGATGCCGCGCGGGATGGGCGGCTTCGATGAAGAAATTATAACCGCAAAGGTTATTATGTCAACATAATGGTTATAACAACGACAAGTACCTAATCCATCACCTCATTGGTCTGCCGCCACTACGCTCCAAGTAGCCTCCCCAGATCTCCACGGAATCTAAGCGGTTCTCAGGGACTGAAAAAGGAGCGTATACCGGGTCCTGGTTGATGGAGCTAACCCGCAATGATCCGTCCGGGAGCCGGTGAACCATTTTAACCATTACTTCAGCGTCTACGCGCAGGACAAAAGTACACAATCGTGGATCTGTCACGCCCGGTCCGGGTGGAACGCGCCGACGGGTGTCTACAACAATCCAGTCATTGTCAAAAATGAAGGGGCTCATGCTTTCCCCTCGCACCCGGTACGCCTTGCACGCGTTCGGCACACAACGTCTAGTCACAAAGAAATCAGCGTCGTATAGTCTCAACTTCTTTTCTGGTGCATCAGTGACAACTAGCCGATTACCCGCTCCAACTTCCAGTAATACTGCCTCTATGGCGGCATAACCATCCGGCACCGGTTCCTCGCCTGGATACCACGCACTGACATCCACACTTTCAGTCACACCAGACTTTTCCAACTGGCTGCGAATGCCCTGTCCTCCAAGTGCATCAAGGGTCTCAGCAGGAACTCCCAGTATATTGGATAACCTGACCAGCTCCTTTCTGGGAACCCCGCGCTCCTCCCAGTGTTGATAGTTCTGTGCATCTTTGAGCTGGAGAACATCTAGCGCATAGCGGCGCTTGGATAAGCCGCGTTTCTGCCTGTCCGATTCCAGCATGGCAATAGCAATTGTAGATCCTGTAGGTTTTCGGTTTTTCATGCGTTGATTGTTCCCCTTAGCGTATAAGCAGGGAAGCACCGCTGTGTTGACAGTGTCACCATTATGGTTATACTTTGCCTCATGAATGGACTTGACCGTGCAGTGTCACATTTTGGCTCCCAGTCATCGCTCGCGCGCACGCTAGGAGTTTGCCCAATGGCAGTTAGCCACTGGCGGCGTCGAGGAGTTCCCCTCGCCCGCGCCATCGCCATCGAGCGCGCCACCGCCGGCGTTGTCACCCGTGCCGAACTCCGACCCGACATTTTCGGCCCCTTGGATGAGATCAGAGACCGGGGAGCCACATGAGACACCAATCGACTACTACTACGACTTCTCTGCCAGGAAACGGGGGCACCCGGATTGCGTTTCCAGTCGCGCGATCATGCCTGGCGCCTATTCGCACGGCTGGGAAGGCTGGAAAAGACCATGCCGAGTGATGCACAAAAACTGGATTGTTCGGCGCTTCCGCCCCCACCTGTATCAGCCGACATTGATCTGCGTTCCTATTGCTGGATGAAGCTGGACCTGAGCCGACTCCATTCCAGCGACTTCATCCACCTGGCCAGCAATGAGGAGTTCGGCGCAGCGGTAAAGCTGTGGACCGAATCCATGCGGCAGGTGCCTGCTGGCAGTCTTCCCAACGATGACAGGATCCTGGAGTGCCTCGCTGGATATCGGGGTTCTCTCCGACGGTGGATGAAAGTCAAAACGATTGCATTGCATGGCTTCTCCCTTTGCTCCGATGGCCGCCTGTACCATCCCGTGCTTGCGGAAATGGTACTGGATGCCTGGGGCAACAAGACCCAGCAACCGACATCAAGCCCCTCGGACCCGCGCGCCAAGGATCGCGAGCGGCTTCGTCGCTGGCGGGCGGCACAAAGGGCCAAACAGGAAAGCGCTCAGTCTATCAGAACTGAGGAAGCACACTCTACCCAAGCCGATGAAACGATTGAAACGTCTCAAGGCCGTTTCACTGAAACGTTTCCAGAAACGGCTGAAACGTTTCATAGAAAAGAAGGAGAGGGAGAAAAGAGAGAGAGAAGAAACGTTAGTGACGTTTCCGAAACGGTGGGTGAAACGTTTCAGGAGACGCCACCCACAGAGCCCTCTCCACTGCCGACCGCAACCCGCGAAGGCACGTTATGCAAGAAACTACGGGCACTTGGTGTCCGTGCGGCCCCTCACATGGTCGTTGTGCAGGAGATGTGTGCACGCCATTCCGATGAGCACATCCTGGCTGCGGCGGAGATCGCCCTGGAGAAAAAAGGCGGCGGAATCCACGTCGGCTACATCTCTGCAATGCTGAAAGATCCTGGGAAATCTTCAGGGAAAGGAGGAAAGAGCCAGCCGGCAGCGGGGCCGCCCAACCGCTCTCTGCTGCCGCCCGTCGCCGTTGCCAAATCTCATTATGTCAGACTGTAGGAGAGCCGCCATGGAAAAGAAGTCCAATATCCACCATCAGCCATCCGTCCCTGCGGGCGATGCTGCCAGGGATCTCCTTGCCAAATGGGGATTCGACTCTACCAATGAGGCGATCCTGCCCGACCGTCATCCCCAGTACCGCGAGTGCGCGCGCCATGGCCACTATCCGATCTCCATGGTGGATGAGCGGGACGTCATCCGCTACCTGTCACCGGTCTGTCCGGTGTGCGCGGCGGAGCATGCCTCCCGCCGGCTCATGGAGAGCGCGGCCATCCCAAAGCGCTACCTTGACTGCGGCTTCGACAACTACGTGGTTGAGGTCCCGGGTCAGCAGACGGCCCTCGACGTCTGCCGGGATTACGCAGATCATTTCGAAGAGCGCGCCCAAAAGGGATCCTGCCTCATCCTCTGCGGGAATCCTGGCACGGGCAAGAACCACCTGGCGTCTGCCATCGCCCACGTGGTGCTGGCCAAAGGGTACAGCGTGCTCCAGGTCACGGCCTACGACATCATTGCCCGGATCCGCCAGACCTGGCAGCGGGGAATCGGCAACAGTACGGAGCTGGAGGTTATCCGTGGGTTTGCGGAAGTGGGCCTGCTCATCATCGACGAGGTCGGGAAAACCTTCGGCAGCGATGGTGAGCGGGTGCATCTCTTCGAGGTGATCGATCACCGATATCGCGACCTGAAGCCGACCCTCATCCTGTCCAACGAGAATATGGAGGGCGTGGAGAAATACCTGGGTCCGGCTGCCTTCGACCGGCTGTGTCAAAATGGCGGGCTGCTGCTCTTTGACTGGCAGAGCCATCGCCGGGGGAAGGGGTGCAAATCCGATACGGTTATCTGTCTGCGGGGTGAATCATGAACAGAAATCATGGGCAGCACCTGCTGATGGATGATTTTTCAGAAGGTTCCCCCAAGCTGAACCCTCATCCCGCCCGCTCCGCCTACGTCCGAAGCGCGACCAGGAACATGGCATCCTACCTGATCGACCTTGGCCCATTCTTTTCAGAGCCAAAGCGATTTCTGGAAGACCTGCGCGGGAGTGACTTTGCGCCGAAGGGATACGACTGCAGCGCACAGGTGGCCATCCGCCTTATGCGCTGGTCGCAAAGCATCCAGTTGACCCCCCGACAAAATCACACGATGAACCAGATCATCTCTGAGGCCATTCGGCGTGGAGCCGCGATCATCGAATCCAAAATCAGGACGGCTGAATGGTCTATACCAGATCATCGCGACGATCATCACGATCTTGCCGTCACGGCGGCCACCAAGGCATTGCAGCACTTTACGGAGAAGCACGACCTGACAACGATGCCGCACCCCAATATGGCGATATTCGTTGACGTGCACACCCGGTTTGCTTCCCGTGATGCCATGGAAGATTTCATTTATCGAAAACGGCTCAATGCGGAATTCGTGTTGCCCCACGAACCGACGTTCTCAAAAGCATCGCTGGAAAGAGCCATCCGGCAGAGGCGATCGGAGCTCAAGCATCTCTCCGGAGAAAAACGCCAGAAGAAAGTGCGGGAGCTGGAAAGATTGGAAGCCACACTGCATGGAGCGCGAACAGAGGTTCGCCTGGAATATGCGCTGGAAGAAAGGGGAGACCATGAGGCACGAGGCAGTAGCGAGCGACTTTCGCTGGAGGAGCAGGAGTCCATCGCGGTTGGAGGTATCGACCTGGAAGAGGAAGACGACAGTTATGAGATGCCCGCCAACCAGCGGGAGTTCCTGGATCTCCTGATTCAGGTGGGCAGGCAGCAAATCGCTGCAAGGCAGCTCATCCCTTACCTGGTCGAGGCCAGGGAGTACCGCGCCATTCTCGGTCTTCTTCGGGTGCTGAAGAAAACCGATGAAATCAGCCTTGAAGCAGGTTCGCTGCGTGAACTGCTGGGTAATCGAAACCTGGCCGATATTCGAAAGAAGGTCCTGCGCGTTGGCCGGGCCGACAGCCGTGAAGTGGTCTCCCTTTTCGAGTCATGCAAGACATACCTTCGTGGGGAGAATGATGAATGTAAGGTGCTGGCTGCACTACAGGTGGCTTCCGTATGAGCGTGCATCCGCCATTCCCCTGGCTGGGTGGCAAGGGGAAACTGGCTGACCAGATTCTTGCCCGGCTTCCCGAGCCGTCGCGGGAGCTGACCTATGTTGAACCCTTCTTTGGCGGCGGGGCGGTATTCTTTGCCCGTCGCCCCTCGGGCATCGAGGTCATCAACGATGCCAATGGCGAGATCGTGACCTTCTTCCGTGTGCTTCGTGACCACACGGATGAACTGATCCGGTATTTGCAGAACACCCCCTACTCGCGCCAGCTGTTTTATGAGTGGCGGGCCATTCCGGACCCTGCAAGCCTGCCAGACCTCGAACGCGCCGCCCGGTTTTTCTATATCGCCCGGTCCGCGTTTGCCGCCGAATCCACCCGCAAAAATCCGGCGTGGGCCTTTGCCAAGGTTTTTGACAATAAGGCCCGGTCCATGGCCACCGTCATTGATTCGGAATTGCGATTGGTTCGGGATCGGCTGCGGTATGCGCTGATCGAGAACGATGATGCCATTGCGGTGGTCCGGAGATTTGATAGCCCATCCGCCGTCATCTACTGTGATCCACCTTATCTCCAGTCTACCCGCAGAGACGGGCAGTATGCCGATGAGATGACTGACCAGGATCACGAAAACCTGCTTCGGGTGCTCTGCGCATGTGATGCCTATGTCGCGATCTCCGGCTATCCCAGTGATTTATATGCGGGTCATTTGGAATCCGGGCAAGGATGGTCTTTTGTGGATATTGCCCACTCCTGTCATGCGAACCGGTCAGGGCAAGCCGGTGAAGATATTGATCGGGAGCGGACAGAAAGGATCTGGATGAATCCGCGCCTTACGCAGTGGTATGAGCGGCATGCTCCGCGCCAGTGCTCCCTGTTGGATCTGTGTGCAGTGTGACCCACTCCCGATCTATACCGAACCGAAAAAAGAACGGTTCGTCATCTCTCAAGGAGAAAGTCATGGCTGGAGTGAATAAAGTGATCTTGTTGGGCCATCTGGGGCGAGACCCGGAGATGCGGTACATGCCAGATGGGACGGCGGTCGCCAATATGACCATCGCCACGTCGGAGTCCTACAAGGATCGGGACGGCAACCGCCAGGAGCGTACCGAGTGGCACCGCGTTGCACTCTTCGCGAGGACGGCGGAAGTCGCCGGGGAGTATCTTCGCAAGGGGAGCCAGGCGTACGTCGAAGGGCGTATCCGCACCAGAAAATGGACCGATAAGGACGGTCAGGAGCAGTATTCCACGGAGATCGTGGGCGATCGGCTCCAGTTGATCGGTGGGCGCCGCGCCGGGGCCGACGGCGGCAATCCAGCGCCACAGCATGGTGGTGGGGGTGGCGGGGACATGGGTGCTGCACCGATGGAGGAATTTGACGACGATATTCCGTTCATCACCAAGGCGGAAACCCTCTGCCAGCCGCGTCGACTGCTTCGTCGAGTGCAGTTCTGAGAATGCATAGGAGGTATCATATATGATTGAGTATGATAGGGCAGGCATTGCGGCAGAGCATAGTCATCTCCTGACAATTTTCATTGATTCCTTAAAAATTTTGCATTGCCATATCATAGTTTGACATATATTCGTCATTGTTATGACAACAAGCATCACCGAGGCCAAAGTTCTCACCATCAAGCAGGCCGCCGACTACTTAAAGGTCACTGAGCGGATGATCTACAGACTAGCCGCAGGCAAGAAAATCCCTGTCTACAGGGCCGTGCCCGTGTAGACTGCTCCGCACATCCAAAATCGATCCAAAACACAAGGCACCAAGAACGTGGCCCTCGCTTACGCCAAAGAAAATGCGCTTAACGCAATTTGTCCTTACTTCACGATGGTTCCGCTCGAGTACCCGAATCGGGTACTTGCCAAGCATCGAAAGGAAAAAGCCGTTGTGCTCGATCCATTTTGTGGCCGGGGCACCACCTTGTTCTCTGCGCGTAAATTTGGATTTTCTGCTTGGGGGATCGACTCATCGCCCGAGTGAAAGGTGCCGAGGTACATCTCGTTCAGATTGAACTTGATGTCCAGATCGGTAAGGCGGTTCGAGATGCGCGTGGTCAGCTCGCGCGCGGCCTTGTCGGTGAAGGTGACGACAAACAACGACTCCGGCGCGACGCCTTTCTGCGTGATGAGATAGACGATGCGCTCGACCAGCGTGAAGGTCTTGCCGGAGCCGGGGCCCGCGATGATGAGCACCGGGCCTTCGGTGGTGAGGATGGCTTCGAGCTGCTGTGGGTTGGACTTGGATTGGAGGGCGGGCGCGCTAGCCGTCATTCTACCCCCCTCGCTGTCATCTACCGTCACCTTGCCAATGCGACTAGCAATCCACTGATCCAGTTCGCCCTATCTGAAGCACCATGTGCCACCAAGCAGTGCAGCATAATTAATTTCTGCAATTTTATTTCGAGTCAACGCCGTTTAGCTTACCGCAGAAGTTTATGGTATACCACACGCAGCCTTGCTCATTGGCGGTTGGCGCTGATCTGTAAGCCTGGCACCGGGACTCCCATCATTTATTTGCGCAGAGATAGTTTCTCATGCCTTCACTCTATGCTGAGTCGGTTGGGTAGAACGCAAGATAAAGAAGGGGTAACGTGCAGGCATCCTGCGCAATATCAACGCGTTGGCAACGGCTCGCGCCTTCCGCTTCGCTCTGGCACGCCCGTTGCGACCCACCCCGGCGGCTAGCCCACGCTCCGATACCCGCCCTGAGCATGATCTATACCCTCCCATCAGCACGCACGGGAGTATCGCCATGCCGGGTCACCTGATCCTTGTCCGTCCTCATGCGTCTTTACTGGACGGCCCTGTCATTGCCCGTTACCTGCATCAGATGGGTGGACATTGCGGCTACCTGTTCGCCGTCGATCCAGATTATGCCCGCCATCCTTTCTGGCGAAGGGCGCTGACCTGGTATGGCAGGGTCCACGGCCACCAGCGCATGGTCGCCCTTGACCAACGATCACCCATGGCGCTTCGGGTGATTCTGCGCACCCTGGAGGCGGGCCACGGGGTGGTGCTGTTCCCGCAGGGAACGGGCATTTCCAACCCAGAACGCTCAGACTTGCCCGGAGCATTTTGGCTAGGTCAAAAATCCCGATGCCAGATCACCGAGATTCGTCTGGATCATTCCCGCTGGACTCCTCAAGTGGCGTATCAGGGACGTGACCGCGCGCCACTCGGGGGCAGCCTGAAATTCCCTCAATAAGTCCCCGGAGGTGAACTGGGCGCCCTGATCGGTACAGAAGATCTCAGGTGGGTCCGTTACGCTGTAACGACTCCTCCGGGCATCGAGGCAAAATCCGTAAAACCCCAGTTTGGGACGTCATGGAAAAATGGTGCTGGATGCGGCGGATTAACCGAGTCCGTCAGATCGCTACCTTCCACTCCCGCAACTGGCCGACGGTCTGTGTCAGTCCCTGCTTG
Organism: Acidithiobacillus sp.; assembly: GCA_028065135.1. The sequence continues at coordinate 10,632 of JAPTWR010000198.1, forward strand.
AGCAGCGTGTCCAGATACTCGTCAACCGTCTTGGGCGGGTTCTTCAGCGATCGTCGATGGTTGGCCGCCGCTTCGCACACTCGGGCTGCGTGCAGATCCAGCAGATCGAAGATGAAGTCGTCTGGATGCTGGGCGGTCAGGTTGTAGGGTTTGAGCCGTTCCGGCGGGAAATCCTTCAGGTTGAACGTCACGATCAGGCTGGCGCCGCCGTGAATGGCGGCGGCAACTACATGCCGGTCATCGGCGTCCGGCAACTCGACGGACGGGATCAGATGCTCGAAGCCGGTGACCAGACTGTCGCGGACGTGGGCGTTCATCAGCAACCGCGTCCGCTCCAGGTCTTCGGCCTTCAGATCTGGCCGCTGCTTCAGAACGTTACGCGTCCACTCGTCGTGGATCATGTCCGTCCAACGCGCCCGGTACAGATCGGTCAGCGCCAGGCGCATCAGCAGGTCGC
>JAPTWR010000039.1:0-6166 GCA_028065135.1 Acidithiobacillus sp.
TCACACAAGCGTTACCTCAGTGGCGAGCGTTTCCCGGAATTGCGCATCCCCTTGCGGGAGATTCGGCAGAGCGACTCCCGGAAGCGGGACGGCAGCCTCGAAGTCAATCCTGCCATCCCGGTTTACGATTGCAGCGGTCCCTACACGGACCCGGATGCGGTCATCGATATTCATGCGGGTTTGCCCGCCCTGCGTTGGCAATGGTCGTCGACGGATACCGCCATCGAAAGCCGCCCCGAGCCCAGTTCCGCCTATGGTCGCGCCCGTTTGGCGGATGTTCGCACGGCCGATCTGCGGTTTCATCATCGCCGCGAAATTCGCCGGGCGGCCAACGGCGGCAACGTCTCCCAGATGCACTATGCGCGGCGCGGTATCATCACTCCCGAGATGGAGTTCGTCGCCATCCGCGAAAACCAGGGTCTGGATCGTCTGCGCGCCAGTCATCCGGCGTTGTTCCGCGCTCATCGCGGCGAGTCCTTCGGCGCGCAGATCCCCGACACCATTACCCCGGAATTTGTGCGCGATGAGATCGCACGAGGCCGAGCCATCATTCCCGCCAATATCAATCACCCGGAACTGGAGCCGATGATTATCGGTCGTAATTTCCTGGTGAAGATCAACGCCAATATCGGCAACTCCGCAGTCAGCTCGTCCATCGCCGAAGAAGTGGAAAAAATGGTCTGGTCGATCCGTTGGGGCGCCGACACGGTCATGGATTTATCCACTGGCAGACACATTCACGAAACCCGCGAATGGATTATCCGCAACAGCCCCGTACCCATCGGTACCGTGCCGATTTACCAAGCCTTGGAAAAGGTCGATGGGAAGGCCGAAGACCTCACCTGGGACTTGTTCCGGGATACACTTATTGAGCAGGCGGAGCAGGGTGTCGATTATTTTACCATTCATGCCGGCGTCCTGCTGCGTTACGTCCCGCTGACGGCGAATCGTCTTACCGGCATCGTCTCGCGCGGTGGTTCCATCATGGCCAAATGGTGTCTCGCCCACCATCAGGAAAGTTTCCTCTATACCCATTTTGAAGAAATCTGCGAGATTATGAAGGCCTATGACGTGAGCTTCTCCCTCGGGGATGGGTTGCGCCCCGGCTCCCTGGCCGATGCCAATGACGAGGCGCAGTTTGCCGAGCTGCATACCCTGGGTGAACTCACCCGGATCGCCTGGAAGCACGATGTGCAGGTCATGATCGAAGGCCCCGGCCATGTCCCCATGCAACTCATCAAGGCCAATATGGAGGAGGAGCTACAGCACTGTTTAGAGGCCCCGTTCTACACCCTGGGACCGCTGACCACGGACATCGCCCCCGGCTACGACCACATTACCAGCGCCATTGGCGCCGCGCAGATCGGCTGGTACGGCACCGCCATGCTCTGTTATGTCACGCCCAAGGAGCATCTCGGCCTGCCGGACAAAAATGATGTGCGGGAAGGAGCCATCACTTACAAGATAGCCGCCCATGCCGCCGACCTGGCCAAGGGGCATCCCGGTGCGCAGGTACGGGATAATGCGCTTTCCAAGGCGCGTTTTGAATTCCGCTGGGAGGACCAGTTTCATCTCGGACTGGATCCGGAAAAGGCGCGGGAATATCACGACGAGACCTTGCCGCAGGAAGGTGCCAAAGCGGCGCACTTCTGCTCTATGTGCGGACCTCATTTCTGTTCCATGAAAATCTCTCAGGATTTGCAGGAATACGCCCAGTCTAAAGGCGAAGACATTGAGACCGCGCGCTTAGAAGGACTGCAGGAAAAGGCTGAGGACTTCAAACGGCTGGGGAAAAACATCTATCTACGTTAACAAATATGACTGTCAGATATGGCATACGGGAATCGGCGGAAGCTGTTATAGTTGGCATGCCTACCGGGGGAGAGTGCTCGTCGTGCGGGTAGCGCGATCTGGTGTGTGAGTTACGATGGGGAGGGCCATGACGGATTTACTCAAGCAGTTACGACCGGAAATGACGTCGCTGTTAAACTGTTTTAGCGCTCCGGCGGTATTGCTTTGCTCGGATTACACGGTCCTTGCCGCCAATCAGGCCTACCGACGGGTTTTCGGTGATGGTAAGCCTTTACAGGGGCGGCGCTGTTACGAGATCATGGCGGAAGCAGGCTACACATGTCGTCAGGGGGGCAACCAGTGCCCCCTCGATACGTGTCAGCGTTCTGGTACCGATCAGCATGTGGTGCATAGCGGTACCTCCGGAAACGCCCAGATTGATCTGTACCCCATTCGCAACGATAACGCCGAAGTCGTTTATTTTCTCGAACTTCTGATTCTTATACCGCAGTCGGTTGTGCAATCCGCTCCAGCTATGGTCGGCAACTCCCCCGCCTGGCAGGACGTTACCGCGCTTATCCGACGAGCGGCCCCCAGTGAGGCCGTCGTATTGCTGCTGGGAGAGTCCGGTACGGGCAAAGAACTGGCCGCCGCCGCCATACATCAGGGTAGCCGGGTTCGCAACGGGCCCTTTGTGGCGGTGGATTGCTCTGGATTGCCCGAAACCCTCTTCGAGAGTGAGCTCTTCGGCCATGAGAAAGGAGCATTTACCGGCGCACACTCGCGCAAAATTGGCTTGGTAGAAGCGGCTAATGGTGGCACCCTTTTTCTGGATGAAATCGGCGATATTCCCCTCAACTTGCAGGTAAAACTCCTGCGCCTGCTGGAAACAGGTTATTTCCGGCGAGTGGGGGGCGTGGAGCCGATCCGTTCGCAGTTCCGCCTGATCTCGGCTACACATCGCCCGCTGGAAAGAATGGTCGAGGAGGAGCGGTTCCGGCAGGATCTATATTATCGTTTGAATACCTTTCCTATCGTGTTGCCCGCGCTGCGTGAGCGCCTGGAGGATATTCCCCCGCTGGCGGAAGCCATTCTGCAGCGATTGCCCGTGGCCAAGGGCCTCCAGCTTCATGCGGACACGCTGGATATGCTGCAACACTATGATTACCCCGGTAATATTCGTGAATTGCGCAACATCCTTGAGCGTGCCGCACTGTTGGCTGATGATGTCTGGATTCTCCCCGAGCATCTGCCCGCAAACCTTCAGCATCTGCCAGGGCAGAAGAAACCCGGCACGGCAAACGCAGTGTCTGCCAGACAGTCCTCCGTACCAGGCGTTGCAGAAATCATTCCTCTGGCGGAACTGGAAGAGCAATATCTACGCTGGGCGCGGGGAAGTTACGGCGGGGATCGCCGCAGTCTGGCGCAACGTCTGGGCGTAAGCGAACGCACTTTATATCGTAAGTTGGATGCATTGAGGAGTCATACCGAACATGTCGTTGAGCCATGATGTTTGGCCGGAGGGTCTGCTGACGCGCCCCGGTCGCGATGCGGATGCTCCTTGCGTTGTGCTGTTGCACGGCCTCGGTGCCTCTATGGAAGACCTCGCCGGGGTGGCGGATCTTGTAGACCCGGAAGGCCGCTACCGCTGGGCATTTCCCAATGCGCCTGTGCGTCCGGTCCGCATCAACGGCGGCAGACCGATGCGGGCCTGGTATGACATTTATGGTTCAGACAGTCATTCCGCGGAAGATGCGGAAGGATTACAGGACATGGCCAGGCGGCTCAGCGTCCTACTGGATCATGAGGCGGGTAAGAGATCATCTATCATTCTCGGTGGATTCTCGCAGGGCGGTGCCATGTCGCTCTATACCGCATTGCATACCGGTTATGTGACCAAGGCGGTGCTTGCCCTGAGTGCCTACCTGCCGTTGCGCGCCCAGCTGTCGACAGCTACGGCCAAGTCGCCGCTGATATTTTTGGCGCACGGGCAACAGGACACCGTCTTGCCCATTTCTTATATGGAGATTGCCCAGCAGATGATGGAAGTATTGGGTTATAAGATAAGCGCTCACCGCTATCCCATGGACCACACCCTTTGTGAGGACGAACTGCTGGATTTACGTACCTTTCTTCATACAATTGCCGATTCCCAGGAGACGATACCATGCCAGTGAATGTGTTATGGATTGAACAATTCGTACATATTGTCGCCGTAGTGATCTGGATTGGCGGTCTTTTTTTCGCCACGGTCGTGCTGGCACCCGTTCTGCAGGCAGAAATCGCTCAGGCCAGCACCCGAATTCCTTTGCTGCACGCCATCCTGCGCCGATTTTTTCTGTGGGTCTGGATATCCGGTGCAGTATTGCTCAGCAGTGGTTACACCATGGTAGCGCTGTTCTACGGGGGCTTTGCCACCCTCAGTGCGCCGATCTCAATGATGATGTTATTGGGTACGATCATGGTGATGCTGTCGCTGCATGTCTACTTTGCACCGCTCAAACGGCTACGGCGTGCCGTCCGCGATCAGGACTGGAAGGCGGGTGCACGCGCCTTGAGTCAAGTCCGCCTGGTTTCTGGCGTCAACCTGCTCTTATCGTTGGTGGTGATTCTGATGGGGGTGTGGGGGATGGTTGGCACCCCCTGGTAGCCTTGCAGTCCGGGTCAGTCGTTAATCTGTTGCTCCAAAAATCCGCTCTTCCAGACCCCATCGTGCCGCCAGCGTTTCGGCGGCATTCACGAGTTCTTCCGCGCGCGAGGGGTGGTTGACGCGCGTTTCGACGATCTTGCGCAAGGCCTCATCGCGGTTGCCATTGCCGGCGAGCAGGTGGATCAGTTCGCCAGCATCGCGGCCGACAATTTCACCGCCGAGCAACTCGCCGCTATCCATGTCCGCCAACAAACGGACGAAGCCCACACTATCATCCTGCCCCAATGCCCGCGGTGAGGTTTCAAAAGCGGCAAAACCCACCGCTGGTTCAAAGCCCAGGTCTTCGGCCGCATCATCATCCATACCGATACGCGCCAGTTCCACTGCCGAATAAACCAGTTCCGGTACCCAGAGCGGATCGCGTTCCTGTTTTTCGGCGCTGAGCAGATTATGGATGACTATCTGGGCATCGCTGAGGGCCTGATTGGCATTCATGATCGGGCCGACCGCATCGCCAATGGCATAGATGCCGGGCTCCTCCGTCTCCAGCATAGTATTAGTCCGTACAAATCCGCGATCATCCAGGGTGACATTGGTGTTTTCCAGCCCCAGTCCCTCCGTAAAAGCATGGCGCCCGGTAGCGAGCAGCAGCCAATCGCCCTGAACCGACTTCCCCCGGTCATCGAAGACCGTCACTCCAGCGGTCGTCGTTTCAATGCGGGCGATCTTGAATCCTGCCTGTGGATGGATATTCAACGCCGCCAGCGCCGCTTTGAGCGTATCCTTGGCCTGCGGTGAATACCGGGTATGGGCGAGGGGAGGGGCGTGCGTCAGCCATTCCACCTGTTTGCCGAGTTGGGTGAAAATATACGCGAACTCGGTGCCGATGACCCCGCCGCCCACCATAATTACCCGATCCCCACTGGGGACGCCGTCGTCATAAAGCATATCGCTCGTCAGCGCCTTACCGGGTACCGTGGTGATTCCCTGGGGTAGGGATGGCACCGATCCGGTGGCAATGACGCTGGTTTCCGTATGGATTTCCGCCAGGCCCGCAGCGCTCTGGATTTGAATGTGCCGCGGATCGAGGAAGCACCCGGTGCCATTATAAAGATGCACGCCAAGACGCTTCAGATAATCGACATAGCTGGCGCGCACCGTCTCGACCACTTTATGCTGGTGCTGCCAGGCTTGCGTCATATCTCCCGTGAGCGCCATACCCACAACGCCCCGTTTTTCGAAATGACGACTTTGCTCGATCCACTTTGCCGTCTCATGCCAGTCCTTTTTGGGCACGCAGCCGCGATTCAGGCAGGTGCCACCCCAGGTCTGATTCTCGATGATCGCGGTTTTTTTACCACGCAGAGTGGCCAGCACCGCCGCGCGATAGCCGCCTGGGCCACTACCAATAATCGTGATGTCATAATTTTTTGTTTTCATGATTCCATCTTTTTCAATAAAATAAGAAATATTCGTAAAGTCATTTGCCATGTTCATGGCGAGTTGCTGCTTGCCAGACTGACAGGCCCCCTGCAGATCAAGCAGCGGATAAATAAATTGTGTTGTTGTTTGACAGCGACGCCCACCCCTCGCCATTCTCAATGACTGAAGCGCATTGTTTATGGGAACAATCTGTTAACGTTTTTTGATAATATAATGTTTTCAGTGAGCTATAAAGCTTGCCTGAAATCTGTCTGCAAGAACAGGCCCGCCGGCGTGGTTGAT
>JAPTWR010000039.1:6266-48150 GCA_028065135.1 Acidithiobacillus sp.
TCAATGACTGAAGCGCATTGTTTATGGGAACAATCTGTTAACGTTTTTTGATAATATAATGTTTTCAGTGAGCTATAAAGCTTGCCTGAAATCTGTCTGCAAGAACAGGCCCGCCGGCGTGGTTGATTCATGGCCAAATCCCTTCTAAAAGCGTCGGGTGCAAGCGACAATTACAGCTTTAGAGTAATGACAATGATTACAAAATTAAATAGTTATATTTTGGCACACATTTTGCTTTATTGCTGCCATGCGTGTTTATCATCTTAATCGTCCGTTACTAAAGCTGCTTGCCGCCGCCCTGCTGGGGTTCGCCGGATGGGCTATGACACCGACTACGTATGCTGCTGATTTTAACATGACCAACGTGGAGGCCAGGGCCAAAACGTTGGTGAACAGCGCTTATGATGCGAAGCCGTTACCCATCCCTGCCTTCCTGAAAGACCTCAGCCCTGAACAATATGCGCAGATTCAGGATGTTATGCCACTCTGGCGTGGCGACCATTTGCCCTTTCAGGCACAGTTTTATCTGCCAGGCTCCTGGTTTCAGCGTCCAGTGGTCATCCGCAGCGTCGTGGATGGTGTGGTGCAGCCGATCCGCTTTACGCTTAAACATTTCAGTTTCGGTGATCTACACGTACCCAAAGATATGCCCGGCGAACTCGGTTACGCAGGTTTCCGGCTGCTCGCGCCGTTGAATACACCGCCTCGTTATAACGAGTTCATCTCCTTCCTCGGTGCGACTTATTTCCGCGCCGTGGGGAAAAATGCCATCTACGGGACGTCGACACGTGGCCTCGGGATCGACACGGCCCAACCTTCCGGTGAAATCTTCCCCTACTTCAAACAATTCTGGCTGGTGCGGCCCAAGGCGGGCGCTACCCGGATGGTGGTCTACGCGCTTATGGACAGTCCGGTGGCGACGGGTGCCTATCGCTTCACCATCCAGCAGGGTGATAGCAGCACGGTACATGTCGATGCCACCATTTACCTGCGCAAGCCGGTACAGGTGCTCGAGCTTGCGCCACTGACCAGCATGTACTGGCATGGACATGGACGTGGTATCACCGCCGGTGACTGGCACCCGGCACAGCATGATTCCAGTGACTTGGTCATGGCCAACGGCAACGGCGAATGGATCACCCGGCCCATAGACAACCCTTTGTACACCCAGACCACCACTTACGACATGGATCACCCTGAGGGCTTCGGTCTGATTCAGGAGGATCGCCAGTTCTCCGCGTATGAAGGGATTGCGACCAACTACCAACGGCGCCCCAGCGTCTGGGTCCAGCCCGATGGCGACTGGGGCAAGGGGCAGGTGCGCCTGGTAGAACTCCCCACCAACAACCGCGACATGGATAATGTTGTTGCGTTTTGGGTGCCAGGGCATGAGCCCGCGCCCAAAACGCCCCTGCATTTTGCGTATACTGTACGCTTTTTCCTCGATAACCACGGTCTGATACCGCTGGCTCATCCGGTGGGCACTTATTTGGGCAATGACATGAAAGTGCCTGGTGCGCGGACGGTGGTAATTGATTTTGCGGGCGGCGCCCTCACGAATCTGCCGGGGACTGCACCCATGCAGATCCACCTCAATGCTGCAGACAATGCCAAAGTGCTCAGCCAACGGTTGGAATGGAATAAAGAAGAGCATGTCTGGCGGGTGCTTGCGGTTATTCAGCCGCAACCGGATTTGCCCAGCAACGTGCGGTGTTTTTTAACCTTGGACAACCAGGTGATGAGTGATACCTGGACATATCTCTTACATGCGGCAAAGGAGTAGGCGTAATGTTTAAAGATGAATCAAGCTACAGCGTCAATCCTGCGGGTGAGCTACTGGTGGGTTGGACAGAGGAAGCCACGGTCGTCGCAAACAATGCCCTGGTGCTGGCCCGTGTGGAGCAGTATATGGCTCGCCTGTCCTTAAGCGAGGCTCAGCGGCTGTGGCTTCGCGGGGAAGTGGTGGTGCAGTTGCGTGGCACGGACATGGAAGGCGAAGCACTTTATGCGCAAGCCTTTGCGAGTCTGCACATGGCCTTGGCGACTCTGACGGATGGCGACGAAGTGGATGCGCGTCTGGATTTGTCTCTCAACCTGCCCGTGGGCGGAACCCATGACGGTAAATCCTGTCGCTGGTTGCAGCGCCAAATGGCTCCGGCTATTGTGCGGTCCAGCATGAACGCGCGGACTTTGAATCGCTCCTGGGGTGCGGCCTTGTTGCGTCTTGTCCAGTCTGTACTGCGGGACCGCGGTGCGATCAGTGCGATTCGGCGCGTCTTGCCCGGAGAAGCCTGAATATGGGCCGTAGCAGCGCCCGGCCATGGGAAGCCATCGGCCGGTACCGGCGCTACTGGCTCAGCACCTTCATCATTCTGCCCGCGTGCGGCGCAGGCCTGATGCTCGTTCAGGTGCTGGCAGACCGTCTGCCTCTGTGGCTGGAAATCCCAACACTGCTGATTTTCGTATTATTGTTCGCCTGGATATCTGCGGGCTTTTGGACCGCAGTGGTGGGATTTATTCTGCTCATGCGCGGACGAACAGATACCGTACCGGGTAACCCCGAGTTGCGTCTTGCGGAGCCGCGTCCGCAAAGCCGCGTAGCTATAGTCATGCCCATCTATAACGAAGAGGTAGAGCGGGTCGCGGCGGGGCTCCAGGCGACTTATAAATCTCTGCAACATGCCGGAGCGCTCGCGCACTTCGAGTTTTTTTTGCTGAGTGACACTCGTGATCCCGCGATCTGGCTGCGCGAAGAACTGGTGTGGTCAGCACTCTGCCAGTCTTTAGATGCTTTTGGCCGTATTCATTACCGGCGGCGGCCCATCAACAACAAGGCCAAGAGTGGCAATGTGGCGGATTTTTGTCGTCGCTGGGGTAAGAATTATGAATATATGGTTGTGCTCGACGCCGACAGTGTGATGAACGGCGAGACGCTCTACCGGATGTTGGAGATGATGGAGGGCAATCCGCAGGTCGGCATCATCCAGACCCAGCCGCTGGCCGTTAACCGCGAAACTCTCTATGCCCGCCTGCAACAATTTGCACAGCATTTGTACGGACCGATCTTTAGTGCTGGTCTGCGCTTCTGGCAACTGGGTGACGGCCATTATATCGGCCACAACGCCATTCTGCGTACCGTACCCTTCACCCAATATTGTGCCTTGCCCGTGTTGCCGGGGCGCGCGCCCCTAGGCGGCCCGCTACTGAGCCATGATTTTGTTGAAGCGGCGCTCATGGCCAAAAGTGGTTGGGAGGTATGGTTTGTGCCTAGCCTGTCGGGGAGCTATGAAGAAGTACCACCGACACTGATCGATGATCTCAAACGGGACCGTCGCTGGGCGCAAGGCAATCTTCAACATCTGCGCCTGCTAGCGGGGGAGGGGCTGCGCCCGGCGCATCGTTTTCTCTTTATCAACGGTGCCATGTCATTTTTGGCGGCGCCATTGTGGGGAATATTTTTAATCCTTGGAGCACTGGGCTCGCTGCACTGGGCCAATACAGCCAATAACGGTAGCACAACGCTCTTTGACTGGAGTTGGCTGGCCGATCCCATGCCCTTCTGGCTGTTTGGAGTAACGATTATCTTGCTGCTATCACCCAAATTTATGGCGGTGCTCTGGGTCATGTATCAGCGCGGTCAAAAAGAACATTTCGGTGGCTTATTCAATCTGCTGGCCAGCATGTTTTTCGAGAGTCTTTTTTCGATCCTCATGGCACCTATCCGCATGGCCTTTCATAGCCAGTTTGTGATACAGACATTGATGGGGCGAGGTGTGCATTGGGGCGGGCAGGTGCGCGGTGATCAGGAAACCTCCTGGGCCGATGCCTTTCGGTATTTTGGCTGGTATTCTGCGCTGGGCCTGAGCTTGGCAGCGCTTTTGTACCCTTTTCTGGGCCTCTGGCATTTTGTCTGGCTGGTACCCATACTTGGGGGGTTGACGGCAGCGGTGCCCATTGCAGCTTGGACGAGTCGGCCAGCACTGGGACGCTGGGCGCGGCGTCATCGTCTCTTCGTTATCCCCGAAGAGGTACGTGTCCCACCAGAGTTGCAGGCACTCAGCGCGGATAGCGTGGCCTACCTGCCCCACATTGAAGGAGATCCCTTCATACAGGTTGTGGTGGATCCCCGCTTCAACGCCATCCATACCGCCCTGCAGCGAAACCGCACGGGGGCCTGGCCGCGCGCGGCGAATCTCTGCCACAAAGCATTGGAGCAGGGGCCGCAGGAACTCAACAACCGCGAACGCAACATACTGCTCAGTGATCGTAATTCCATGCTCGCATTGCATCGTGCGGTCTGGTCCACTGCCGATCGGGCACGCTTGGCCGCTTGGGGCTTGCAAAGTGACGAGTGGAAATTGACGGATGTGTAACTTATCGAGGGTAAGTGATGACTAAGGGCGGCGAATCCTTGGATCTGATGGCTCTGGCGGGTATCCGCAGCTTGCGCGACTTGCAGGAACGGGCACAAGCGGGTGACCCAGTGGCGCAATTCAATATGGGCGTGAAATATGCCGAAGGCATTGAAGTTCAACAGGACTATCTGGAAGCCGCCAAGTGGTACGGGGCAGCAGCAGATCAGGGCGATGCGCCCGCCCAGTTTAATTTGGGATTGATGTTTTATCAGGGGACAGGGCTGCGCAGGGATCTGCACTATGCCTACGAACTGTTCAGTCTGGCAGCAGGTCAAGGAGACACCCGTGCCCTGGCCGGAATGACGGCTGTCCTCGGTGAAGTGCCCGGAGACGTCGCTGCAGAACTTCTGAACACCTTTGGGCGGGGAGATACCGGCTCACCCACCCATTAACTGGCTTGGTGTTTAGGGGCGCCGGTTGCGGATTTCGGCCAGACGCTCCGCACGGCCCCCTTTTTTCCTCAGGTAGCCGGGTACCACGCTCTCAATGGCGGTGGCCTGAATATGAAATACGTCAGCCAGATCCTTCCGGGTGCAAATATTGTCTACGGACAGGGAAAGCAAATTATCGCGCGTGAGCACTTTGCCCGGCAGCTTCTCCATGATACCGGCCTGCAGGTTGCCGACAAGGTTACCGAGGGGCACGATGGCGCGATGGGTGCCGATCAGGCTCTGGGCGTAAGCCATCAGTTCGCCGAGGGTGTACACCTTGGGACCGCACAAGTCATAGGCCTTGCCATAGGTTTTTTCATCATCAATGGACTGCACGTAGGCACTGACCACATCCTCTACCCAGACCGGCTGCATTTTGGCGTCTGTGCCGGCCATGGGAATGAAAAAAGGGATGCCGCGCAGCAACCGCGCGAAGCGGTTAAAAAAGCGGTCTCCTTCCCCAAAAATCACCGAAGGGCGGAAGGAGGTCACCTTCAGGCCGCGACCCCAGAGCAGTTTTGGGCCAGTCAGGTAATTAAAGTGACCCATTTCCGCGCTGTTCTCACCAGATTGGCGGATGATCTCCTCACCGATCCCCTTGGAGCGCAGGTAGGCACTGGGACCAATGGGACTGGCCCCCAAAGCGCTCATGTGGAGCAGACGCGGAATGCCCAGATGTCCGCAGGTGTTCGCCACCAAGCGTGGTAGCTCTATGTGATTTTTCTCGAAATCACCATGTCGCCCGGGCGGATAATCTTCGCGGCCAGGCTTGTTTTCATTGAGGATACCAACAAGGTTGATGACCACGTCGCATCCTTCGAGTTGTTTTTCTAAGGCGATGGGGTCATGGACATCCGCCTCAATCACTTCCACGCCGGGGAGCACCAGCAGGTTTTCGCGGTTGCGTTCGCGATTGCGCGTCAGGATGCGTACCGAGTGCCCGCCCTGACTTAAACGCTCAGCCAGATGACGCCCGACAAAACCGCTGCCGCCGAGAATGCAAATCTTATGTGTTGCCATGATGCCTCCTGAAATTGCGTTGCCAAGCATAGCACAGGCTTATGAACGGTGTGGATGGATATACCCGTATTTGAACCTGGTCCCGCACATGGGATATAAACGCAGAGTGCTGGCAAGGGGAATACTATGGCGGAATTGACAGGGAATGCGGCGACGCGGTTGGGCGGGCGTTTTGTAGCACTGGGCGCATTGGTGATGGCCCTGGCGGTGATTTTCAGCGCGGCAGGTGATCATCTGGTGGCCAGCCGGGTGAGTGCCGAGGACTTGCATATTTACGATATTGCGAATCGCTTTCAGATTTATCATGGGCTCGGTCTGTTGTTCATCGGCGTGTTGATCCGCCAGTATGGCAAACGGCGCTTGCTTTATGCGGCAGGAGGACTGATGACCTTGGGTACGCTACTGTTCTGTGGCGGACTCTATCTGTTGACGCTGACCGGCGACGTATCTTGGGCTTTTTTTGCGCCCGTGGGTGGGATAACGCTGGTTCTTTCCTGGCTGTCGCTCGCGCTGAGCATGTGGCGGGCATCCGCAACGTAGAAGGGATAATTATGTTAATTGCAACGGGAAATGCATACGGTAAATATCTGGATTTCGCCGATGCCGAAGTGGGGGATGAGTTTTGGGTTGTGGAGCATGTGCCTTACAGCGGGACTATAACGGCACTACGGGCGTATACTGTAACAGAAATTAATTCAAAAACCGTACTGTGCCATGCTGAAGAAGGTAAGCCACTCAAATTGAAGCGTGCCTTAGCTCAAGAAAATTGCTATCTGGATACCGACCCCTATTTCCAGAATATTTCACGAACCTGGCGGATTAATACGCAGGTGCAGGCGGCGAAACAACTGGTCAAGGAGCATGAAATCATGGACTTTGACCAGGAAGTTGTCGACGCGATAATGGCGTGGCAGAAGCGGGTATCGGTACGGAAGAGCAACGGTTAATGTGGTGTTTGCCAGAGTTTGTCCCAGCTTTGCTGGGCGGCGAGGCCGAGACGTTGGGGGAATGTCTTTTGGCGCTGGTAATGGAGGGTGAGCACTTTGCCCTTTTGTGCCGCTTCCAGGATAATTTCGTCGCTGGTGGCGAGCTGATCTACCAGTCCTAGTTGTAAAGCCTTGCTCCCCAGCCAGGCCTCGCCGGTGGCCACCTGCTCTAACTCCAGGTGTGGACGGTACTGCTGTACAAATTCGCGGAACAGGGCATGGGTTTCTTCCAGTTCTTCGCGCAGCTTGGCTCGGCCGCTGTCGGTATTTTCGCCGAACAGGGTGACCGTGCGTTTGAATTTGCCTGCGGTGAACTGTTCCCAGTCGATGTTGCGGTCTTGCAGCCAGCGGTGGAAGTTGGGAATCTGTGCGACCACGCCAATGGAGCCGATGAGGGCAAAAGGACTGGCGACAATGCGGTCGGCAGTGACGGCCATCATGTAGCCGCCACTCGCGGCGACAGCGTCGACCAGTGCCGTGACATGGATTTTGGCGGCGCGCAGGCGCAATATCTGGGCCGCTGCGAGGCCGTAGGTATTGACCATGCCGCCGCCGCTTTCTAAGCGGAGCAGGACGGTATCGCCGGGTTTGCTGGCCTGAATAATGGCGGAGATTTCTTCACGCAGGGCGCTGACGGCAGAGGCGCGGATGTCGCCCTTAAAATCGAGCAGATAAGTACAGCTTTCGGTAACGGGATCTTTAGCCTTGTCTTTGCGGTCTTTTTTGAGGGCCTTTTGATGGACTTTCAGGGCTTTTTTATCCAGCCGGTATTGCTGGACGTTTTCGCTGGATTGTTCCAGTTGTTTGCGCAGGTCGCTGACCTGCACCTGCCCTGATGTGGGGTTTTTACGTCTGCTCATGGCGATAGCGGTGATGCCGCCCGCAACGATAAGTAAGGCGACCACGATGGTGACGGTGTCGGCGAGGAAAAGCAGGTAGTGACTGAAGAAGGTTTCCATGGCGCAAAGATAGGCGGAAAGACGATAGCTGTAAAGATTTCGGATATGGTTGCTGGCTGGCGCGTGCAGGCTTATCATTTTGCTTCTTGCTGAGGTGTTTTTTTCATGATCTATGTGAAGTTTTTTGCCAGCGTGCGCGAGCGTGTTGGAGTGGGGGAAATATCCTTGCTGATGCCGGAGGGGGGCGTAACGGTGGAGGAGGTGTTGTCGCTGGCGGAAGACGAGACCGGTGTGCTTCTGCAAGACGCGCATCTGCTGGCAGCGGTGAATTTGCAGCATGTACCTTTCTCTGGGGTGGTACATGATGGCGATGAGGTAGCATTTTTCCCACCAGTAACAGGTGGTTAGTTTTGATTATTAAAGTTCAACAGGAAGATTTCGAGCCCATGGCGGAGATGGCGGCTTATCCAGTGGATGCCATTGCCGGAGCGGGTGGCTCGGTTACTTTTACCGGGACGGTGCGCGATTATAGTGAGGCGGCGGATATTTTGGCCATGGAGATCGAGCATTATCCGGGGATGACGGAGCGCGAGCTGGAGCGCATCAGTGCCGAGGCAGCCCGGCGCTATGATATTCTCGGTAGTCTGATTATTCATCGTTATGGGCATCTGGCGCCCCAGGACAACATTGTGATGGTGGCGGTATGGTCGCGGCACCGGGCGGCGGCCTTTGATGCCTGCCGTTTTTTGATCGATCTCCTGAAAACCAGCGCGCCTTTCTGGAAAAAAGAGGTCACCCTTGCGGGCGCGCGCTGGGTGACCGATTGCCCAGGCTGCCGTGCCGGGGGGCGCGAGGGTCACACCCATGCTCCTTATTCCCACACACAGTTGAAGTGAGATTGCTATGCCAAGTTTTGATGTGGTGTCTGAAGTGGATATGCAGGAAGTGGATAATGCCCTGCATACAACGGTCAAGGAAATAAACACCCGCTATGACTTTAAGGGCAGCAAGGCGTCGATGGAGCGCAAGGAGAAGGAGATCATCCTGGTCGCTGAGGATGAATACAAGCTGGGACAGATGATCGATTTGCTCTCGATGCGCATGGTGAAGCGCGGGGTGGATTTGAAGGCCCTGGATGTGGGTAAAGTGGCGTCTGCGGCGGGTGGGATGGAGCGGCAGGTGTTGGGCCTGAAAGTCGGGCTGGAGACAGAAGTGTCCAAGCGCATGATCAAGTTCTTGAAGGACGGTAAGTTCAAGGCGCAGGGCAGTATTCAGGGAGACCAGTTGCGGGTGTCCGGCAAGAGCCGGGACGAGCTGCAGGCCGCTATTGCCGCGCTGCGGGGGCACGATTTTGGTCTGCCAATACAATTCAACAACTTCCGGGACTAATCGCAAGCATCAAAGAGGGACGGCATGAATAAGACAAAGTGGGCAGCGCTCATTGCAGAGGTGTCGGGCGTGGCGGCGGTCGTTTTATGAGCACGATCTCAGCACGGCGCACGGTGCTTTATGACTGGCATGTCGCGCATGGCGCGCGCATGGTGAACTTCGCTGGTTGGGAAATGCCTCTGAACTACGGTTCGCAATTGGCGGAGCATGAGGCGGTGCGGCAGGCGGCGGGGTTTTTTGACGTGTCGCACATGCGGCCTTTGGATCTGGGCGGAGCGGATGCGCGGACGTTGCTGCGCTATGCCTTGGCCAACGATGTGGCGAAGCTGGATGCGGTGCCGGGCAAGGCGCTGTACAGCACGATGCTGCAAGGCGATGGCGGGATTATTGACGATCTGATCGTCACCCATCGTGGAGATGGTAGGTATCGGATTGTGCTGAATGCAGGGGGGGCGGAGGCGGACACGGCGCACCTGCAGGCCCTGGTGGATGCCCACCGCTGGCGGGTGACCCTGCAGAAGCGGCCGGATCTGGGAATTCTGGCGGTACAGGGTCCCACAGCGCGAGTCATGGCGGCGGCGGCCTTGGGCATGTCCGCATTGGCGGAGTTGCCGGTTTTTCACGCATTGGAGCAGGGTGATTTCTTCGTCGGGCGCACAGGTTATACCGGTGAAGATGGGGTCGAAGTGATCGCTGCGAATACTTTGTTGCCGGGCCTGGCGAATCGGCTGGTGGCCGCCGGGGTGTGTCCAGCCGGGTTGGCGGCACGGGATAGCCTGCGTCTGGAAGCGGGACTGGATCTTTACGGCCAGGATATGACGACGGCGGTTTCGCCTTACGCGAGTAATTTGGCCTGGACGGTGGATTTACGTGCCGCAGGGCGGGATTTCCTGGGGCGAACCGCACTGGAGGCACAGTTGGCCGCGGGGAGTGGCGCCAAATTGATCGGCCTGGCGATGCGTGAGGGGATTCCCCGTCATGGTTATGCGGTGGAAGATGCGGCGGGGCAGCCTTGTGGGGTGGTCACCAGCGGTATTTTCTCGCCCAGCCTGCAGTGCGGCATCGCGCTGGCCCGCGTGGATGCGGCGCTGGAGCCGGGGGCCACATGCGCCGTTGTGGTGCGCGGGGCGCGGCGTCCGGCTCTGGTGGTAAAGCCGCCTTTCTGGCGGCAAGGCGTGGCAACTTTTTCTTTTCCTGAGGAGCATGCGGCATGAGCAAGATTCCGGAGACGTTGCGTTACAGCGATACCCATGAGTGGGTCGAAGACCTGGGGGGCGGACGCTATCGGGTGGGGATTACCGATCATGCCCAGGAATTGCTGGGGGATCTGGTGTATGTGGAAGTGCCTGATATCGGTAAGGCGATTCATGGTGGTGAAGTCTGCGGCGTGCTGGAGTCGGTCAAGGCGGCGGCGGATTTGTATGCGCCCGTCAATGGCACGGTGATGGAGCGTCATGACGGACTGGGGGATAACCCACAGTGGCTCAATGAAGACCCCTATGGTCAGGGCTGGATTATGGTGGTCGAGGCCGACGCCGCAGCCTGGGCCGGACTTTTGGATGCGGCAGCTTATGCTAAATTAACGGAGTCTTGAGTAAATGCCCTATATTCCCCACGATGGGTTGGAGACGGCGGCCATGTTGGCCGCCGTCGGCGTTGACAGCCTCGACCAGCTATTTGATGAAATCCCGCCCAATTTGCAAGTGCAGGATATGGCCTTGCCCGAAGGGCTGTCGGAGATGGCTCTGCGCCGCGAACTGGAGGGGCGAGCCCTGAGCAACGCGCCGTTGCGCTGCTTTGCGGGGGGGGGCGCTTACGCCCACCACATCCCAGCCATCGTCTGGGAGATCGCCGGACGCGGCGAATTTTATTCCGCCTATACGCCGTATCAGCCGGAAGCCAGCCAG
This sequence comes from Acidithiobacillus sp., assembly GCA_028065135.1. Next base: position 17,314 of record JAPTWR010000039.1, read on the forward strand.
GGTACGCTGCAGGTCGTTTATGAATACCAAAGCTTTATCACGCGGCTGACCGGATTGGAGGTGAGCAATGCCTCGCTTTACGACGGGGCCTCGGGGCTGGCGGAGGCCTGCCTGATGGCGTTGCGTATTCAGGGCGGTCAGGGCGATGATAAATCTATTCTGGTACCGGAGAATCTGCTGCCGGGTTGGCGGCGGGTTTTGGATAGCATTCTCGGCCTGCAACAGATCCGTTTGGTGACGGTGCCTTATGACCGCGTTGCCGGCACTCTGGTATTACCTGCGGAGGCGGGGGATGCGGCGGCGCTGATCATTCCTCAGAGTAACGCCCTGGGTTTGCTGGAGTCCGTGGATGTGCTGACCGACTGGGCCCATGGCCATGGTCTGTTGGCCATCGCCGTGGTCAATCCCCTGGCTTTGGCTTTGCTGAAGGCGCCGGGGGATTGGGGCACACAGGGCGCGGATATGGCGGTGGGCGAAGGGCAGCCGCTGGGCATTCCCCTGACCGGCGGTGGGCCGTACTTTGGTTTTCTCGCCTGCCGCAAGGCCCATGTGCGGCAGTTACCGGGACGGCTGGTCGCCAAAACCGTGGACGGACAGGGCCGGGCGGGCTTTTGTCTGACCTTGCAGGCGCGGGAGCAGCATATTCGCCGCGGTAAGGCGACGAGCAACATCTGCACCAATCAGGGCCTGATGGTGACGGCGGCCACCATTCACATGGCAACGCTGGGCGGGCATGGCTTGCAACGGACGGCGGTGCTATGTCATGAACGTGCCGTACGGCTGCGGGAACTGTTGACGGTCGTGCCGGGGGTGCGCCTGCCTTACGGCGGACCTTTCTTCCACGAGTTTGTGCTGCGTTTGCCACATGCTGCCGTGGCGGTGCGGGATGCGCTGCTGGGCCACGGTCTGCTGGCGGGACTCCCGCTCTCTGACTGGGGGATGGGGGAGGCTGGCGATCTGCTGGTGTGCGCCACGGAACTGCTGGATGAGGCCGATCTGCTGGCGTATCGCGATGCCCTGACCTCTGTGCTGGAGACCTTATGAGCGATTCCATTTTCGATCACGATCACCATTTTCCGGCGGTGGAGTTGCCGTCCGATATCCCGGCGGAGCTACTGCGGAAGGCACCCCTGAATCTGCCCAACCCGGCGGAACTGGAGGTGCTGCGTCACTATACCCGCCTGTCGCAGAAGAATTTTTCCATCGACACCCAGTTTTATCCACTGGGCTCCTGCACCATGAAATATAATCCGCGGATTGCCCATACCATGGCCTCGCTGCCGGGCTTCGCGCGCCTGCATCCGGACACGCCGGCACCAGCCATGCAGGGACTTCTGCAGGTGCTCTGGGAGTTGCAGGAATGGCTGGCGGCGGTAACCGGCATGGCGGCGGTGAGTCTGACCCCGGCGGCGGGCGCCCAGGGCGAGTTGGCCGGTGTCGCCATGATCCGCGCCTATCATGCGGCGCGCGGAGACCATGAACGGCGGAAAATGCTGATTCCTGCGGCGGCGCACGGCACCAATCCGGCCAGTGCCCAGATGGCGGGGTTTGCGGTGGTGGAAATTCCCAATCTGGTTGACGGTGATCTGGACATGGCCTTTTTAGATCAGCATCTGGGGCCGGATGTGGCAGGAATTATGCTGACCAATCCCTCCACATTGGGGGTGTTTGAGCGACGGATAGCGGATATTGCCGCGCGCGTTCATGGGGCGGGGGGGCTGCTCTATTATGACGGCGCCAACCTGAATGCCATTCTCGGACGGGTGCAGCCGGGCCAGATGGGCTTTGATGTGATGCACTTGAATCTGCACAAGACTTTTGCGACACCCCATGGCGGCGGCGGGCCAGGTGCGGGTGCGGTGGCGGTGCAGGAACGCCTGCGACCCTTTCTGCCCCTGCCCATGGTGACTCGCTCCGAAGAGGGTGCTCTGCGCTGGTTGGACGAGGGTGATTTACCCCAGAGCATCGGTCGGCTCAGTGCCCATGGCGGTAATGTCGGTGTGCTGCTGCGTGCCCATGCCTATCTACGCCGTCTGGGTCGGGTAGGGGTAGGTCGGGTATCGGCTTATGCCGCGCTCAATGCCAACTACCTGCTCAAGGAATTGCAGCGGGTGGGTTATCAGGCGGCTTTTCCGGAGCGACGAGCCAGCCACGAGTTCATCCTGACGGTCAGTGACTTGCAGAAAGCGACGGGCATCCGGGCGCTGGATGTGGCCAAGCGTTTGCTGGATTTCGGGATTCACGCGCCGACCATCTACTTCCCGCAACTGGTGCCCGAGTGTTTGCTGATTGAGCCGACGGAGACGGAAAGCAAGGCAACCCTGGACCGTTTTGTGGCGGTCATGGCGCAGATTCGTCAGGAGGCACTGGCGCAACCGGAACTTTTGCGTGAAGCGCCCCACCATCTGCCGGTGGGGCGGCTGGATGAGGCGCTGGCGGCGCGGCACCTGGATGTGGCGGCCGCACAATGACGGTATCTCCGGCGAGTCTGCTGGACGCGCTCGGTGAGGTATTGCTCGATAAAGAACGGGCGCTGCGCCTGATTCTATCCGGCTTTCTGGCCGGCGGGCATGTGCTGGTGGAAGATGTTCCGGGGGTGGGCAAGACGACTTTGTCACTGGGATTGGCGCGTCTGCTGGGTCTGGATTTTACGCGGGTGCAGATGACGGCGGACATGCTGCCGGGGGATATCTTGGGGAGCAGTCTCTTCGATCCGCGCGAGCAACGCTTCGCCTTTCATCGGGGTCCGATTTTTCATGCCGTAGTACTGATGGATGAAATCAACCGGGCTTCGCCACGCAGTCAGTCGGCCCTGCTGGAAGCCATGGCAGAAGGACAGGTTTCGGCGGATGGGCAGAGCTTTCCGCTGCCCAAGCCCTTTTTTGTGATCGCCACCCAGAATCCGCAGGAGCACGCTGGAGTCTTCCCGCTGCCGGAGAGTCAACTGGACCGCTTTACGCTGCGTCTGTCGCTGGGCTATCCGAGTCGCGAGGCGGAGCGGCGGTTGTTGGCTGGGGAAAATCGACGGCCCGCCGATCTGCAAGCCTTGGCCGATGCCGCGCTGCTGCGCCAGTGGCAGGCAGCGGTTGCGGCGGTATTCCTGAGTCCGGAACTACAGGAAATGCTTTTGGCTCTGGCGCAACGCAGTCGTGAGGACGCGCGGGTGCGGACTGGGTTGTCGCCACGAGGTTTGCTGGCGCTCAAGGCGAGCGCACAGGCCTGGGCTTTTCTGGCGGGCCGGGATTTTGTGACACCCGATGATCTGCGCGCGGTGACGGTACCGGTGCTGGGACATCGTTTGCTGTCCAGCGCATCGCTGGGCGGCGATGAACTGACGGCACTGCTGATGCAGGATACCTGGGGTTTTGGTCCGTGAGTCGCAAACGGCGGGAGGTACGTCTTTCCCGTCCTGGTAAGGTCTTTGTCGGGCTGACCCTGGCCCTCGGCTTTTCTGCCGTGAACACCGGTAATAATGTCTTGTTCTTGCTGGTTTCCATGATGCTGGCCATCATGGTGCTTTCCGGTTTTGTCGCCATCGGCAACCTCTGGCGGGTGCATGCCGCTGTGCTGCCCGGCCAGATTTTTACCGCAGGAGAGCAGGGCGACCTGCTCCTGCGCATTTATAATCCACGCCCCTGGCCCCTGTGGCTGCTGGAACTGCGTCTGGGTGATGCGCAATGCACTCTGACTCGGGTGGGCGCGCGTCAGCAAGCCTTGGTTGCGCTGCCCTGGCACCCGCCGCTACGCGGTCAGCCGCCCTTACCCCCTCTACGGATGGGTTCCGCCTTTCCCTTTGCTTTTGTCTGGCGAGGTCTGCACCTGACGGTGGAGTCAGCGGACCAGCCCTGGGTGGCTCCCACCGCGGGCGAGCCATCGTTGCTGCCGGCAGATCTGGGTCAGCAGGAGGCTGAAGGGGGTGAGCCCGGTGGCAGCGGTGATCTGCTCTGGGTGCGGGAGCGTCTGCCCGGAGAAGGGCTGGGTGCTGTAGTCTGGCGTCGGGTGGACTGGTCTTTAGGCGCGCAGGGGGAGTTGCGCTTGCCTACCCGGGAGCGGGAGGAGGCAGGGCAGCGACGGATCTTGCTCGACTGGGAAGATGCGGCGCTGCAACACTGGCCAGTGGAGCAGCGCCTGCAAATACTCCGCGCGGCGCTGGACATCGCGTTGGAACGGGGCTGGGCGTGGCAACTACGGATGCCTGGCGGGATGATTACGGGTCGCGGAAGATCGGGCCTGGATCAAGCCTTGCTGCTGCTGGCGCAACAGCCTCCTTTACCGATATTCCGGGAGGTCGAGCAGCGTGCTCCCCTGCCTCTGGGGCTGCGCATGGCCGGACAATGGTTGCGGCGCTTGCCGCATCCGGGAAGGGGGGGCTGATGACGCCTGGGCTGCGGTTTCCCGCGCGTATTGTGAGCTCCTTACTGGCGGCGTTGATGGGTGTCTTTTTGCTCCTCGCGCTGGGTTCGGAGGCGGCGCTCTGGGCCACAGTGGTTTGGATCGCGGCGACCGGTTTAGGGCTGTATGGGGCTTGGCATGGGCGCCTGCCCTGGTTTAGTGCGGCGCAACGCTGGATGCTGGGCCTTTTTCTGCTGACGCTGGCGTTGCTGCTGACCGGATGGGGCAACTGGCTGGCGATGGCCAGTCAGGCAGTGCTGGTGCTGCTGGCGGTGAAGGCACTGGAAATACGCAGTCAGCGCGACTTTTATCAGGTGGCGGCGCTGGTGCTGCTGGGTATGGGGGTGGCTGCGTGGCTGCGCGTGGATGTTCTGCTCGGTATTTTTCTATTGGCGGCCTTATATCTGTCCTTGCTGGGATTACTTTGGCAGCCCCTGGCCGATGCAGCGGTAGCGCGCGCATTAGAAGGGCTGCACTGGCGGGATTTCCGCTATATGCTGGCCTTTAGTCTGATCTTTCTGCTGATGCTGTTGCCAGTGACGGCCATTTTTTTTCTGATGTTGCCGCGCACGCCGACGCCGCTCTGGGCCTGGACACCACCACAGGGGGCGGCGCATTCGGGTTTCAGCGCGGATTTGTCGCCTGACAGTATTACCCGCTTGGCCCTCGACTCCACCACGGCTTTCCGGGCACAGATCATTCCGCAGTCGGCCGATCCGGAGGATTTATATTGGGTGGGAGCGATCCTTTGGCGCGATGAAGGCCGGACGTGGATAGCGGATTCACCTGTCGCCAGGGTGCGAGGTGCTGCATCTACAGGTGTCGGCACCGGAACCACGGGCATTCGACAGGAAATCGTTCTAAGCCCGGATAATAGTGATTATCTGTTTGCCTTAGCTACGCCTTATCGTCTGAATATTCCAGTTACCTACCGGCAGCAGGCAGGTGGTGTCTTGCGTCTGAACAAGGCCTCCGGCTTGCCCATACGCTATATGGTCTGGTCTGCACCTGCCGCACCACGTGTGCTCTCTGCGGCGGAGCGCACCGCAGCTTTGCAGGTGCCCGACACGACGAGTCCGAAACTACGGGCACTGGCGGCGCATTTTGCGGGTGGCAGCGATGCTGTGGTGGTGCAGCGCCTGCTGCACTGGTTTCATGGCTCTTCTTTCCGGTACAGCCTGCAGGAGCCAGCAGGTTATCCCCATGGGCAAAGCATGGCGGATTTTTTGCTCCATACCCATACGGGTTTTTGCGAATACTACGCCGGGGGATTGGCTCTGCTGCTCCGCTTGGACGGAATTCCGGCACGGGTGGTGATGGGGTATCACGGTGGCGAGTATAACCCGGCGGGTAACTATTGGATTGTGCGGCAGAGCATGGCCCATGCCTGGGTGCAGGCTTGGCTACCGGGACAAGGTTGGGTACGCCTGGATGCGACGCCGGCGACGATATCTGGTCAGGGTGGCAGCAAGACCGGTATATTAGCCCCCGCGGTAGTGCCTGGGGCGCTACAACTCTGGGACTGGATGCAATGGCAGTGGCTTAATATGGTTATCGACCTGACGCCGGCCAAACAGCGCGCTCTCTGGACGTCGGCGGGTACGCGAATCATGCAGATTGCGCAGTCGTCTGCCTATGCGCCACACTGGCCGAAAGCACGGGGGTGGTATCGACACGCGACGCTGACTTACTGGTCGCTGGGAGTGGTCAGTGCTTCGCTGCTGATGGCATGGATATTGTGGCGCCGCTATCGGGCGGGTAGGGATGTCGGATATTGGCGCCAGCGCGCGCTGCGCGCTTTGCGTACTGTGGGATTAAAAGACGAGCGACCGGGAGTGGAGAGTTTGTTCTGGCAGCGGTTGCCAGAGGATCAGCGGGAATCTGTGCGTGAAATCTATCTGGCCCAGCGTTATGGTCCGACACCGGATGCCGATGGTGATCGGCGTCTGTCTGTGGCCTTGGCCGCTCTGCGCAATCGTTGCGCGAGACTTTCTGACTGACACGTCTGGAGCCCTCTTATGTTGTCCCTTGTCCCTGCCCTCCCGCCACGATCTGCCCGCGCTCCAGGTGGATGATCTGGTCAGCGAGGCGGGTGGTGCGCGGGCGGTGCGCCACGATGATGATGGTTTTTCGGCCATGAAGGGCGCTGAGGGTTTCCGCGATGCGTTCTTCACTTTCGCTGTCGAGGTTGCTGGTGGCTTCGTCAAGGACCAGCACCGGGCGATCCAGGTAGAGCGCCCGGGCGATGGCGAGCCGTTGGCGCTGCCCACCGGAAAGATTGCCGCCATTGCCTTTGATCATTGTTTCCAGCCCCCCTATGGGGGCTAAAAAATCCCAGGCGTGCGCTTGCCGCGCGGACGCCTCGGCGCGTTCATGATCGGGTTGCGCATCGGCATAGGCGATATTGCTCAGGGCGGTCCCGGTGAACAGTACCGGCTCTTGGGCGACAAAGCTGAAATAGCCGCGATAGTCGCCGGCGAGGAGATCGCGGATGGACTGTCCGGCTACCGTAATCTCTCCCCCGCTGGGCGGCAACAAGCCGAGTAACACCCGTACCAGGCTGGTTTTGCCGCCGCCACTGGGGCCAACGATGGCCGTCGTCGTGAGCGGGGGGAGCGTGATATGAAGGCCGCGTAAAATCGCTTCGCCCCCCAACTGTAACTTGAGATCGTGGCATTGCCAGGTGCCCCAGGGACGTGGCGTTGGGGAGCGCTGGCTGGCTTCTGCCGGTTGATCCAGCCAGGCGAATAGCCGGTCCGCGGCAGAAAGACCTTGTTGTAGTTGATTGTTGGCCGAGGAGAGCTGGCGCAGGGGCTCATAAATCATCCCCAGCGCCGTCAGAAAGCTGAAAAAGGCCCCCGTCGTCATCCCGCCATTCACCACCTGACTGCCTCCCAGATAGATGATGACCGCAATACCCAGCGCCGCGATCATCTCCATAATCGGAACCGTCGCCTTCTGGATGCGGGCAATCTGCATCATCAGATCGAAGTAGTGACGCGCCTGAATGCTGAAGCGCTTCGCCTCAAAGTCTTCACCACCCTGACTTTTGATCACTTCGGCGCCGCGCAGACTTTGAGAAAACTGCTCCATGATCTGGCCCATCTGCTCTTGTTGACGCTCGCCGCGCTGGCGCAGCTTCTGGCCGAAACGAATCAGGGGATAAAACGCGATGGGCAGGGTGATAAAACTGATCAGCGCCAGCTTCCAGCTCATGTAAAACACTACCGCCATGAGCGCGATGATCTGGAAGGTGGAAAGAAAGAAGCGCGCCAGCACCGAAAGGCCCTGCTGCAATAAAGTCAGGTCCAGACTCATTCGCGACAGAGTGCTGCCGTGGCTGCTGTCGATAAGGGTGCCTAGGGGTAGGCGCAGGGTATGGGCGAAAAGGCGTTCACGCAGACCGCGCAATACATCTTCTTCGGTGCGTACGAGGGTGATGGCTTGTACGTAATCGGCGCCACCTTTAACGGCGTAGATCATTATGACGCCCAAGGGCAGCCAGATGAGCATGCTGGCGCTGCGGTCGATGAATATCCGGTCAAGGACCGGCTTGATCATATAAGCCACCCCACCGGTGGCTGCGCCAGAAATCACCATGAAGAGCATAGCGAGGAATATGCGGCCCCGGTACGCGCTGATCAGGCCGAGGAGCCGGCGAAAGCTGGGAGAACGCAACGCGGCGGGCGCGTCAGCGTCACTCACTCTTCGAGCAGACCCCGTTTATCTTTTACTTCCAGCCAGGCGTCAGCATCTTCGGGCGCCGCTTTCTTGTGAATAATGGCTGGCCAGATCTTGGCGAGGCGGGCATTGATTTCCTCAAATTCTTCCTGACCTGCGGGCAGGTCATCATCGCGGAAAATGGCACCGGCAGGACATTCTGGCTCGCAGAGCGTGCAGTCTATGCACTCATCCGGATCAATGACCAGAAAATTAGGCCCTTCGCGGAAACAGTCCACTGGGCAGACATCCACACAGTCTGTGTATTTGCATTTGATACAAGATTCAGTCACCACGTATGTCATGGGGGCCGGGCTCCTCACATTTTAGTCAAAGGGTTACGGGGTTACGGCCGGAATCATCCGGCGGGCTGGGCGCCTATTCTAGCCTAAGGCGGGCGTGCTGCCCACAGGGGGCTTGCATGCGTCCGAATCGATCAGATGTTTGGCGAAATCAGGAAAAGTTCGCTATAGTAAAAATCTGGACTTTATCCCGTTAGCTCAACAAAGGAGAATTACGATGGCTGTATTAGTAGGCAAAGCTGCTCCCGATTTCGTGGCCCCCGCAGTCATGGCTGATAATGGCATCAACGAGAATTTTCAACTTTCTCAGTATATTAAAGGGAAGTATGCGGTTCTGTTCTTTTACCCGCTCGACTTTACCTTCGTATGTCCGTCTGAAATTCTCGCCTTTAATAATCGCCTGAATGATTTCAAGTCCCGCAATACTGAGGTCATCGCCTGTAGCGTGGACTCCCAGTTCACCCATCTGGCCTGGAAGAACACGCCGGAAGAGAAGGGCGGCATTGGTCACATCAAACTCCCTATGGTGGCGGATCTCTCTAAAAGCATCGCACGCAATTATGACGTTCTGCTCAATGATGAAGTGGCGCTGCGCGGCTCTTTCCTGATCGATCGCGAAGGCGTGGTGCGGCACGAGGTAATCAACGATTTACCCTTGGGCCGCAACATTGACGAAATGCTCCGTATGGTGGACGCATTGCAATTCTCTGAAGAACACGGAGAAGTTTGCCCGGCACAGTGGGAGAAGGGCAAAGCCGGTATGAAGCCAACCAGTGAGGGAGTTGCCGACTTTCTGGCGCATCACGGCAAAGAACTCTGAGCACAGCGCCCATCGTAGGAGCCTGCGTGGGTGATATAGATATATAGATATTAATGGCCGGGGCTGACCGATGTCCTGGCCATTTTATGGCGACTTAGTGCAGACGCAGACTTCGTCCGGCACCTTCTGCCGCTTCCTCCATGACTGCCCTCACCTCATCCGGAAAATCACCCTGAGCCACCTGCTGGCGTCCTTCCTGAAAGAAAAGCGCCGCGTCGACAGGCAAGTGACGGAGGAGTGCCGCAAAAGCGCTGCGCATTTCTGCAGGGTCCTGGGCACGGGTTGCCGTGATGCCCCAGTTCAGCAGCAGAATACGCCAGGGACGGCGCGGGTCGGCGCCATCCAGGTCGGTGGCGTAGTCTGCGGATGCGGCTTCTTTCACTTGGCCCATCAATTGGGCCAGGGAACGCAGTTCGTCGGTCTCAACGCGACTATTGGCCAGAATGGCCAGACCGTTGACGATAGGCTCCAGCGTGTGGATGGCGCCGTGTTGATTACATACCCATGCAGCGATACTGACGGTGATCATTTCCAGGGCGGTTTTCGCCTGACGCTCCCCGAGGCGGTCAGCCCAGGTAGCGAGATCCATCAGTAGGCCGATGGTCAGATCGCCGATACGCTCCGGCTCGTCGTCGGGCAGTGCGGGGTCCCAGGACGCAACTTCTGTTGCCAGCAGCGTGAAAAGCTGGCGTAGGGCGTCCACAATCATTGGCGGGGTGATCTGCTCTCCGGTGGCAATGCCGCTCTCGGCAAAGGCACTGAGGATGGGGTTGGCGTATTGTTCAAAGCGCTTCTGTGCGCCTGGGATGTCCAGGATAAGAGCCACTGCTGCCTCCGATATGCCCGATGAAGTCGAGCGTGTTATGCTAACATGGAATGGTGTCGGGTTCCGCAGCAAGCGGTATCCTCTTTATTCAGGAATTTTCCCTATGTCGCACCAATACCCCGTTTCTCTTATTGATTTGCATATGCACTCGCTGGCCTCCGATGGCACCATGACGCCCACCGATCTGGTGCGGCGGGTGCATGCGGCTGGGGTGCGCGTCATGGCGCTGACTGACCATGACAACACCGCGGGGCTTGAGGAGGCCCGTGTGCAGGCGACGGCACTGGATATTCAGCTGGTCCCGGGCGTTGAAGTCTCCAGCGAATGGAACACCCAAGGCATCCATATTGTCGGCCTTTTTATAGACCCAGAGAATAACATTCTACAGGGCGGTTTGAGTCGGATTATGGCCTTCCGCGATTGGCGCGCCTTAGAAATCGGGCGTCTATTAGAAGATGCCGGTATTTCTGACGCAGAAGCCGGAGCGCGAGCGATGGCGGGTAGCCGCATGGTGGGGCGTAGCCATTTTGCGCGCTGGCTGGTGCGTGAGGGACATTGCGCAGACACGAACGAGGCCTTTGGCAAATATCTTGGGCGCGGTTGTAAAGCCTACGTGCCCAGCGACTGGATTTCCATGCCCGAAGCGATTGGCTGGATCAACGCGGCAGGTGGATCCGCCGTTCTGGCCCACCCCGGTCGCTACAAGCTCAGCGGTACCCGGCTGCGTGCTTTGCTCACCGAGTTCCGGGAGGCCGGAGGCATCGGCCTTGAGGTCTGCTCCGGCAGCCAGGCGGCGGGAGATCGCGAGCATCTGGGGTGTCTCGCCAGGCAACTGGGTATGGCGGGTTCGGTCGGTTCCGACTTTCATGGCCCGAATTTTGGTCACACGGCCATCGGCCATCTGCCACCGCTGCCCGACGGTGTCGAACCGGTCTGGGACCGCGCCGGTATTCATCTTCACTGACTGATCAATCTTGCCGGTTTTTCTGACGCTTATGCGCATTCTCATCGGCGCGGCACTATGGTAGTTTTGCACTCCATCGTGGAGTGCGCATTAGGGGAACAGGAGTGCAAAAAAGCCAAGAGCCATCAGGCTATGCTAACTGGGGCATGTTCGTGTTGCTGCTGGTTTACGCTGGCGCCGCATACACCCTCAGCCCATTTGCCGGCCCCTTGCTGATGGGGGCGGTGCTGACCACAGTGGGCTGGCCTTGGCAGTTGCGCCTGGAGCGGGGTTTTCATCTCCCACGCTGGCTGGGCTCGCTTATACACGCCCTGGCGTGGGTCGCGATTATCATTATTCCTGCGGTCATTATCGTTGATTCTGTACTGCCCCAGGTGGCACTACTCATCTTCCGCTGGCAGTCAGGTGGTCCGCTCGTCGAGGTGCCACCCGAGGTGCTGCAGATTCCCTATGTTGGTCACTGGTTGCTCAGCCATTTGCATGGGCTGAACGGTGCTTATCTCTCTGCCCTGCTCAGTGCGCATTCCAGCCTCATCACCAATTCTTTGGGTCAGCTCTGGATATTCACGTTGCATACGTTTTTTGCCGCACTGACCGTGTTTGCACTGGCTCTGCATGGCGAGCGTCTCACGGAGGCATTGTACCTGGGGGCTACACAATTCTGGGGCCGTGATCGTGGCGATCGATATTTGGCCGCCTGCCGGGATGCGGCGCGTTCGGTACTGATCGGTCTCATTGGTGTGGGTGTGGTAGAGGGCATGTTTATCGGTATCGCTTACGCTGTAGCGGGACTAAGCATGTGGCCCCTTTGGTTGGTTGCTACCGCATTGATATCGCCAATTCCTTTTGGTGCCACGGCCGTAGTCGGCGCCGCCACCCTCTGGCTCACTTTTACGGGGCATTGGATCGCTGGTTTGCTCGTTCTCGCCTGGGGGCTTATCGTCATCACCGTGGCGGATCTGGTGGTGCGCCCACTACTCACCGGATCGCAGACGCAGGCTCCCTTCTTTCTGGTGTTCTTTAGTATTCTTGGTGGCGCGGAAGCCTTCGGCTTGATCGGCCTGATTATCGGACCTATTCTGGTGTTGTTGGCGCGCGGGGTATGGCGTGCCTGGGAGCGGCGTATTCGCTTGCAGGAGTAGTTGCGCAGATCACCGTGGTTGTGGAACTGCGCAGGCTTTCCGCCCATCTAATCAATGGGTATTATCTTTACGAAATCAGGAGCGCATCATGGACTACTCAATGTTGGATCAACAATATAATCAGTTGCAGCAGCAGACCCAGAACAACCTGCAGACCTTGCAGCAGGTCGCTGGACGGGTGAACGCCATGGCACCGGATAAAATGACCGGACGCGAAATCAGTATGGAATTGCGCAGCTTGGCCATGAACCTGCAACAACAGCAGCAGAATGTGGGAATGATGCTGCAGCAGATGGCCCAGCGTATCCAGCAGTTGGAAATGCAGACGCAAGGGATGGGGCAGCAGCAGCGTCCCTGGAATGCGCCCATGCAGGGACAGCCGGGTATGGGCAGCGGGTTCCTGGGTAATGTCATGACCGGTTTGGGCCTGGGTGCGGGTTTCGCGGTGGCGGATAATATCGTTGACGATATTTTCGACAGCTTCTGACCCGATATGATAATTGCGCCTTTTGACGGTTCCTTGCGAGTGGCGTTCAGTTCATGATGTTACCGTTATCGGCGTATCTGGATCTGGAGTCGCGCGTTTTTGTCTGGGCTGCAAGACAGGGGTGGCAGTTGCAGCGTACCGGCCCATTGCGGCGGGGTGAATGGCCGTTACCGCGCCTGGAGTTTCTCCGCGAGGGCGTGTTAACGCCCGGCGAGTGGGATGTCGCGCTGGCTGCTGCCAGCCCCCTGTTTGTGGGGTCTGTTTCCGGGCAGCGGGAGGCATGGAGTCAGGACGGTATCGGGGTAAAATTTTATCAGGCCCCGACCGAGTTCCTGGGCTTCGCACAGATCGCCCATACGGGGCCGGTCGGGTTTGTCGCGGCGTGCCGCAGACTGCCCGGTTGGGACCAGGCCCCGGCGCCTGACGAGGCCACCGCTTTCGCTCGCGTCGGCCTGCCTTGTGTGCGGCCCTCCCAGCGCAATTCTGAAGTTTTCACGATGTTGGCGGGAGTGCCGGGTGACTGAAGAATCCCTCTATGGTATCCATGCGGTCAGCGCCGCACTGGATTCGCAAGAATTGCTGGAACTCTGGGTGGCGATTGAGCGAAGGACCGATGACCGTGTCGCGCCGTTACTGCAAAAGGCCGCAGAACAGCATTTGCCAGTGAATGAATGGCGGAGTACGGCATTGGGGCGACGACTGAACACCGACAAGCACCAGGGCGTTGGCGGCTTGCTGCGCGACTTTCCCGAGCAAGACTTCGAGACGATTCTGGCGCAATTGGCAGGTCGCGGCTTCCTGCTGGTGCTGGATGGTGTGCTTGATCCTCATAATCTCGGTGCCTGTCTGCGCAGTGCGGAAGCGGCGGGGGTCGATGCGGTGATTCTGCCCAAGGATAATGCCTGTCCGGTCAATGCCACCGTACGCAAGGCGTCTGCCGGATCGGCGTCACGTGTTCCGGTCTGTACCGTGACTAATCTGTCGCGAACCCTGTCTGCCTTGCAAGAGTCGGGTTTCTGGCTGGTCGGGATGGCGGGGGAGGGTGCTCAGAGCCTTTATACGCTCGACCTGAAGATGCCGCTGGTGATGGTGATGGGTGGTGAGGGAAAAGGTTTGCGCCGCCTTACCCGCGAGCACTGCGATTATCTGGCGCATATTCCCATGATGGGCGCCATCGAAAGTCTGAATGTGTCCGTCGCCACCGGGATTTGCCTTTTTGAGGCAGCCAGGCAGAGGCGGAGTCTATCCCCCGCCCAGCGTGTCGGGCAGGAAAATTGGTCTGAATCCGCCAGAGGGTCATAAACGCATGCTGGTAGATTCCCACTGTCATCTGGATTTCGACGATTTTGACGTCGATCGGGCTGGCATTCTGGCGCGCGCGCATGCGGCCGGGGTGCAAGAAATGCTGATTGCGGCGGTTGTCGAGGCGCACTGGCCGCGGGTGCAGGCCCTGACTGCCGAGTACCCCGGCGTGTGGGCGGCAGCGGGCGTGCATCCCAATGAACCCGCAGCGGAGACCCCGGAATGGGAGCATCTGCTCGCCGCTCTGGCTGTCGACAAGGTGGTGGCCGTCGGCGAGACCGGCCTCGATTATTTCCGCAGTGAAGGAGATCTGTCCTGGCAACGGGAGCGATTTGCCCGGCATATAGCCGCTTCCAAGGCCACGGGAAAGCCGCTGATCGTCCACACCCGTGCGGCGGCGGCAGACACCATCGCTATGCTGCGCAGTGAAGAGGCGGCGGCAGTCGGTGGTGTCATCCATTGCTTCACTGAAAACTGGGGTTTTGCGAAGGCTGCCATGGATATGGGCTTTTATATATCCTTTTCCGGCATTGTGACTTTCAAGAAGTCCGTTGAATTGCAGTCGGTGGCCAAGAAAATGCCGGCGGATCGCCTGCTGGTGGAGACGGATGCGCCCTATCTGGCCCCCGTGCCGCAACGCGGCAAGCGCAACGAGCCGGCTTTTGTCGCTCATGTCGCGGCCTTTCTCGGGGCGTTGCGGGGCGAGACGCTGGAGGATATCGCCGAGCGGACCACGGCGAATTTCCACGCACTGTTTAAACACGCGGTAGCGATATGAAGATCATATTCCTTGGTACGGGGTCCAGTGCCGGCACACCGGCGATTGCCTGCCATTGTCCGGTTTGTTGCAGCGCTGATCCACGCAACCACCGCCTGCGGGCCAGTATTCTGGTGCAGGATGGGGATACTAATCTGTTGGTGGATACCGGTCCGGACCTGCGTCAGCAGATGTTGCGCGCCGATGTGCAGGTGCTGAGTGCCGTGTTGTATACCCATTTTCATGCTGATCATATCAATGGTGTCGATGACCTGCGTGCCTTCAATTTTGCGCAGAAGATCGTGATCCCTTGCCATGCGGATGAGCGCACGGCGATGGAATTGGAAACCCGGTTTCGCTATTGTTTTCTGCCGCCGGACATCACTTGGGCGAAGCCTTCGCTCTCCATGCACCGGATAGCATCGCCGCAGACCTTTGGTGGGGTTGCGGTGACACCAATACCCGTGCTGCACGGTCAACTGCCTATTCTCGGGTATCGTTTTAATGATGCGGCGTATCTTACTGATCTAAAAATCATCCCGGATAGCAGTCTGATGCTGTTGCAAGGACTGAAAGTCCTGATTCTTGATTGTCTGCATTATGCAGAGCACCCCACCCATCTTAATGTGGAAGAGGCTTTGTACTGGGCGCGGCGCATTGGCGCAGAGCGGACCATTTTTACCCACATGACCCATGATCTTGATTATGCGACGTTGGCTGCGGAGTTGCCGGAAACGGTCATCCCCGCCTATGACGGTATGGTCGTGGACCTTTGAGCGCATGCTGCTGATGACCGGATGTATACAAAAAATGTTTGACATCGCTAGCATGAATCCATATATTACGCCGCATCGGGGCCATAGCTCAGCTGGGAGAGCGCTTGAATGGCATTCAAGAGGTCAGCGGTTCGATCCCGCTTGGCTCCACCAAATTAAAAGGCGATTCAGCCTTTTTCTCCCCGACGATTCAAGCGGTCACCATCATTTATTTTCGACAGATGCCGTCTGGATCCTATGTCCGCGCTCGTCATGCGGTTTTTTACAAGAAATGCTCATGAGGCCCTTTTTTGCACAATGAACGGCTTTTTCCCTACGGCCATGCCCGTGATGCGGATTGGCGTACGGCTTTGTCCTCCACTTTGGAGATGGCGGGTCCGCGGGTGCGGGGTGGTACGCTGGGATTCCTCTACGTCAGCGATAGCTTCGAGTCTGATCTGCCGGAAATTCTGAGCGTCCTGCGAGAAGAAACCGGTGTGCCGCATTGGACGGGCTGTGTGGGGATTGGCATCTGCGCGACTGCTCAGGAATACCTGAATGAACCGGCACTGGCCTTGATGGTGACCGATTTCCCGGAGACGGCGTTCCACCTGTTTGCAGGGCTGGAGCCTTACCAACCCGGCGAGGAGCTGGCAATGGGGGAGGCGGATCATCCGTCGTATTTCGCCATCGTCCACGGTGACTCCCAGACACCGGATTTGCCTGATCTGGTTCGTGATTTTGCCGGAAAGATGAGTAGCGGCTTCATCACCGGCGGGATCAGCAGCAGTCGTGCCAACGGTGCGCAACTTGCCGATAAGGTCGTGCATGGCGGATTGAGTGGAGTGACGTTCAGCGCGAAGATCGCCATCGTTACCCGCCTGACTCAAGGCTGTAGCCCCATCGGTCCAATCCATCAAATTGCCGAAGCCAAGAGCAACGTGATCGCCCGTCTGGATGAACGTCCGGCGCTGGACGTGTTTTATGAAGAGATCGGTGACATTCTCTCCCGGGATTTGCAGCGGGCGGCGGGGTTTATTTTTGTGGCGTTGCCGGTCAAAAACGATGATCGTGGCGACTATGTGGTGCGTAATCTGCTTGGTATTGATATCGATCGCAAGCTGCTGGCAATCGGGGAATATATAGAGACCGGTCAGTCCCTGATGTTCTGCAAGCGGGACGGCAGCACGGCGCGCGAGGATCTGGAGCGGATGCTCACAGAAATTACCCGTCTGGTGGGGGGGAGAGGGATTCGCGGTGGCCTCTATTTCTCTTGTCTTGGGCGCGGTGAAGGTCTGTTCGGACCCGATTCTATGGAATTGCGGATCATTCAGGAGCGCCTGGGCGACTTCCCTCTGGTCGGATTTTTTGCCAATGGCGAAATTTCACATGATAAAATATATGGTTATACGGGGGTACTTACCCTGTTTCTGGATGCGCCAGTCTCCTGAGTCATTAGCCGATCTACAGGCATGGTGAGGCGCTGCCGGTTTTGCGATCGCTCACTGATTTTGATGGTTGCCGGTGAGGCCGGACAGGAGTTTTTGCTCCAAAGCGTTGGCCTGCTCCGCAGTGGATTGGCAAAGCGCGCTGGCAGGATCGCGCGCGCATTTTAACTCGTCAGCCAACATCGCGATGCCGTTTTTTTGTAACTGAGCTTGGCTGTTGCGGCTCTGCGCGGTACTGGCCATCCACGAAACTCCATAAGCGAGTGTGGAAGAGAGTATGGTCGCCATCAGAAGCACCAGTACCGTGCGGGTAAAACCGCGCTCCAGTCCCTGCCCATCCAGATAACGCTTGCCATACCAAGCAAACGCCGGATAACTGACAATGCCTGCCACCAGCCCCCACATTGATGACTATCCCTCTTTGGCGACGTCCAGGGGTAGGGTATAAGGAAGCTTCCCCAAGCTCAAAGGGGTACCATCCGGCGCCCCAGCCATCAGGGCTTCCCCGGTGTTAGCGGCGCGTAAAACCGCCAGCGCGGCAAAGCCATCTTGAGGATCCGGTGCCGTATTAATAACGACGCCAATACTTTGCTCCCCCATGTTGGCACTGAAAATTTCTTCACCTGCTCGCAGTGGCGCCCGGGCCGAGATCCGGTAGGTCTGGTTCTTGAGTTTGCCGAGATAGTGGGAACGCGCGACAATCTCCTGCCCCGGATAGCAGCCCTTCTTGAAATTGATGCCGCCCAATACCTCCAGATTCAGTTCCTGGGGAATAACTTTTTCTGTGGTGGCGTTGCTGATCATGCCGACGCCGGCATGGATGGCTTGCAGTCGCCAATCTTCCGCAGATCCTGCCCGCGCACCAGCCGCTGTCAGTCCTGCGCTGAGTGCTTCCGCACGGGATGCGGGCGAAATGATCAGAAAGGCTTCCGCATTCACCCAGGGCAGACGGGTGATGATCCTATCGTCGTGGACCAACCCGCTGTTGCCGGTTTCCGGCGCCGCAAGCCCGAGGGCATGGCCAAGCAGATCACCAGCACCTCTACCAGAGACAGCGAATAACGCGAATTCTGGTTCCCCCCGCTCAATCTCCAGCTTGGCCATCATCCGGAACTTGCGCAGCCGTTCGATGACTATGTCGGCCATATCGGCGGCCAGACTCAGCCAAAAGCCATCGCGGTCGCGCTGCACGTAAAAATTGGCGATCATGCGCCCTTTAGCCGTACTGTAGCTGCTCCACTGGCCGTGACCACTGGCCAGGGCATGCAGATCGTTAGAGAATTGCCCTTGTAAAAACTTTTCGGCATCCACGCCGTGGGCGTGAATCAGACCCAGTTCCGTACGCAGGGGGGTAAAGGTAATGACGGCTGAAGGCATACGATCGAACTCCCGGTTGCTGAAACAGCATGACCCCAATCATACCCTTATGGATGACAGCGACAAAGTCCTACCGATTCTTTCCTTTGGCGGTGCCCGACGGCAGCGCTGGCTACAGAATGTTCCCTGTGCACTGGCTTTGCTCTGCGCAGGTTTTACGATGGGCCACGATTGGCGCTGGGGTTTGGCGCTGCTCGCCGTGGTGTTGGCATGGGCCGTCTGGCACTGCCTTCTGCGTCAGCGTGCCGGCCAGGCCGTGCCGTGCCGGAGGCGATCTTGCTCGGTATAGAGAGCGATCTGCGAGTGAAAATGGAGGATGGTAGCGTGGTGTCCGTTCAGCATCGCGCCCGCCCATTTCTGCACCCGCGCCTGGGAATGATCCTCCTACAGGATGACGATGGTCGCCGCCTCGTATTGATCGCCTTCTTCACGGCAGGTGATGATCTGTGGCGGCGTTGGCGGCTCAGATTGCGCCAGGAATGGGACGCAGTATCGGACCCTGCTGATCCCGCTGGCTGATGCTGTCCGCTGCCACACTCCGAAGTTGTGGGTGGTCACTGTTGAAATGACAGCCACGGGATTCTTCGCGTAACAGCGCGGAACGGGTGAGAATTTCCGCGCACTGGCGCAGATTGCGCAGTTCCTGATAAGGCCGCGGTCCGTACAGGTTATCGCCAATGCGCGTGGCCAATTCATGCCAGAGTGCGCTGGCGGACCGCAGGCTTTCATCGTTGCGGATAATACCGGCTGCTTGCCACATGCCTGCCTGCAATGTCTGCCGCAAGACTGCGATGTCTATTTCTGGTGTGGCCGTTGCTGATTGCTCCGTCAAATGTCCGGGCATTTGACGTGGGCAATCGGGCAGGTGCGACTGTCCTTCCAGGTCAACGACGATCGCTGCCGCACCCACCACACATTCCAGTAATGAATTGCTGGCGAGACGATTGGCTCCGTGCAGTCCGGTGGAGCTGACTTCACCCACCGCATAGAGTCCTGGGATAGTGCTGCGTCCCGCCGCGTCTACGACCACACCGCCGCAGGTATAGTGGGCGGCAGGGACTACCGGGATTGGTTCCCGCGTCAGATCATAGCCTTGTGCCCGACAGTACGCGGAAATCGCTGGAAAATGCTGCTGCACCAGAGTGCTGGGCTGTGCGCTGATGTCCAGAGTGACATAGGCGAGGTGACGCCGTCTCATCTCGGCATCAATCGCACGCGCGACAATATCCCGCGGTGCCAGCTCGGCACGGGGGTCATAATGCTCCAGAAAGGCACTGCCGTCCGGCAGGCGCAAAAGCGCTCCCTCACCGCGTAAGGCCTCAGAAAGCAAAAAAGGTGCACTACCTGGTCGGTAGAGCGTAGTGGGGTGAAACTGGACAAACTCCAGATTGGCGATTTCCGCGCCCGCCCGATAGGCGAGTGCGATGCCGTCCCCAGTGGCCACCAGCGGATTACTGGTGTGCAGATACAACTGACCGGCACCGCCACTGGCGAGAATCACCGCCCGTGCCGACCACAACTCCGAACGGTCGCTTCCGGGAGCGAGAACCCAGGCGCCCGCGCAACGACCTCCGCTGAGCCAAAGATCGCTGGCGTAGTGTTCTTCAGCTATCTGTACGGCAGGCTCGGCCAGAGCTCTTCGCAGTAGGGTGCTCTCGATGGCGTGGCCGGTAGTATCGGCGCTGTGTAGTACTCGGCGCGCCTGGTGTCCACCCTCACGGGTGAGATGCCAGTTTCCGTCCGATTGGCGATCAAAAGGCACTCCCCAGGCAATTAATTGATGCGCCGCCTCCGTGCCGTGGCCAATGATTTGCCGGACTGCTTCCGGGTGACATAGTCCGGCACCGGCTCCCAGCGTATCCTCGATGTGTAGGGCAATACTGTCGTGGTCCATATCCATGACCGCGGCGATGCCGCCCTGCGCCCAGTCGCTGGCGGAATCATTCGCCCGTCCTTTGCTCACAATGCCTACTTGCCCGAGGCGGCTAAGCCCCAGGGCGGCGCTGAGTCCGGCGGCGCCGGAACCGATAATGAGAAAGTCGAAAAAAGGCATTTGCTGTCCTGGGAGAGGGGGTTGGGCGTCAGCGTTGCGTGAATTGGGAGGGGTCATGATACGATGACAGTCTGATAAGGTGAAGAACGGCACCTAAAGAACAAAGGGAAGGAAAAGGCCGAATGGGTAAGATTATGGGACGCAGCACGGCGGGTGGTCAGGAGCATGGCGCACCCAGTGACCTGCTCCTCGTCCAGCGCGTGCAAAAGGGAGAGAAGGGGGCATTTGATCTCCTCGTACGCAAATACCAGCACAAGGTGATTTCCCTGGTCGGACGTTTCGTGCGCACGCCCGAAGAGGCTGAAGATGTGGCCCAGGAAGCTTTTGTCAAAGCCTATCGTGCGCTCGCCAATTTCCGTGGCGATAGCGCTTTCTATACCTGGTTGTACCGCATTGCCGTCAATACGGCAAAAAATCACCTCGTAGCTCAGGGCCGCCAGGTTTCTATTGTGGATGCAGAAACAGAAGATGCGGAACAATTTGCCAGTGCCGATGGACTAAGAGAATATGATACCCCGGAAGGGTTGCTGCTTAGTAAGGAATTGGCAGAACATATCGATACGGCATTGGCAGCGTTGCCGGAGGATTTGCGCACGGCGGTGACCTTGCGGGAATTTGAAGGCTTGAGTTACGACGAAATCGCTCAGGTCATGGAGTGCCCGGTGGGGACGGTAAGGTCCCGAATTTTTCGAGCGCGTGAATCAATTGCCAAGGTTTTGGCCCCGTTGTTAGAGCAGGAAAAATCATGAACGATGAAACGCAAAAAGAACTGATGGCGTTCATGGAGGGCGAGCTGACAGGTCTGCGCGCCAACCGCTTGGCCATGCGTTTGCAAAGTGAGCGCGGATTACGAGAGGCTTGGGAGTCTCAGTACCGCGTCTCTTTTCTTCTGCAAAATGACCGGAATGGGGTCCAATTAGCGTCGGCCGACTTCGCAGACCGGGTTGCCTGGGCGATTATGAGCGAGCCCAGTATCCTGGCCCCGCAAACCGGGCGACGGCGGGGTGTTTCCTGGAGCTTCTGGATGAAAGCGGGTTCCGTTGCTGCAGTGTTGGTGGTGTCGGTGACTTTGGTGGGCGTCTTTCCGAATAATATCGCATCAGATCAATCGGTTGCCAGAGGTGGATCCGGTCATTACGCTACGACAGCCATGCTGAGAGGCTTTTCGTCCCGCAGCGATGAATTTCATTTACGTCCCGTAGCAGGCTTCACGCCGCGGAGCTCTGGTGCAGATGTGCTTATCCAGAGAGATATACAACGGCTCTGGGTGCCTGGCGGTGGTAATTACCTGGCTCCTTCACAAATTTTTACCGCCTATGACTCAGGTCAGGCCGGTCTGGAGAGCGCGGGCTATACGCCTGCAGCGGGTATCAGCGCAGCTTCCATGGCTTTTCCTGCAGGTAATCCCTAGAATCAGCGTCAGTTACAATACACGTCAGTGCGTATAGTCGAGAGGGGGCCGTGCCTGTTGCTAAGTACAGCAGATACCGAGATGATAGACACGGTAATAAATCGGATGGTTGGGAGGGGGTTTCTTGAAAAATCGTGTGCTGGGTAGACAGCGCCTTGCGGTGGCGCTTTGTGTAGGTTTTGGCCTGAGCATAGGGATGGTGGCGCCTGCTTGGGCGGATGCCGCCGGTACCGGTGGTCAGGCATTGGTGGGCTTGCCTGATTTTACGCCCATCGTCAAACAGTATGGACCTGCTGTGGTGAACATCAGCACGACGGAGACCAAGGTGGCGCGCAACACGGGTTCGCCATTCCCACCAAACTCTCCCTTGAATCAGTTTTTCGCTCCCTTCTTTGGTGCGCCGGGGCAGCCGGGTGGCCCTCAGGGAGGGCCCGGAGCCGGTCAGAAATATCAAGTGCAGTCTCTGGGTTCCGGATTTGTCGTCAGTTCCGATGGTTATGTTGTGACGGCGGCGCACGTGGTGAAGGGTGCCCAGAAGATCATCGTCAGTCTCACCAATCATCATCAATACACGGCCCACTTGGTGGGGTTATCGACGCGCATGGACGTTGCTTTGCTTAAAATCGATGCGAAGAATCTGCCAACGGTACAAATTGGTGACTCCGGCAAATTGGAGGTTGGACAATGGGTACTGGCGGTAGGATCGCCCTTTGGCTTTGAGAACAGCGTGACCCAGGGTGTGGTCAGCGCGACCTCGCGGCCTTTGCCGGATGACCCCTATATCCCGTTTATTCAAACGGACGTGCCGATAAACCCCGGCAACTCCGGTGGCCCGCTTTTCAACATGCGTGGTCAGGTGGTCGGTATCAACGACCAGATTTATACCAGCAGTGGCGGCTACATGGGCTTGTCCTTCTCCATCCCCATTAATGTCGCTATGGATGCTGTCAAGCAGTTAAAGTTACATCAGAAAGTGCATTTTGGCTGGCTCGGAGTCATGATTCAGGACGTCAGCATGGATCTCGCCAGGTCTTTCCACATGAAAGAGCCGGTAGGTGCACTGGTGTCACAGGTGGTACCAGATGGTCCGGCCGCCAAGGCGGGGCTGCGTCCAGGGGATGTCATTGTTTCCTTTGATGGCCAATCCATCTATAACTCAGGTCAGTTGCCGCCGCTGGTGGGTGCATTGCCGGCCGGCTTCAAGGCGAAATTGGGTGTCATCCGTGATGGTAAACCCATGGTCCTCAATATCGTGGTAGAAAGTCTGCCCGGTAATCTGGAGAATGCGGCCGAATCCACTGCGCCGGGTAGACCGGCGCAGAAGGGCGAAGTCAAACGACTGAACGTGCAGGTGGGGCCGCTGACGGCGGAAGCACGTAAACAACTGAATGTGAATACCGGCGTTCTCGTCTTCGGCGTTGGTGTGGGTCCGGCAGCGGAAGCCGGCATTCGTCCCGGTGATGTGATTTTGCAGGTGGCACAACAGCGGATTACCAATGCCGCCGATTTGCAGAAACTGGTGGCGGTGTTGCCGGCAGGCCAGCCGATACCGGTGCTGGTGCGGCGCGGTGAGGGGAGCTTTTATCTGGTACTTTCGCTGCCGCATTGATGCAGGCAGTAGCCGCGAGGGGCTGGGTGTTTGTGCACCAGCCCTTTTTGTTATGGTGCCCGGCGCGGCGGTACTGCCCGCCGGACGCCCACGGATTGACAGGTCATATGACTGCACAGCAACATATTCGTAATTTTTCTATTATCGCCCACGTGGATCACGGCAAATCCACGCTCGCGGATCAGTTTATCCGTCTTTGCGGGGCGCTGACCGAGCGGGAGATGTCCAGTCAGGTGCTGGATACCATGGACATCGAACGGGAACGCGGAATCACTATCAAGGCACAGAGTGTACGCTTGCAGTTTCGCGCCGCAGATGGGCAGGAGTACCAATTTAATCTCATTGATACGCCGGGCCATGTGGATTTTTCTTACGAGGTCAGCCGTTCGCTGGCCGCCTGTGAAGGGGCACTGTTGGTCGTGGACGCTTCGCAGGGCGTGGAAGCGCAAAGTGTGGCTAATTGTTATACGGCGCTCGAACATGATCTGGAGATTCTACCCATCCTGAACAAGATTGATTTGCCGGCTGCCGATCCGGAGCGGGTGCGCAAGGAGATCGAAGAAATTGTCGGGCTGCCTGCTGACGATGCCGTGGAGGCCAGTGCCAAAGAGGGCGTCGGTATTCGGGAGATTTTGGAGCGGGTGGTGGAGCGTATCCCGCCGCCCCAAGGCGAGCCGGGCGCGCCGCTACAGGCCCTTATCATCGACTCTTGGTTCGATAATTACCTGGGGACCGTGGTTCTGGTGCGGGTGATGAATGGTTCGGTCCGTCCGGGCCAGCGTATCCTGACGATGGCGGGGCAGAAATCTTATGTGGTCGAAAAGGTCGGTGTTTTCACCCCAAAATCCCTGACTGTTCCGGTGCTGGAGACTGGTGCGGTGGGCTTTGTCATCGCGGGCGTGCGGACCATTGAAGGCGCCCGAGTGGGGGACACGCTGACGGAGCAGGACCGCCCCGCAAGTGCGCCGCTGCCGGGTTTTCGCGAGGTGCAGCCGCAGGTGTTCACCGGGCTTTATCCCGTGGACTCGGCGG
The DNA here is from genome assembly GCA_028065135.1 of Acidithiobacillus sp. Next base: position 41,711 of record JAPTWR010000039.1, read on the forward strand.
ACTATGAAAATTTTCGCGAGGCGCTGCAGAAATTGCGGCTGAATGATGCGGCATTGCAGTTTGAGCCGGAGACTTCACAAGCCCTGGGCTTTGGTTTCCGTTGCGGATTTTTGGGGCTGTTGCACATGGAAATCGTGCAGGAGCGCCTGGAGCGGGAGTATCAGTTGGAGTTGATCAGCACCGCGCCGACCGTCATCTATCAGGTGATTACCACGGACGGGCAGGTACTGAAGATCTCCAATCCTGCCGATTTGCCGCCCATACAGCAGATTGCGGACATTCAAGAGCCGGTAATTACGGCAAATATTTTGGTGCCGGAAGCTTATCTCGGACCAGTGATCGCGCTCTGCGAAGAGCGGCGCGGGCGGCAGAAAAATATGCAGTTTACGGGTGGGCAGGTTATGCTGCGTTATGAACTGCCCCACAATGAGGTGGTTTTGGATTTTTTTGACCGCCTCAAATCGGTGAGTCGCGGCTATGCCTCCATGGATTATGAATTCGCGCGCTTTGAAAGCGGACCACTGGTGAAAATGGACATTTTGATCAACGGCGAAAAGCTGGATGCGTTGTCCTGGATTGTTCATCGCGATGTGTCCGAGCGGCGGGGCCGGGAATTGGTAACCAGATTGCGTGATCTGATCCCCCGACAGATGTTTGAGGTGGCAATACAAGCAGCAATCGGCGCTCGGGTGATCGCCCGGGAGTCGGTCAAAGCCATGCGCAAGAATGTGTTGGCCAAGTGTTATGGCGGTGACATTTCCCGTAAGCGTAAATTGCTGGAGAAACAAAAGGAGGGTAAAAAACGCATGAAGCAGATTGGTCATGTGGAGATTCCTCAAGAGGCTTTTCTGGCAATACTGAAAACTGACAAAAGATAAAACGCGCTCCGTGAACTGAATGCGGAAGCTGATTGTGGTAAGGCGCAGAGTGAAGGATAGGTGCTGAATGGATTTTACCCTTGGGTTGTTTCTGGCGGTTGTGCTTTCCGGCCTGATCTGGCTGGTGGATCTCTTGTTTTTGCGAAAGAATCGACCTGCGGAAGCCAGAGAGTCCATAGTTGTCGAGTATGCTCGGAGTTTTTTTCCAGTATTGCTTATTGTTTTCCTGATCCGTGCCTTTCTATTTGAGCCTTTTCAGATACCCTCCGGATCCATGATCCCGACTTTGCGGGTGGGGGACTTTGTGTTGGTCAATAAATTCCAGTGGGGATTGCGGCTACCCTTGATTCATACTCCCATTACCCAGGGCAGTCCGGTAGAGGCGGGTGATGTTATGGTGTTTCGGTATCCCAAGAATCCACATGTCGACTACATCAAGCGGGTTATCGGCCTGCCGGGCGACACGATCGAGGTGAAGGGAAATGCCCTCTATATCAACAATAAACTGGTGCCGCAAAAGTTTATCCGAACCTTTGATTATCGGCCGGAAGGGAAGGGTGCCGAAGGCATGGTGATTCCCACCAAAGAATATGAGCAGGAACTTGGGGGCCACAAGTTCCATATTATCGAATTTGACACACCGGAAGCCCAGATGAATTTTGGCCCTTACAAGGTGCCGCCCCATTCCTATTTCATGATGGGCGATGACCGTGATAATAGTAATGACAGTCGTTTCTGGGGTGTGGTGCCAGAGCGTAATATCGTCGGAAAGGCGATGTTCGTGTGGTTCTCCTGGAATGCCGAGGACTGGGCCATCCGCTGGAAGCAGATTGGTCGTTCTCTGGACGGGGTTTCCTGAGGGTGAGGGTTGCACTTGCAAAATCCTGATTCAGGACTAGTAGTAAATGGATGGATCCATCGGCTTCCGGAGGGTTCGGAATGCGCAAATCGATTGTAGACGACCAGTTCATGAAGAAAATCTTTGGCCAGCGTGTTCAAGGTGCGCGATCCGTAACACCACAGCATTCCGGGGAGGCAGGTATCTCACTCATCGGCGTGATTTTCTGGCTGTTGATCTTGGTACTTACTGTTGCCTTTGTAGTGAAGGTGATGCCGCTCTACTACGATTATTCGTCCTTGAAAAATATCGTCAGTCATCAGGCGCGGCAGTCTGGGCCGGGGGTGTCCTCATCACAAATTCGCCATGACCTGAATGATCGCCTGAGGGTGGCCATGATCGACATCCCGCAGAAAGACATTCGGATCGAGAGAAATGGTACGGGCCAGACGTCGATCACCGTCAGTTATGACAAGATTGTGCCCTTGATAGCCAATATCAGTCTGCTACTGCATTTTAAAGCCATAGGGCATTAAAAAAGGCTTTTCCGTGTATGATATAGTCCTTTCTTCACATGTTTGGATTACTGAGTCTGCGTTTATGGGTGTCTTAGAAGGGCTGCAAAAATCGGTCGGCTATCATTTTCGTGAGCAGTCCTTGCTATCGCAAGCGCTGACACATCGGAGTGCTGGTGCCCAGCACAATGAACGGCTGGAATTTCTGGGTGATGCCGCGTTGAACTTCGTGGTGGCGGCGAAGCTCTATGCCCGCTTTCCCAAGGTGAGCGAAGGAGACCTGTCGCGGATGCGGGCGCGGCTGGTTCGTGAGGAAACCCTGGCGGATATAGCCGGAAAGATCGCCCTGGCCGATTTTCTGATCCTTGGATCCGGAGAAATACGTAGTGGTGGCGCGCGGCGCGACTCCATTCGGGCTGACGCCCTGGAGGCGGTAATTGGCGCGGCCTTTCTTGATGGCGGTTTTTCGGCGGCAGAAGGTATTGTCGCGCAACTGGTTGAACCCCTGATGACCGATCATCTGAGCGATGAAGAGTTGCGTGATCCCAAAACGCGCCTGCAGGAATTCTTGCAGGGGCAGGGACGTCCTCTTCCCATATATGCTTTGGTGGCAGAAAAAGGGCAGGCCCATGAACGACGTTTTGTAGCGCGTTGTAATGTGCCGGGCGCCGAGGCTACCGAAGCTGAGGATGGCAGTCGACGGAAAGCGGAACAACAGGCCGCGGCGCTGATGTTGGCGCAACTGCAGGTGGCCGCGCGTGAATGATGTTACGGATGTCGTTCCTGACGAAGGATATCGCAGCGGGTATGTGGCGCTGCTCGGGCGCCCTAACGTCGGTAAATCTACCCTGCTGAACCATCTGGTTGGGCAAAAAATCAGTATCACCGCACCGCGTCCGCAGACAACGCGTGACCAGATTCTTGGAATACTGACTCGCCCCGACGGACAACTGTTGTTTCTGGATACACCGGGCGTGCATAGTGGTTATCGCAGTCTGAACCGGCATCTGCTGCGGGCTACCCGGGGAGCGTTGGAGTCTGCGGATCTGGGCGTGCTGGTGGTAGAGGCGCTGCTCTGGACCCATGATGATGCGGAGGCCTTGCGCTGGTTGCAGCGGGCCGGCATTCCGCTGGTGGTCGTGGTGAACAAAGTGGATCGGGTGACGGCCAAGACGCGCCTGTTTCCTTATTTGCAGACGTTGGCGGAGCGTGGAAAATTCGCGGCGGTCATACCGCTGTCGGCGCGCAAGGCGGCTGATGTGGAGCGTCTGGCCGATGTGTTGGTGCCCCTGTTACCGCCGGCACCGGCGTCTTTCCCGGAGGATCAGGTCACCGATCGCAACCTGCGGTTTATGGCGGCAGAAATCATCCGCGAGCAAATCTTCCGGCAACTGGGCGCCGAACTGCCCTACGATACAGCGGTTGCCATTGAAAGCTATCAGGTGGAATACGGTCAGCAGCGCATCGAGGCGACTATTTATTGTCGACGGCCGGGGCAGAAAGCCATTATTTTAGGTGACGGCGGCAGCCGGTTGCGGGTGATTGGCAGCCGGGCGCGGGAGACGCTGCAGCAGTTGACCGAAGAGCGGGTCTGGCTGGGCTTGTGGGTCAAGCAAAAGGAACAGTGGTCGGAAGACCGCAATATCCTGCGCGAGCTGGGGTATGACGACTGAGGCCGGTGATCGCGCCTGGGTCTTGCATCGCTACCCTTACGGGGATACCAGTCTGGTAGTCGAACTGTTTACGCAGACACAGGGTCGGCTGGGGGTCTTGGCCAAAGGTGCTCGGCGCGCCCGCTCTCCGCTGGCGCGGATTGAGGCGGGGCGCCCCTTATGGGTGCGTTGGCTGGGGCGGGGTGAGTTACCGGTGCTGGCGCAGGCGGAAGAGCTTGAGCCAGCGCTGCCACTCGATAGCTTGCAAAGCCTCAGCCTCTTTTACATCAACGAGTTGCTGTTAAGGCTCACCCAGCGCGGGGATCCCTTTCCTGCACTCTTTCTGGTGTATGAAGAAACGATCAGGGTATTACGCGGTGAACCCGGTGCGGGTTGGTATTTGCGACGCTTCGAGCGGCGCCTGCTGGAAAACCTGGGCTGGGCACCCGACCTGGAGCGCTGCGCGAAGTGTGGCCGATCTCTTGATCCTACGCTTTCAGAGCACTGGTTTTACCAGGCAGAACGTGGGGTGCTTTGTCCGGCACATGCGCCCGATGCCACGGTGGTGACCTTGGAGGCGGCCGCTTTGGCTTGGTTGCAGGGGGCGATGCAGACACGAATTGTGGGAGGCTGGGGTCCCTCTTTGCGGCACTGCCTGGAGCAGGAGTTACAAGTCCATCTGGGTGGGCGCCCGCTGGAGAGCCGCCGCCTCCTTGCGGCGTACTTGCGCAGAACACGGCTCACGTCGACGACATGAAGAGAGGAGCACAGCGAATGATTGCTTTGGGGGTAAATATAGACCACGTGGCCACGTTGCGGCAGGCGCGTGGTACCCGTTATCCAGATCCGGTGGAGGCGGCTTTTGTCGCGGAACGTGCCGGAGCGGACGCCATTACCACGCACCTGCGTGAGGATCGTCGGCATATTCTGGAACGAGATGTGGAAATTCTCAGTCAGACACTGCGTACCCGCCTCAACCTGGAAATGGCGGTAGAAGAAGGTGTTCTGCGCGTGGCAGAGCGCCTGGCCCCCAGTGATTGTTGTCTGGTGCCGGAACGCCGGGCGGAGCTGACCACCGAAGGTGGACTGGACGTTGCCGGACAGTTGCCGCGTATCAAAGAGGCCTGTCAGCGTCTGGCCGCTGCCAAGATCAGGGTATCGTTGTTCATTGACCCCGATCCCTTTCAGCTAGAGGCGGCGATGGAAACTGGAGCGCCCGTGGTCGAACTGCATACGGGCCGCTATGCCAATGCCGCCGATGCGGCGTCCCGTGCAGAAGAGCTGGGCCTGATCATCAGTGCGGTAAGCTTTGCCGATAGCCTCGGTCTACAGGTGAATGCTGGACATGGTCTGGATTACCATAATGTGCAGGCGATAGCAGCGATTCCCAATGTCCGGGAATTGAATATTGGCCATGCTATTATCGCCCACGCACTGTTTGTCGGTATGGCGCTGGCGGTGGCGGATATGAAACGGCTTATGCTTGAGGCGCGGGGATGATTGTGGGTATGGGGACCGATATTGTCGCTGTAGAGCGGATGGCTCGTCTCCATTGCCGCTTTGGGGAACGTTTGGCCGAGCGTCTGCTGGGACCTTTGGAGGCCGCGGAAATGCCGAGGGAGGCTGCCGCCGGCGCTGCTTTCCTGGCGCGGCGCTTCGCGGCTAAGGAAGCGACGTTTAAAGCCTTGGGCAGCGGTATGAGTGGTGGAATGCGCTGGATGGATGTGCAGGTGGACCACGACCCGGCCGGGCGTCCGCAACTGATCCTGGGTGGCCGCGCGCAGCAGCTCTTACGGGGGCTTGGCGATGGCGTACGCAGTTGGCTGTCCATCAGTGATGAACGCCGCTATGCCCTGGCGGTCGTGGTGCTGGAACAAAGGGAGCGGTAGGCGATGAAAGTGACCGTGGTGGGGACCGGATACGTGGGGCTGGTCACGGGTGCCTGTCTGGCGCAGGTGGGTAACCAGGTGCTGTGTGTGGATGTGGATGCCGACAAGGTCGCGCGACTGCGGGCCGGTGAGGTGCCCATCCACGAGCCTGATTTGCCCGCCATCGTGCAGGAAGGTATTGTCAGCGGGCGCTTGTGCTTCACTACAGATATTGCTGAGGGCGTCACCCATGGGGATTTTCTCTTCATTGCCGTGGGGACGCCGCCCGATGAAGACGGTTCTGCCGACTTGCGTCATGTGTTGGCGGTGGCCGGCGACATTGGCCGACATTTGCAACGGCCGGTCACGGTTATCAATAAATCCACGGTACCGGTAGGCACGGCGCAAAAAGTCCGTGCCCGAATTGCTGCTGTTTTGCAGGACCGGGCGGCGGATATCGTCTTCGATGTAGTCGCCAATCCCGAGTTCCTGAAAGAAGGCGCCGCTGTGGCAGATTTTATGAAGCCGGACCGGATTATCGTCGGCACGGATAACGGGGCGACAGCGGAGCGGATGCGCGCCCTCTATGCGCCCTTCAACCGCAATCATGATCGCCTGATCGTCATGGACCCGGCATCAGCGGAACTCACCAAATATGCGGCCAATGTCATGCTCGCCACCAGGATTTC
>JAPTWR010000178.1 GCA_028065135.1 Acidithiobacillus sp.
CAGCCGGTCGGGCGCGAGCGTGCCCAAGGCGCGCCAAGCGCCTTTGAACTCATCGATCCGGGCGATGAGGCCCAGGATCTCCGGCGTGATCTGGATAGTGTCGGTTCGCAGCATGAACCAATACTACGCCCATTTACGCCCATTTTTGAGATGCCTGGCTGGCTTGGGTGGCGCTTGATGGGGCAATGACGCTTCATCTCTGTGAATCAGTGAGTTCTGCATCAAGCACCTGTACAGCAATTTCCGGATAAGCCTGACCGCAGCGGGGACATGCCTTGCCGGCCTGGGGAATATTCATCCAGTAGCCGGATACCAGCCCCTTGGTCAGGGCGATGTCTCTTCCCAATACCGAGGCGGCAACAACGTGCCCACCTGGATTGGTGCTCAATCCTGCCAAAATCGTGATTCCAGGGTGCGCCTGCTGGACTTGTCGGCTGATGTCGGCCACGAAGGAGCGATACAGAGTGGGGTTGTTTTCAGCACCTTGGGCCTGGATTTCGTAGACAGGGACATAAGCTGCGATACGCGCAGCCAAGCGCAATCGAACAAACTCGGGGTAAATTTTTCCACGATATGAGGGGTCTACACTGCGAACGAGGTCTGTTGCTGGAGTGGCCACAAGCCATTGGTGGCGATATTCGGCGATTTCTGCCGCCCGACGATAGGCGCCCACGGGATTTTCGCGTTGCGATACTGGTGTTTGCGGCCAGTTTTCAAGATCAACGACCACCGCGCCCGATGGAAGTCGCGAAAGGCGGTTTACATTAGCCGTGGATGCCAGGCGGGTGGCCAATGGTGGCGCGTCTGGACTCCGACCAGAAATCCAGGTTTGCGGGCTGTTCAACGGGCCAGATAGTAGTGCGGCTCCGCCCGCCGCCAGTGCCAATTTGGTGATAGCACTACCGGCGAACAACCAGATCATGTTTTACATCCTGTGCTTCCCAATGTGTCACCCACTCCAATAGCCACAACGGCAAAAGGGTGGGGACAAGTTTTTCTACGGCGCGCACTGTGATGCTCGACATCCATTACCGCGTCTGCCCTGGCGCCGGACATGGCAATGGTCGCCGAGCAAACCCACGGCTCCAGCGCCGCAGCACTCGATCAGAAAATGCTGTTGATGAGATCGTCGCCGATCCCAAACCCGGCCCCCATCATCAGGGCCTGACCGAAGCCCGAGTGCTCCAGCGAGCCCAGGAATCCACCCGACTGCTGCTGCGGATAGCCCTGGGGCATGGCTTGGGGTGTCTGCGGATACCCGGGTTGCCATTGCTGGCCCTGCCCCTGCATCGCCGCCAGATCGTTCTGCGCGGCTTGGTGCATAGCCTGCATGACCATCATCACCTGCTGCTGCTCCTGCTGGACGTTGAGGGCCAGTTCCTTGAGGTCCAGCAACCACTCCCGGGCGTCCTGGTTGCCACCATCGGCAGCAGTCTTGAGTTTGCCGGCGAGCGCCTGCAGGCTTTGCATCACCCCTTGCGCTTCCTGCTGCAGCTGGTTGTATTGCTGCTCTACGGTCTGCAGATCCATTTCACAACCCTCCGTGGTATTTGAATGAGACTTCCCTACATTGGGGACAGACAAAAACCTGGACGGCAAGTTTCTTCTCGAAGGCCTCTTCGCCCTCGTCCGCCAGCTGGCCAAGCACGGCTCCTGCCGCAGCTCCGGCCAGCCCCGTCAATCCGCCCATGCGGATTCCGTGCGCCCCTTTGTCTTCCATGGGCGACTGACAGCTAGGGCAGGTGGCCGTCATGGCCTCTTGATGCTCTCCGAATCCAAACATGGCATGTTCCTCTTCGGCCGGACGTGCTTACGCGGGATTCAACTGCTCGACTAGGTGTTTTCCGGGCTGAAAGCGCACGGTTTTGCGGGCCGGAATCTCGATGGCGGCACCCGTGGCCGGATTACGTCCGGCGCGCGCCGCCCGCTCTTTGATCTGGAATCGGCCCAGATCGCCCAAGACCACCGCTTCGCCGGCAGCGAGCTGCTCCCGGTAAATATCGAGAAGGACATTCAGGGATTTTTCCACGACGGTTTGCGGCAGATCGCTGCGCTCGGCCATGAGACGCACAAGCTCTTTCTTTGTCAGCATGAGACATTCCTCTCCAGTAATCACGGCACCACGCCGGAATATACCGACGAATCCTGCAAGCCCGCAAATTAGCGGTTCCTTTTGATAGGCATGTGGTGGGTCAAAATCCGGGCTTGTTGCGGCCTCGCCAGCCGTAGACCGCCCTCCGCCACAAATCCCAAATAGGCAGTTTGGCGATAATCAGTCGATAGCCGTTCAGGTGTAGCTCGCGGGGTGACCCCCAAAAGTCTGTGGCAGCCCCTTGGATATGCAGCACCGTCTCGCCGTCCCTATCGGCCGTCCCCAGTACAGTAAGCAGCTTGCCGTCGCGCCGGACGACGACGCCGGCCATATTCACGGTGATCATCAGAGCACCACCTTCCGCACCTGACCAGCCCGGCGGATCAGGGCCGAGAGATCGCGGATCGGGGTAGCACGGTCGAACAGAAAGGTCAGAACGGCACCGTCCCGATAGGAGACCGCAACCGGGATGGGTTCAGCCAGCCGCGGCTGGACGGACTTCCCCTGCGCTTCCCGATGTCCCTGGTGGAAAGGTATACCCTTGCGAATAGCGTTTTGCATGACAGCCTCCACGATGCCGCACCGGTGAGGGCGGCTTATGTGGAGTTATAATAACCATAGTTATCAATATGTCAATAACTACGGTTGTTCCCTGACACCAAAAGGTGCGACCTCGCGCTGGCGTCACAACTTATTGGTTCGGCGCATTATCCTGTTGTGCTGAACGACTGTGCCGATAATGGCGATCTGATCCAGATCGGAACGCAGGGTGGGATAGTCGGGGTTCAAAGGCACCAGCTCAAAGTATTCTTGCCCTTTTTCGTTTCTCCCCCGAGGCCTGTATTTTTTAAAGGTGGCCTCCTGGTCGTCGTTTTTGGCGATGACATAATCCCCGGGTTGCGGGGTTATGTCAGGGTCAATGATCACAATATCCCCTGGAACAAACTCCGGCACCATGGAGTCCCCATGGATCCGTAGTGCAAAAGCAAACTTGGATGTATCGACCAAGACGGGCACTTTCTTCTCATAGGCTCCGAGAGCGTATGGATCGGTGACACTGGTCATCTTGCCGGCAGCAACGCAGCTGATCAGCGGCACCGTCCGAATGGGTTCATCTATTGGCTCGATATTGACATCAAAGCCGGGCTTGCGTGGAGCGCTCGCGTCTACCATTTCTCCCTTGCCAGTAGCCAGCCATTCACTGCTGACTCCACATGCTGAGGCGATCTGTATAGTGAACTTCGACGCCCCCCCAGATCGTTCCAATTTTTGGATGCCTGGCTGAGACATCCCAACCGCCTCTGCAAGCTGGGCCTGTGTCAGCCCGGCATGCTCTCTAGCCATCCTTACTCTTTCGGCAAAGGTCTTCATGCTCACCACGCTATAACCAAAGGTATCAGTTGAAAACACACCAGGGTTATTGACAGTTCAATAACCCCAGTTATACTGCGGTTATGGAACCAACACCCTCCTTGTTGCTGGCACTGCAAATTGCAGGTTCGCAGAGAGCCCTGGCCAAACTGGCCGGGGTATCCCAGCCCGCTGTCCACAAGTGGGTGAAGGGGCTGTCCAGTCCGGGGCTAAAAGCTTCCGTTCAGATCGAACGTGCCACCAACGGCGCCATCACCCGCTCCGACCTCCGCCCCGACATCTTTGGCCCCCTCGACGCCACGCCGGGCACCGGGCCCATAGAACCCGCCCAACTCCCTCTTCACAGGAGGAACCATGACCATGAGTAACCTACAGGTCCTGGATCGAGACCAGGACGCGGGAGTCCACCCGCGCATCGACCGGATCCGCTCCAGGCGCGACCGAGAAGAGGAACAAGAGGAACGCGTGTTCAGCATCCGCTTCTGCGAGCTATACCGAAAAGAAACCCGGACCCGGCGGGAAGAGGCGGAACTGTCCGCCCAGTATGCACGGGCTTACGACAAGGCGCACCATGCCGTCGCCTGCCTGGCCCGGCATGTCGGGTTTTCCGACCCGGATATTCTTGCCGACTGCGGGACCACGTTGCTGGATTTTGGCGCCCGGCGCTTCGACTGGCGCGACTACCCCAACGCCACGCTGTTCGGATATTTCCAGGGAATTGCCCGGGCATACCTGCACAAGCACAAGGATTTCCTGACGTTCTCCCGCCGGCTCACGGGCTGCGGGTACGCCACCACAGATATGCTTACCCAGGCCGTGTTCGGTCGCCCCGACGATGAAGACCGGCCAGAGGCCGTGGTAGCCCACGAGCATGATGACCGGACGGTAGACCTGTTTGACAGCCCGGAGTTGAGCTTTCTGGAACCCCTCTATGCGTCCGAGTACGAATCCTCCTTTGGCGAGGATCCGGCCCTCTCCCTGGAGCGGCGAGAGAGGCGAGATGGGGTGGACGCTCAGTTCCAGGCAGTCGAGGAAGCTTCGGCTATCCGCTCAGTCTCCGGTTGGCTGGACTTTACCATTGCCCACATTGCGGAGTCCCATCCGTCCCTGACGGACATTCTGGTCCGTGCCCCCCAAATCATTGACCAACTGGCGACGATCACAGGAGCCCGCCTCACCGACCTCGCCAAGCGCCTGATCACCCGCGTCAAGGCCGGATGCCGGATCGCCCTCACCCTGCTGCAGGCGCTGCGTGAGAGGCTGCATCCGGAGCGGAACCGCCGGGCCAGGGATCTGATCGACGAGGTTCTATTGCCCCTGGAGGCCCAGGAGATTCCGGAGCCAGAACCATCCGGACCGGAATTGCGGGACCCGCCCGCCCTTCCTGAGGCTGTGGCCACCCTCCCGATTCCGGACGTCCCGGAACACTTGGCCGTACCCGGCCCATGCCTGGATCTGGCGGCGGCCATTCCCACGGAAGACCGGGATCTCGGATGGCTCATCGACACCGAAGATCTTCGGCAAGGCCGCGTACCGCCGCCAAAGCCTCGCTACGTCCCGGTCGATCACGCCCCCGTGGATCCCCCCGGTGTACCGCCGTTGCTGGACGAGCACGCACCCCCTGGCGGGCCGCCCGCCATCGTATTCCATGGCTTCTCTTGCAAACCGGCACCTTGGGACACCTGGCGGAAGTTCACCTCCTTGGCGGGGGTGATTCCACGCCTTCCCGATCCACCACCTGCAGTGTGGACCCAGCGCGCACCGGAATGGCAGATCGGGAGGTGAACCGTGGATCGTCTGTTGACCGCAGCCGAACTGGCCCAGGTTCTGGGACTGTCCCGCAAGACCGTCGTCAGCCGTGACCCCAGGACGCTCCCGCTGGCGGTGCTTCTGCCGGGTTCGCGAGGCCGCCGCTGGCGGGAAAGCGACGTGCAAGCCTGGCTTTCCGGACTGCCGCAAGCCCTGCCGGCGACCCCCACCGCGCCGCGCCCTCGTGGGCGGCCAAGAAAGGAGGTGTCATGAGGAGCCCCATTCCCTATCTGGGCGGCAAGGGCCGCATGGCGGACAAAATCCTGCCCCTGTTACCCGCGCCCAACCGGTTCCAGACCTACGTCGAACCCTTTTGCGGTGGGGCCAGCCTGCTGTTTGCCCGCCGTCCCATGGGTATCGAGGTGATCAGCGACCGTAACGGGGACGTGATCCACTTTTTCCACGTGCTGCGTCACCGTGGAGAAGAGCTACGGGAATATCTGCAAAACACGCCTTATGCGCGGGCGGTCTATGACCAGTGGTCCGACCCGCGTTACATCTGCTCTGACGACATTGAGCGCGCGGCCCGAACTTTTTTCCTCGCCCGGGCAACCTTCATGGCCGAGACGCAACGGCCAGAGGATCGGGCTCCCGCGGGCTTCGCGGTGGCGAAGTACCTGGACAACCGCGCCCGGTCGATGCGGAACAAGGTGGACGAGGAATTATTGCTGGCCCGCGACCGGCTGCGGAAAGTCATCATCGAGCAGGCCGATGCGCTGGAGATCATCGAACGCTACGACAGCGAGCATGCCGTCCTCTACTGCGACCCGCCCTACATGGCGGAGACCCGGAAGGGGGGAGGCTACGCCCACGAGTACAGCGACGAGGATCACCGGGCGCTCCTGGAGCGTCTGAAGCGGAGCCCGGGTCATGTCGCCATCTCGGGCTACGCGCACCCCCTCTACGCCACTCTTCTGGAGGCCGACGGCTGGGAGCGCCGGGATTTCGCCTGGCACTGCAACACGGTGCGGAACTCGACAGGCAAGGAGAACCCGGCCCTGGAAGCGCAGCGCACGGAATCCCTCTGGCTGAATCCGCGCCTAGTGGAGTATCACGCGCAGAATGCCGCCCGGCAGCAATCGATTTTTGGGCATCTGGAACTGGCCTGAACCCGACCAAAAGCTATACCCGCCACGGCTGGCTATACCCAGGCGGAAAGAGCACTTTGGGGGTGATCCGTGGCAAAACCAGCGAAAGAACCAAAGGAACGCCGCGATCTGCGGATGGAGGTCGCCAACCGGCTCCTGGAGCACATCGAGCAGGGCACGGCACCATGGCAAAAGCCCTGGGAAGCCGGGCAGATTCTGCCCCCGATCAACGCGGTGACCGGCAAGCCCTATCGGGGCGTGAACTACCAGAATCTGATGACCCTCTCCCCGGATCCTTCGGATCCGCGCTGGTGCACCTACAAGCAAGCCCGGGAACAGGGCTGGCAGGTACGCGAAGGATCTTCGGGTATCCCCATCGAGGTCTGGAAGGAATACGAGCATAAGCGCACCCCGGAAGAGATCGAGACGATCCGCCAGGAATCCGGAAAGTCGATCCAGGACATAGAAAAGACCGAAAAACGCCTGGGTGTGCGCTACTACAGCGTCTTTCACGCATCTCAGATCGAAGGCATCCTGCCCCTGGCGCGCCCGGAGCGCGGCCATGGATTGAAAGGGCGGCCCGACCCCCGGCTGGATGGCCTGTCCGAAGCCATGGGAATAGCCGTGCGCCGGGGCGGCAGCAAAGCCTTCTATCGTCCCGGTGAAGACTTCGTGCAGATGCCCAGGATCGAGGATTTCCATACCGCCACCGGTCACGACACTACGCTTCTGCATGAGCTATCCCATGCGACCGGACATCCCCAGCGCCTGAACCGGGAGTTCGGAAAAACCTTCGGGGATCAAAAGTACGCCATCGAGGAACTGCGGGCCGAGATGTCGGCGGCCATGACCGCCGCCGCTTTGGGTATCGGTTTCGACCCTGCCGCGCAAACCGTGGAGGAAGGCCGCGAGACCGGCAACTCCGCGGCGTATCTTGCCTCCTGGCTGGGTACCCTGCCCGAGAAGGAGCGTAAGCAGATCCTCATCCAGGCCATCAAGGACGCCCAGGCCATCAGCGATTTCCTCATCGAGCGCACGCCAGCGTTACAGGTGGAGCCGGGTCGCGCCCCGGAGCCTGCTCCAGAGGCAGATCCGTCCCCGGAAATTCCGGCCACCAAATCCATACTGACTCAGGTCCCCGACGATGTGCGTCCCTTCCTAGGCGTCCGGCAGGCCGCCGTCACGGACGAACTCCTGGGTGGCGAGGAAAAAGCCTTTTTCTCGGACAAGATGCGGGAGCTGCAGGAGATCCTCCGGCAGATGCCGGCGACCTACGAAAGCGACGGCCTGCCGGACGGCGAGCGGCCCGTCTCCCTGCGCTACTTCGGCCCTAACGGCGCCCAGTGGTTCATCATCGAGAAGGACCGCGGTGACCCTGAAAATGAGGGTCCTGGTTTCCCAAGGCAGATACAGGCCTTTGGTCTTGCGGATCTAGGTATGGGGTACCCAGAAATGGGGTATATCAGCATCCCGGAGATCACCCGCGCCGGGGCGGAGCTGGATTACCACTTCACGCCGACCACACTGTTGGAGATCAAGCGGGAGCATTATCCGGATCTGCTTCCCAAGGAACAGGAGCCGGAGCAGCCGACCGCTGCGATGGCGGACCTCAGGGAGCAGGCGCTGGCAGCGTACCAAGCCTTTTACGACGCTCTACCGGAGCGCGCCGAAGCCTTGATTCAGCGGACCATGGAAGTCTCCAAATCCCTGGCCCCGGCAGACTTTGCCGGTCACGAAAAAATGCTGCGCGAATACCGGGCGGACGTTGATGAGACCTTCGGCATCATCCGTGAAGGGGAATACCGCGGATCGTCGCGTCCGGAGGTGGAGTTGATGCAGGCTCTGCCCGGGGAGTCGATTTACAACATTCCGGAGGTGAAAGCGCGCTTCGCGCAATCCTTGCCGGTTCAGGACCGGATAGGGGAAACCCGCCACGCCCTGGAAAGCGACTTCAAGAATCGCCTCAAGAAACACGGTAAGGAGCTGCTGGAGTCTGGGTCACTGCAGGACCCAAAGGAAATCACCCTCGCTTGCCTATGGAAAAGCGGCGCCGTGGTCCGGCCGGGCAGCGGGATGGCGGATAAGTTTGTGCAGGCGGTCGAGGACAGGAACCTTGAGCACGTAATTCGCTGGATCGGCACCAACAGTCAGAACCCCGGCTCTGAGGAAGCCTTTTCCCGCCTGACCGGAGTGAAACTCGGGAAGACGCAGAAAGAACGTGTGGCGCAATTGCAGGAGTGGGCGGGCCCTGATCGTGTGGCGGCCATGGAACAAGCGCATGCGGAGCGTAGAGAAAAACGGGAAGAGGAGCGCAAGGTTCGGGGCGTAACCCACGCCTGGGGAAATTTGCAGTCGTTCCGGGTCCATATGGGGGACGACCGGATCATCGATGGTCAATCCTATGTTGCAGAGAAGGTGGCTCAAGGCCAGGACCACGTGGTCTCCCGGAAGGAGGGCGCGGTAACCGCGTACTACCTGTTGAACCCGGAAACCCGTGATCTCAGCGGGGTACGCAAGCCGGCATTCACCCAGTATGCCAAAGCGGTATTAGCACTGAATCCCGAGGGTGACGTGCGCAAGGCCATGGAGCGGGCGGGGCTATCTCAGCACCTGCCTATCGTGGAAAAGCCTCCAGTGGAGCCGTCTGGGGTACCAGATCCCGCCAGCGAAAGGGAAACGACGGACCCCTTCGAGGCCAAGCGCCGCGCCGTGGTGCAGGCATTGGAATCCTTGGGATGGGAGAAGCGGCCTGGAGAGCCGGAGGGTGGCAACCTGCTCAAAAAAGCCTTTCTGGTGCGCAAGGACCCCGCCAAGGGAGGAGAGTATTTCCGGGGAAAGGCCGGGTTTGAAACGCAGGCCGACGCCCACGTGCGCACCAACGGTATCCGGGTGGAGTTCGGGGATAACCCGTACTTCGTGACGGATCCCACGGCCATTACTGTGGGCCGCACAGCGCCTGCCCCGGAAGCGGTGGCCGAACGCATCGACGCCCAGACCAAGGCGCAGATCGCCAAAGCGTTCGAGCACCTGGGAGTGACGGCGGTGGTGGATGGCGGGACAAAAAGCATCCCGGGAAAGCCCGAACCGTCCCGCGACCCGGCTTCCGCTCTCCATGAACTCTCCCGCGCCCTGGACGCCCTGAACGGGCATACCTTGCCCGTCACCCAAAAGGACGGCACGCAAAAGACGGTGGCGGCCCGGGACTATCTGGAAGCTGGCCTTGGCCGGGGCATGACCGCCACCGAGGACCTGGGGAGCGCCGTGCGCTGGTACAACCCGGAACACGGAACGCGGTTCTCCCGGACCATCACCGATGACAAGCTGGCGGCCGCGCTCAAGCAGGCCGCCGCCGTGGATAGGAATGTGGGCAACGCCATACACGCCGCCCAGCGCAGCAAGGTCAACGAATTGGAATTCGAATAGGAGACGGGCATGGGATGGTTCAGCGGGATATTCGGCACCAACCAGGCACATGCGACCGGCGGCAATCTCTGGATCGGAGCCGATCCAGAGCATCTGCAGCCCGTAGACGACCCGGAGGGCTTGGGCGGCTACCAGCTTGCCATCGACAAGCTGACCCGCGAGACGGCCCCGAAGCGGATATATCTCCGGTCCGGCGATCCAGAGGACCTGAGCATGGTCCGGAAGGCCCTGGAGTATCTGTCCTATATCGGCGGCGAGATTGCCGTCGCGGAGCAGATGCCGGACGACGAGGTGGCTGCGATTTTTGGTGTGGATGTGCCCATCTATCGGGCGGCGTTGGCGGATCCCGACGGTAATGCGGGGGAGCATGCCGGATGACCCAACGGCAGCACACCCGCCCACGAGGAAAACGCACAGGAGAAAGACATCATGGTAACGCAGGCAGCGATTGAGGAATCCCGAGAGGTGTTCGAGGCGGCGGACTCGGCAGGCCGCATGGGGCCAACGGAAAAGTCCCGCGCGGTTCCGAAGGTCTTCAAGAAAAAGCTGACCCTGCCCATCACAGGCGAGATAGACCTTCCCCAGGTGGTGCAGGAGGCCATGAATTATCGGGTGGAGATGGTCCCTCTGGTCCTCGATGAGGGCTCGGTCCTCGCACGCTCCGAACTGAAGCCCGGCGAGCAACCCATTGCCTACGAGGTGCTCCGGAGGGGGAATGATCTGGAAGGATTGGACCCCCAGTTTTCCGTCACGTTGGATCGGATGCGCTTCGACACCCGCCAGGATCCCCAGGCGGCGGAAAAAGCCATCCAGAAGGCACGGGAACTCGCCGCGCAGAAGCTCGGCATGAGCCAGCTGATCCCCGGATACGACAAAGCGACCCCGGAAAACCAGGAAAAGCTCCTGAAATCCGCCTTCCATGACGCCCTGGACGACGGGAAGGCACGCGCCAAGATTCCTGAACAAAGCCAGGAATCCGGCCCGGCCAAGCCTGGACCAAAAAGCCCCGAACCGGACAACGCGGAGCGGCTCCAGAACTGGCCCGACGCACAGCGTACCCCGCCGGCCAAAGCGCGCCCGGTTTTCGAGCGCCACGCCCCGGAGCCCCTTCTGGCGCACAAGAACCGGCCTTTGGTTTTGGACTACGGGGACCATATTACGGTCACCCGGCGGGCCATGATGGGTATCGGCACATCGGCGAGACAAAGGCGCGAGCAGGCCGTCAGCACCGCCCTGCAGGCCGCCGTACAGCGGTTCGGGGAACCCGTCCACTTCGAGGGCA
>JAPTWR010000033.1 GCA_028065135.1 Acidithiobacillus sp.
CCGGACTTTCGATGGTGCCGCAGGGGCGGCAGACCAGTTTGGGGCGAATATGGCGAATCACCTGGAAGTGACCGGGGATGTAATCGAGTTTCTCGCTGATTTCTTCCCCGACGGTTTCCAGGAGGCCGCCGCACTGCCCGCAGGTGCAGGTCAGGGGATCGTGATGCACTTCCACTCGGGGCAAGGTGTCGGGCAGCTGCATGCGGCCGGGGTGGCGGCGGGGAGAGGACGTGCAGGTGCTACTGGTGCTTCGGTTCCTGGGCGGGAAGCTGTCACCGCCGCACTGTTTTCCAGACCGGTTTCGAGGATGCTTTCCATCGCAGCGATTTCGGTATCCAGCGCTTCTTCCCAGAGACTGATCTGGTCAGGAGAGAGTTTTTCCGAACGGCGACTGAATCGCCAGTGCTGAAGTTTGGCGATGGTGCTTTCCAGGCGGGCGATGGTTTCATCGCGCAGCCGGAAGACAAACGCGTGCCCCCCAAAGGGATCGGCAGCCAGCACGCCCTGCACCTTGGCCGCCAGACCATCAAAACCCAGGCGCATGTCCACCGGTACTGCCGCAAGCCAGACGCGGCTGCCCGTGCTCAACCACGTGGGCTTTCGAGGACACGCACCAAGGTGTGCAATCAGCCTGCATCCACCGGAGCCGTCAGTTTCAGGCAGCGACCCGATAGCAGATGAATCTCCGCGGGCGGAACCAAGGATCGGCCAGGTCAGAAAATTTGGAAAGGTGGGTTGCTTGGACGGTTACCACTCAATGTCAATCATGAGTACCACGCGTAGCGCGGGACAGTCGGCCTGCCTTGTGGTAGGCTGAACCGTCGACCAGGTCAATCTATCAAACCACTATCAAACCTCAATCGAGCAACCGTATGAAGGAGTTAACCATGAAACAGAAAAACCTTGCTTGGCCCATCACGCTCGGTTCCGCCTTTGCCGTAACCCTCGGAGCCTTGCCTCTAACCTCCGTGGTTGCGGAGGCCGCGACCCAAGCATTAACGGCCGCACAACCTATGGCCATGGTCGTTAATGCCCAAAGCGAAGGCAACTGTTCGCGCAACATGAAGGCCAAGGAAGGGCATTGCGTGAGTGCTGCGATGATCAAGGCACATGATGGCAAATGCGGCAAAGCCTACATGATGCAACACAAGAACATGCCCATGTAGCACGGCTGCGGTAGTCCTATTGGTTTGACAACCCGAATGGTAAGCTCCAGGTAATTACCATGGCGGGTCAGGCCGCTTGCCGGTTGAATCTTGCAACATAGGCCGCTCGGGGATTTTGTCACCCAGGGCGAAGTGAGGGGCGTTGGTCGTTGTGCCAGACCTTCGGTGTGGATAGTTGCCATACCGAGAACTGCGGCAGGCCAATTTCAATAAGTCGAACCAGGGATGGTGAGAGAGGGGCAGCAGGTAGGCGACGAGAATAGCAGAACGGGAACAATGTTTAGTAGGTGTGGTGTGTGCAGTACCGGGGTGCTAGAACTTCCCGCCAAGAAGAAGTTAATTACCACTAGTCGGTTGAAGTATAGAAAGTGCATGCATATTTATCATGGCTGATCTAGTCGTATTAAAAGGTGCCATATTACTGCCGATCAGCTGAACAGTATACCATCCATTTCCTTTATAGGATAACACCTTAAATTTAAACATGGCCATGGACACTGCTGCAGTATAGGTTGTCCCAATTACTAAGGGCTTTCTTGAGTGGCGCCCAACGCATCCAGACAAGCCTATGCTAACGAACACTAATGCCATAAAGAACACATGACGCACACGCATATCATACCTCAATTGTAAGCGGATAGCATAGCACGTCAGCCCAACGTATAGAGGTCAAAATAAGCATAAAGTATATAAACTCCTCATGCACAAGTACTATGAACCTCGGCGTCCAGACAAAGCAAGCCACCCTTTCCATCCACCCCAAAGGTCCACCACCCCTTAATCATATGCAATGCGTCTCTCTTGGAGCCATTGTTATTGTCCCGCCGATGGAACAGTATAGGATCTTCCGGGACAAGCAATCGCCGAAAACTTGTATTATTCCCCTACCCCGCCACCCATCCTCCAACTTTTTTCCCGTAGAGCACCCAACACAGATTCCAAAGCATAGATTAAGAATCACAGCTTCCCATAGGAATGTAACCCAGAAAGAAAGAGGTTTACGCCAAGGAAGCAAAAGGTAACAACCCATAGACTCATGAATGACCACCAGGCCATCTGCTTGCCACGCAATCCCTTACTGGTGCGCGCGTGAAGGAATCCTGCATAATTGAGCCAAACTATAAGTGCCCACGTTTCTTTAGGATCCCACGACCAGAATCCTCCCCAGGCCTTGGCCGCCCATACCGCTCCAAGGATGGTGGCAATCGTGAATAGTAGAAAACCGAGAGCAATCGCTTTGGCCATCATATCATCCATAAGCTCCCCACTGGGAAGTGCCCGCGCAAGGACTCCACCCCCTCCTCTCTTCCGCGAACGATCGCCGAGAATGTAAGCAAGACCGACAAAACTGGCGATGGTAAAGTTGGCATAGGCCACAAACATCATTGGAACATGCAATTTCATCCAAAAGCTTTGTAGCGCAGGAATTATCGGCGCTATGCGATCCATGTGTTGAACAAATGTGAGCCAGAGAAGAAATATTGCAGACGCAGCCACCAACGGCATGACGAATGCTCCTAATGCCTTGGATTTAATGCGTGACTCATAGTACAGATAGAAGAGTGAAGTACACGCGCAAAATACAACCATTACCTCCCAAAGATTAGTTACGGGAACATGCCCCCAGTTAGGATGCCCAATATAAGTCTCGCGCCAACGCACACCAAGGCCGATAAACCCCATGAGGACGCCGGCCCATGTCAATCCCGTTGCCAAACGCCCAATTTTTTCAGAGAGGGTGAATAAATATATCAGATAGGCTGTAGTGGCTGCCAAAAGAAATCCAATCATCCACATAACACCCGCATACCCTTGTAACACGTAACGCAACACAATATCGTTAACGGGTGTTTGCCCAATACTATATAACCAGACGCCCAACAAGGCAGCGGTCACCACGGTTAGAAAGGCTCCTTGCATAGGCCGCCAATGGATGCCAACAGCAATCAGCGTTACATACCAGACAGCAAGCACCACATACTGCCAGAACCAGAACTGGCTGTTGAAAACATCTACCAGGATACCAACAGAAATAGAAAGTCCCGCGAACCACAACCAGTCAAGCTTGCTGAGGCGGTTTATCCAACGCCCCTCCGCTTCGATCTTGGCGAGTGCAAGTAATTCATTTGCATGTGAGCTAGCCATCATCAATTCTCCTTCTTGCCATCCTGACTCCTCAGGACATTCTTGAAACGTACCGCGAATCCTTCAAATTCTTTGGTAAATTCATATGGGTTTCGGCTGCTGGTGCCACCGATAATTACCTCTGTACCACTTGATAATGTACGCAGCCTTACCAAGATCCGGCGTTGCGGTAGGTAGAATAGTATAAAAATGCCAAGAACCAGCACCGTACATCCCCAATAAATAACTACGGTGGCAGGCCATTTTGTTACCTCCAATCCCGCCGCCCAACGATGATCGAATCCAGTAAGGGTAACAATGAAAGGAGCGGGATACGCTCTTAGTTGTAATATAGCGTTAATGGCCGATTGAAAATATAAAGCCTCGGCATGCGCTGTCATAGAGGGAGCATAATCAGCCACTACACGTTTAAAAGTATCTAGAACGTAATCTCTGGTGTTTTTATTATCACCCGTGGTAACTTGGTCTTGCAGCGCAGATAGATATTTCATAAACAACCCAATATTCCCATTAGGTCCAGTTGGGATAAAGAGATATTGGTATGGAGCGCCAAACGCCGTTCTTACTCCCTGTACAAAATAGGATTGTCCGCCTCTTGCGATCGGTTGCATATACGTTTTAAATTCTGCCCCGCTCCCGGATTTACTTTGTGCGATGTAGGTAAAACTCGGACCTAAATTTACGTGCTTAAGTCCCTTGACCGGCTTGGCTTCAATAGCTCTTGCAGGCACCACATTGTCCAGAGAAAAATTCTTTAATTTCAACTTATATGACGTGCCAGAAACATCCACTGATTGCCCAACGCGGGCCTTTTGACGTATAGGATCCGCACCAGGATTATTAAGCATGTAACGCTTCATCTTTAGAAGAGAACCACCGTCAACAAAGCTGGCTTGGAATATCTGCACGCCATTATAGGTAAGTGGGTGATTAACACGCACATTTCCCTTTTTCAAAATTTTTCCTTCGTTGTTATAAATAACGATGTTAGAAATAAAATCCTTTGGCATACCCGTAGAATAGTAGGCGACATGAAAACGTTTCACCAGAATATGGAACGGGAGCTTCTGAACCAAATAACCATCACCCACCAATTCATAGGCCACGTGCGTCGACTGCCCTTCTGGAACAGTAACCGTTCCGCGGTATGCTGGATTGTTATCGGGGAGCCACGCTGCCTTGGAGACTTCAGACAGCGGAAGGTGGAAGTTGTTCTCCGGTCGAATGGAGCCCACCAACATCGCTAGCTTCACAGGAATGTCTGCATTATAAAGGGCGGCCGCACAAAACACGATAATAGCGGCATGCGTTAATATGTATCCAAGGCGATTATAGCGGCCCTTACGGCCAACAACGGTCATGCAATGATCAACGGCACTCTTATGCGTTTTTGGCCGATAGCCTTGTCCTCGCAAAATCGCTGTCACCATCTGCGTGGCATAATCCATAGACAATGGCGAGTGAAACGTTATACTATTCGCCATACACTGCGGCTCGTAGGCCGACGCTATCGCAATATCCGGCTCACGCATTTCTCTCAGCATACGTGGCGTGTTACGGATCAAACAAGTGGTGGTAGATAGAACGAGAAAACCAACAATAGCTAGATACCAGTTGGTTCGATAAACATTATATAAGCCGAGATCACGAAAGACATCAAACCAGAACGGGCCAAACTTCAGAATATAGTCTTGATATGGCTGTTGCTGGTTCAACACCGTGCCTATAATGGAAGCAACCGCCAATAATACCAGAAGATTGACGGCCAACCGCATGGAGCCAAGAAAGTTTACCGCTAAGCGGGTTCTCGAATAATTTGCAACCCCTACGGAGATCTGCTTAGCCAAATTTGTTTCCTCTGGTGCATTCGCCTGAATAGCAAGGCATCAATAGATATGCGAGCAGGTTGATATCAGTCAATTGAGTGAAACTGTCTACTCCAATCCGTATCCTCATCACATTCTTGGAGTGATTTATCCATCATTGACCGCTGTTGGACGCACATTTGGAAAACCCTAGATTACGCACAACCATCCTGCCTGCAACGTCAGGCCACAAGCCTGACTTGATATCATACATGACTATAGCAATCAAGCCCTCTCTAAGGGAAGAATCCAGTAGGATCCCCTTGTCGAGGGGCACCAGTTACAAAATAGTACCCCGCACGGGCGTGTCATGCGCTGCCCCCTGATCCCCCAAACATCTGCCCATGCGCAGAATCAACGAGCATTCTTAACACATACTTAGCCCCAGCGACCGCGCGCTCGCGCTGAGGATGGAGAGCACATAGAGATCAATCGAAACATAAAATCTAAAGCCACGCCACCACAGCCTGTTTCTGTGTAGAGACAACCAGTAGTTGCAGACTAACTCTCCTGGGACACCGCGCGCGGACATCCTCTTTCAAGTTATCCCAGGGTGCAATGGGTCTTGGCCTTCGTGCCACTCCATGGTACCGATATCATCTACCCCTTCTTCTTCAGATCTATCCAATACGCTGTTTTAAGTAAATAGGCGAGGATCGTGAACAGCAAAAAAATACCGATCACGTACGGACCAAGGGTCATTCTCTTGAAATAGGACGGATCCGAAGCATATCGGAGAAAAGCAACAACATCAGAAACCTTCTTATGATATTCCGCAGGGGACAGTTTTCCGGGATAAATCACCTGTCCTTTCGGTCCAACGGTACCCCCCCATGGGGCCAATACATTAGGCATGGCCACCATTGGGAACACATAATTATTCCAACCCGATGGGCGGGCAGGATCCCAGTAAAATGACAGCAAATACGTATAAATAAATTTCGATCCCAAATACCTATCCATATGACTCAGATCTGGGGGCGGCTTTCCAAACCATTTGGCTGCCATGTCAGGGGGCATCGGAGAGACTATCGTTCCCTTAAACGCGGCACCACTTGGAAGCATTATATCCTTTTTTACTTCTTTTTTCGGCATACCAAGATCTGCGGTGAGATACTCATAACGCAACGAACTGACTGAGTGGCATGCCATACAATGGTCTGCAAAATATCTGGCACCGGCTATGACAGTGGTTCGGTTGAATGTGTAATGGGGAGTCATCCAGTGCACTGTACCACCCGCAGCAAAAGCTAGGCCGGGCACCAACATAGATACCAACAAGAACCATACATATCTATACATGCTCATCCTGTCACCCTCTCCGGTACGGGCCGCGTCGGTTCTATCTTGCTCATGATAGGCAGCAGTATATAAAACCCTAGATACAACGCAGTTGCCACCCGCTCTATCAAAAAATATTTAGGCAGCGGCGGCTGTTCACCCACCCACGCTAAAGTAATGAAGGAAACTCCGGCAACAATGAGCATAGTTTTATATACGGGACGGTACCTGCTAGATCGAACAGGATTGCGATCAAGCCAAGGTAAGAGAAATGGCAATAATACAGACGTAATCATTATCGAAATTCCGTAGTATTTGTTAGGTACCGCCCGGAGCATGGCATAATATGGTGACAGATACCATGGCGGAGTCACGTCTGGCAGGCTGACCATCGGGTTTGCAGCAAGAAACGTCGTACGTTCCATAAATACGCCATGCATTGTGGGCGCATAAAATATAATGGTGACAAATATAGTTAGAAATACACCCACCCCAAACAGATCCTTCACCGTATAATACGGATGGAATGGTATACCATCTAACGGTTTGCCGTCTGGCCCCTTATGTTTCTTGATTTCGATGCCATCAGGATTGTTCGACCCCACCCTATGCAAAGCCACAATATGCATCGCGATGGCCGCAAGAATAATGAGAAAAAATAGAACGACATGCAGTGCCAAAAAGCGCTGCAATGTCGCAGTCCCTACACCTGGACCACCGCGCGCCAACGTGGTGAGGGGCGGACCAATGACCGGCACCGCATGTATGATAGAGGTGATAACCTCTCCGGCCCAATAGGACAAGTTCCCAAATGGCAGTACATAGCCTACGAATGCTTCCGCCATCATCAACAGGTAAATGATATATCCGATGGTCCACACCAACTCTCTCGGGGCGCGGTGTGATCCGTACAGAAGCCCACGGAACATGTGGGCATAAAGCAAGATAAACATAAGGGATACACCGTCAACATGCATATAGCGTATCAACCAGCCCCATTTGGTGTCATACATAATACCTTGCACAGAGTCAAATGCACCCTGAGATGTGGGGTCATAATGGGACAACAGAAAGAATCCGCTGACTAGCTGAATTACAATCATCAACAGAAGCAAAGATCCTGCATAATAGAGTATATTGAAGTTCTTCGGCGCAAAATACTCTGTTAAATGCTCCTTTATAGTCTCATCTAGAGGAAGTCTCTTATTAATCCACACTGAAAACCTACTCATCGGAACCACCCCCCTCAATTATTAGCAGTCAACACAAATGAGCTTTTGGATACATATGAGTAATCGTGGTGCTCATCTTTTCAGTGGAAATTTCGTACTCTGGTACAGCCATATTATGTGGGGCTGGGGAACCTTGTATTACCCGGCAGGATAGATCATACATCGAACCGTGGCATGGGCAGTGAAATCCTCCGAGCCACCATGGCGCGACACTGCCTTTCTTCGGTCTATAGTGTGGGATACAGCATAAATGATTACAAATACGTATCCCGACGTACCATTCAGGGATCCTGGAGCGATACATGTTTGTGCAGTATGGGGGCTGCTGCGGCACTTTACATAGGGGATCTTTTAAAATTCCTTTGGCCATCGTCTCTTTTAGAGTAGCCAGCATCTCTGGGGTCCGATTTATTATTATTACCGGCTTTTTCTGCCACGGAACCGTTACCTGCATGCCAGGCTCGATGGGGGTGAGATCTACGGTGGTTGACGACGCTGCCTCTGCCGCTGCTGTCGGCTCCAGAGAATCCACTAAAGGCACGGCAACCATCCCGGCAACCACCGCTCCGACGGCAGATGTCGCCGCTGTTAAAAATCTCCGACGAGTAATATTCTTATGACCACCTTCCGCATCTGTAACCGTTGTCATTTCTATAACCTCGCTAATGCCCCGATATCAACATCGTAATTACTAGAGTTCGTCTATTTTGCTGCGGCTGGCATTGCCCGTAACCAGATAGATCGTCTTCAATTGTGCTCCAGAGCGACCCTCCTACGATCATCGTGCTCTGCGTCTAACCATTCTCTAGCATCCATTATTTGGCCACGTACTTCCTTACTATCTGGCCCCATTAGATAGTCATACACCGGCATTATGGCCTTTGGTGGTGGGACTGACATTATTGATGCTCCGGGGTGTGTTCTTACTCGCATCCCCGTGCGGCAGGGCCCAGGATTTATCACATTTACGCGAACATTGGTCTTCTGCAATTCAATGGCGAGCGTGAGGGCAAGGTGTTCCGTTGCCGCTTTGCTCACGGCATAAGCGCCCCAATAACCTTTCGGTCTGCGAGCACAATCATCCGTTATGAATATCACTGAACTGTCACTAGATTCTAGCAGCAACGGCAAACAGGCTTGTGTCAATAGATATGGGGCGGTGGTATTTACTCTCATGGTGTTCTCCCACAACTCTTCATCATAATATTGGATCGGAGTTAATATATCGAGCTCTGCCGCATTGTGTAGGATACCATCCAACCTGCCTAGATTCTCTTTTAACCGTTGTGCGAAATCTATATAGTCGCTTCCTTTCGCGGTCAGCAAATTCATCGGGTGTATGATGGCTTCCTTATATCCGGAATCAACAATTTCATCGTACACGGCCTCCAGTTTCCGTTGGGTTCGGCCCAATAAAACAACCTCAGCGCCTAAACCGGCAAATTCCATAGCCGCACAGCGTCCAATCCCTTCGCCAGCCCCGGTGACAACAATTACTCGACCGCTCAGTAAATTGTCAGCGGGCACATAATTATTCATCAGCACCTCCCGGCAAGCTGCGCACATAGGCAGCCAACTCAGTAATCTGAGCCTCACTCAACCGCGATGCAACATAACGCATTATGGCATGCGGATCATTGGTTCTGAGGCCTTTCTTGAAGTAATTCAGCTGTAACACTATGTAGGCTTGCCTTTGCCCTGCCAAACGGGGAAAAAGCGGTGGGTCACCTAGACCAGTTGGACCATGACAGGCCATGCACGCTGGTACATGCGTAGTAGAAATACCACCTTCATATATTTTCTTTCCTGCGGCCGCCAATTTTGGGTTGACTACCTTACCTTTCGCCGGAGCCTGCCTAGAGTAGTAGTCAGCCACATGTTGCACCTGTGCCGGCGTTAATGAAGCCGCCATGCCCCACATGATAGCCTTTGCCATAGGATCCGCACGTGTGTGACTGCGGAAGTTGTCCAGTTGTTTGACTATGTAAGGTGCCCATTGCCCCGCCAAGTCCGGGAACATCGCTCCTTGTGGGGATATCCCAGTCATTCCATGACAGGCCATGCAAGTGCTGCTCACCGATTGTGGAATACCCCCGTTTTTGGTGTTCGCCGTTGTTTGTGTGCTCGCCACAGAAGACGTCGCGGCTGTGGCGACCGTTGCAGAAGAAACGGTGGATGTGGTGCCCCCCGCAGAAGTAACCGCGGCTGCTACAGGCTTGTTATCGCGCACTGTCGCCGCCTCACCTTTGATCGCAGAAAAAAACATGGTGCTCATACCGATGAGCACGATAGATACAGTCATCTTTGTTATGCCAGATCTTTTGGTGCAGCTAAGTCGGACCATCTGTCTCCACCCCCGCGTTAGCATATACTTATCGTCTTATGCGCTTGAAACTCCCATATTTAGCGTATATGACTATAAAAACGGATTATGGTCAACCCCCAATATTCGTTATTGTTGCTATTGTTCAAACTACACCCTTCAAGGTGTGAGAGTTTAGCGCGGCGAGGACCTCCGACATCGCACCTCTCGCTTAGCCGATGCGCATTTTCGCTCCAAACATATTAGAGAATAACAGACAATTAATGCACCGCCATGGATTACGATGACGTTAATATTAGGAGTCAACATACCCCACGTAATAGGCACATTCTTTGACAATGGACCAAGCCATAACAGGCTGTTACATAGCAAGAGCGTCCCTGCTTTATCTTTCTCAGAGCTAGCGTAAACAGAGAAAAGGTATAACTCTGGACTCCAATAGCATCCATTAGTCGCGTCATTGCAGACGCAGGAATCCACACGTCTTGGTGACCTGCTCGAACCTGGAAACGGCAGACCCGAAAAGCATCTACCATCAGGTCGTGCAACCGGGATCCTCGGTGAGAGGCCTGAAGAAATCTCGGTCTCCCTCACAACCGTTGCCAGCAGGTCTGGTTGGTCGTGAGCGTTTTGTGGGGCCCGCACCTCCTCCCAAATTGGAGAGTTCATTACATTCAGGTCACCCTTTATTTCTCCGGCCAATCTTTCCCATAGAGTCTTTCGCCTTGTTTCTGGTGTTGCAGGTAGTCTTCATAAGATGGAATCATCTTCAATTCCAAACCGATGAATGGGCGAGGCTCGGCCAACACTTTATCCCGGTACTCAGAAAGTTCTGGATGCCGCTCCAGAAATGCGGCCATTTCCTCCAGTTTGTCCGGCGGAATAGGCTTGTACTGATCATAATTGTCCTTGGAGAAAGCCACTCGAGGAGCTTCCAATGTCATCCATATGATAAGAGATACTGCTATAGATAAAACATGCGGATGGAATGATCCCCATATCAAATAGATGGTCGAGGCCGATATGGCAGCCGCAAAAATGGAATAAATGAGGAGAGTCAATGTGATCATGTTCTTTTTCCTCCTGATTTCCGCGCTGGTCAGCGGTCTCTCATAGAAATTCATAGCATCCCTCCGACTTTACGAGTTAGTTATTTCAGTGTGATTATGGAGCGACGATGGATCCCCCGCTCATGGGTATGAAGACTACGCGATTTTTGCCGACCAACTCCCTTGGTCATCCCACGTGTTGGAGGCTCCTCGCTCGAAGTCTAAAGACCCGTTGGATAGCATGTGCGAGCGAAGGTGCCGACACGGCGGCCGCTGAACCCCCGGCCAGGATGAGCCCAACTCCACCACTGCTTCCAACATGGCGTCAGCGGTAACGAACATGCCGCCGGCCACAGCCACCGCGCGCGTGGACCATCCGATCAAAAACAAATGAAGGATCATAGCCCCTGCCGTGAATTCATCTCTGAAAACTTTCACATTGACACCACCACCGGAGGGTCAAAAAGCTGCCCCGCGCCGCGCTAGCAGAAAATTTGATGGAAGTATAAACTGAATCAGAGAGGGTGAGAACTTACCTGAAATCCTAGAAGTCCACCCATGTGATGCGTGCGCTCTTCGTCAATGCAACTGATGGGCCTCCTTCGAGAGCGCCCCGAGGACAGGACAAGTTCACCTTGTTGATTTGACATAAGCACGGTAGCGTTACGCACACCGTCATTACCTTTCCCGATAAAGGCTCCGGTTCTTTTATGTACCAAACCAGGATCTTTATACTATCTTTAGAACCATGGAGGCTCCTTGAGATTAACCTTCTGGTCAGGCCAGCACGGATAGTCGGCCCAACAAAAGGAGAAGGTGCCCAACATAGTCTACCAAGGAATCCTCATGCCGAAATTATTTATCATTTGCTTGAGTGGACAACGGGAGAAGCTGCAGTTTGCCGCCATGACCACTTCCGTTGCCGCGGTGTCAGGGACAGAGGTGTCCGTTTTCGCCTCCATGAATGCTTTCCCATTCTTCATCCGGAGGCATGACAAGGAAGCACCCGCCGAAGGTGTCATCGGGGAAATCCTGGCACAGAAGCACGTCCCTTCCTTTTACCAGATTTTTGAGCAGGCCGTAGATCTTGGCGACGCCAGGATCTACGCCTGCTCCATGGCCATGGACATCCTGGGAATCCAAGAGGCGGAACTAGAACCCATTGTCTCTGGCCCCATGGGACTCACTAAATTTTTGAGTGATGCAGAAGGAGCACAGATCCTTACCTTTTAAACGACTACACGAGGATCGGATGATGGAGACACCAAGAGTCGTAGATGCCCGTGGCAGCTTTTGCCCCGGACCGTTAATGGAGCTGATTTCGAACATGAAGATGATACACGTGGGTGACACCTTGGAACTTCTGTCCACGGATGCCGGTTCCGCCGCCGATGTCCCGGAATGGGTCAAGAAGGTCGGTCACGAAATGGTCGGTACGGAACGGGATGCCGAGGGAGTTTGGCATATCCGGGTCCGCAAAGCGCGGTAATCATTCATCACAGGAGGAGTGCGTCATGAAAGTTCTTGTCATCGGCGGTGGTGTGGGGGGTACCATCTTCGCGAATCACTTGGCCCGTCGTCTCCCTCACGAAATGAAGACCGGCAAGACTCAAATCACCATGCTCTCGGCCAGTCACGAACATGTCTATCAGCCCGGCTGGTTATATGTGGCCATGGGCCGCGCCACCCCAGATGAACTGCTCCGTGAGCAGGAAAGCTTGTTGGAAGCCGGCATCGTGTTTCATGTAGATCCCGTGGAAGAATTCCATTTCGCTGAGAATCACGTCAAGTGCAAGAGCGGCAAAGTTCATGAGTATGACCTCATCGTCATCTCTACGGGTTCCCGACCCACACCGGAGGTCATTCCTGGCCTCAAAGAGAATGCCATTCACTGTTATACGGCTGATGCCGCAGTAAACTTTTTCAAACAATTGTCGGACTTCAAAGGGGGTCGCATTGTCATCACCGTGGGTCTGCCGCACAAATGTCCGATGATTCCGCTGGAAATCACCTTTGCCATGCACGACTTTATCCGGGATCGCGGCCTGCTGGACAAGACAACGTTCTACTACACCTATCCTATTGGTCGCATCCATAGCTTAGAGAATGTCGCCCAATGGGCGGCCCCGGAATTCGATCGCATGGGCATTCAATACGAAACCCTGTTCAACATGAAAGAAGTGGATGGCAAAAATGCCGTTATTCTCAGCGAAGAAGGTGGAACGGTGAAATATGATTTGTTGGTGGCGGTACCTCCGCACAAGGGTCAGGAGGTCATTGAAAAAAATGGTCTCGGTGAAAACGGTTGGATCCCCACTCACCGCAACAGTCTGCACATGGAAGGTGAATATGGCAAAAATGTCCTGGTGCTCGGCGATACGACCAACATTCCCATCAGTAAGGCCGGCTCTACCACTCATTATGAAGCGGAAGTCGCCGCCGAAAATGTCGCGGCCCTGATCAAGATCGGGCGCACGGTACGGGAATACGACGGCAAGGTGTTCTGTTTCATTGAAGCCGGCAAGGACCGCGCCACCTATGCCTCGTTCAACTATAAAACGCCACCACAACCCAAAGCACCGACCGGCGCAGTCCATGCCTTCAAAGTGGCCTACAATCAACTCTATTGGGCGACCGCTCGGGGTTTACTCTAAATAAAAGGAGAACCACATGGCTACTGCGATCCCAGAATATCCTACCCACGATGACGAACTGAATCGGGCCCGGGAGGCCTTGGCCACCTTGGTCAACAACGGCGACCTTGACCACCTCGTCCACCTCGCGCGACTAATCGGCTCTGCCCGAGATGCCATGAGTGATGAGATGATCAGTCGCCTGGCAAGCATGGTGGGGGACGCCCTCTGTCTGGCGGACCGTATCACGCGAACGGGCACAGCGGAACGCTTGCTCAAGGTAGTCGAGCAGATCGAAAAAACCCATGCCATGACGGATTTTCTTCAGTCCGTTGCCCGTGCCGATGAAGACACCACCCATGCCCCCATGCCCAAAGGGGGCATCAGCGGCCTCTGGGAGATTCTCAAACAGCCCGAGAGCCAACAGACCATTCAGTTCCTCATGCGGGTAGGCCAGCATTTCCGCAATCAGCGTCTCGCAACACGTTCCACCGAGCCTTAGAGTCTGCCTACCCCACGAACACCTTGATGCCGACATATGTCGGCAAGGATTGATAGACACACTGATCAGCGCCGTGATATGCTGCGGCCCCGATACCCTAGCGCCTCGAGCAGCCCTTTTCATCATTATCCAAGCAAACTTGGGCATCATGAAGCATTGTGCGACGCCCCGAACAAGAGCACAAGCAGCGCAGAATGATATGATACCAATCCATATCAGTTGACATGGTATAGGATTGTATGCTTTCATCGTGCCTTATGCTGGCTGGTATGGTGCGGTATGATATTACTCATTGGCGGCGAGAAGGGCGGTACAGGAAAAACCACTTTGGCGGTTAATTTGGCGGCAGGTTTCCGACTACGGAATCGCGATGTGCTGTTGGTAGACACGGACCCGCAAGGCAGCGCTTCTGGTTGGTCAACCATGCGAGAAGAACGCACAAATTTAGCACGCGTACCATGTATGCAGAAGTTTGGCAAGTCGCTCCAGAATGAAATAAAAGACTTAAGCGCCCGTTATCAAGATGTCATCGTCGACGCTGGCGGACGCGACTCTGTCGAGTTGAGGGCCGCGCTGGTAGCCGTTGAGCACGTCCTCATTCCTGTCCAAGCCTCACAGTTTGATTTGTGGACCATTGAGCAAATGAGCGAACTGGTAAACACCGCTACCACGTTTAACGCGCACCTATGTGCGACTCTAGTGCTATCCCGGGCACCAACCAACTTGCAAGTACACGACACGCATGCCGCGCAACACATGTTACAAGAATTTAAAAATCTGCACCTTTCTAATGTCATCATTCGTGATAGAATTGTATATCGTCGCTCTATTGCACAAGGATGTGGCGTGCTGGAGTATCAACCCGCAGACAAGAAAGCGCAAGCAGAAATAATTAATTTAATAAAAGAGGTCATGATATGAGCGTAGGATTCACCAGAACACCAAAAAAGACGGCAATAACTGTAGAAGACTTTATATCAAAAGTCGATCCGACAGTTGTTCAGGACGACAAACTGCCGTGGAGTGGTCTACGAGGAGACAAAAGAACAGAGCTTTACAATATACGACTAACGGAAGTAGAAATGGCAAAACTACACTTTATCGCAGAAAACACCCCAAATTCAATGCAAGCATTCTTAATGAAAATCATATTGCCCGCAATTGACCATGCTGTCGATGATGTGTTATCTGAAATCAAAAGAAGGAATGCAAACAATTCCAGATAAACGATCATAATGGACTGTTAGTTTTCTTATCTAAAGATAGACAGGATCTACAAGGAGCAAATAAAGCGCATGGCCAACGATAATGAAAAGAAAAAGATCCCACCAGTCCGAAAAGTTGTAGCCCCCTTATCTGAAGATGCATTTATCGATCGACAAATAGATCTCTTTCAATCCTTCTTAGCCAACTCAGAAAATGAGCGCGAAGCACTTTCAAATGCTGTTGATTTATGGGATAGCATCCCTCGTTATTCTATTTCTCGCTCTAGAATGAATACCATGCGCACGGCGGAAGGGTTTCTAGATGTCCTAGAATTACCCTTCAATTATAGAGGAAAACAACTTGTTGCGATGATTTATCCAGCACGCATCAGAGATAAACAGGGCAAACGCCTCAGTTATTATCCAAGCGCTCGCGAAGAGTTGATAGAACATACGCTAAGAAAAATCGCCTCTGAACAGAATGCTGGATTCTTCGATCGATTAAAATATCGCAGTGGCGCACGATTCTCTCTTTACCAACTACGCAAGGACTTGGAACAACAAGGTCATGGGTTACGCTATGACGAGATTATAGAGGGATTGGATATCCTCTCTTTAAGTAGCATAGAGATAGTGGCAACAAGCGATGGTGGCGAAGAAGCTTTCGCACGTTCCACTTATCTTGCAGCTCTGACAGGCGTAAAACGTAAAGATTATGAAGCAGACCGCAGCGCGCGCTGGGTGGCACAATTTCATCCGTTGGTGACCCAAAGCGTTGATCGGGTGACTTATCGTCAATTTAATTATCAGCGGTTGATGAAATGCAGCACACAACTCGCACGCTGGCTTATCAGCCAGCTCGTGCTAAAATATACGCAAGCAGCGATCACCAATAGTTTTGATATGCGTTTTAGCACCATAAAACGCGACAGCATCCTGCTGAACGGCTACACAAGGCAGCGCGACGCAGTGGCCGCCCTTGACGCAGCCTGGCAAGAGCTAAAAATATTGGGGGCCCTATCCACGATCCAAAAAGCAGAGCAGCGCGGTGACCGCAACAAGATCGAGGATGTGGTCTACACCCTATTTCCAACTCAAAAATTTTCTGCTGAACAAAAAGCTGCCAACCGCCGGCAACATGACGCTAAAGCCGAAATCTCGCAAGTCCGAACAAACAACACTCAGCGTGATTCGGCGGAAATGGCGGGAAAACCAAACCCGTTGCCTCAAAAAACGGGGGGAATGGGTCGCGGGTCCCAAAAAATACGGGGGGAATAGGTCGCAGAATGAAGGAGGACGCGAATCGTATTATAGTCTAGACATCGGGGGGAATGGGTCGCGAACTATTTATGAAAGCGGGGGGAATGGGTCGCGAAATGAAGGGGGAATGGGTCGCGGGTCCCAAAAAATACAGGGGGAATGGGTCGCGGGTCCCAAAAAATACAGGGGGAATGGGTCGCGGGTCCCAAAAAATACAGGGGGAATGGGTCGCGGGTCCCAAAAAATACAGGGGGAATGGGTCGCGGGTCTCCGCTTAAGGCGATAAAACACATCTGAAATCCCCAAAAATACCACGAAAAACGCAACTTTTATGGCACGATCAAGGGGGATGGGTCGCGGATACATATCACAATCCATTGTATACAATAATAAAAAATGCAACTTCCCGACGTTTATCCTTTTATCCTTTATTATAATCTTTATTTATCCGTGACTTTACAATCTCATTTCTTTCGACACCTCAATCAGGAGCAAAGCCCAGGTACGCCCGCAGTTCGAGCAAATGTTCGCGCCGGGTTTCCTCACACTCGGCATACTGCGGCCAACATGCCGGGTCGAGTCACAGTTGCCGTCCGATTCATTGCAGCATTGGCACTGCCGCGTCGGATAGCAGGCCCTAACCCCGGGGAAGCGCAATAGGCACAACTGCACCGCGACACATAGGCGGTTGGCGTCACCGCGCCGCTGGCGGATCAGCGACAGGTCGAGTTCGCTGAACGTATAATGCCGGATGAGTTCGTCTTGGGTATCGGGCGCAACGCCAACAGGCTTTCGCGCTCGGCAGCGGAGAGGATCGAACGGCGGGGCATGAGTTTCCTTCTTCTTGAAAACGTAGGTTTGTGATAGGCCCGCCACGGCAACCGGTGCGGCACGGGAAATCAAGTCATTGCGATTCTCGAAAATAGTTCTTGGAATTCAACTCTTAATTGCATACAATCTCAACGAATTTCGATAAGAAAGGATGCCCCATGCGACCGTCTGTTGTACTTGACATGAAGCGAAGCGCAGTGCGTGAAGCGGTAGGCCGCTTCCGCACCGCGAACCCGCGCGTCTTCGGATCGGTGCTGCATGGCACCGATCGCGATGGCAGCAACCTCGATCTACTGGTCGATGCGCTGCCTGGTGCCACGTTGTTGGACTTGGGCAATCTGGAAGACGAACTGAAATCGCTACTCGGCGTTGACGTTGATTTGCTGACGCCCGGCGACCTGCCGCCGAAGTTCCAGGCCAAGGTGCTCGCGGAGGCGCAACCGGCATGAGCGAGAACCACCGATTGCCCGACTACCTCGATCACATCCAGCAGGCTGCAACCGATGCGTGCAGCTTCGTGGAAGGGCTGGCCAAGGACGACTTCCTGGCCGACAAGCGCACCCAGCAGGCCGTCATCATGAGTCTCATCATCGGCGAGGCCGCCACGAAAGTGATGGATGGCTATGCCGACTTCATCCAGACGCACGCCGATGTGCCGTGGCGCAGCATGCGCAATCGCATGGCCCACGGCTACTTCGACATCAACCTCGATGTGGTGTGAGAGACGGTACAGGAATGGTTACCGGCGTTGCTCAAACAACTGCCCGCCGTGCGTCTGGATACCGACGACGAAGACCGCAATACCCCTGGAAAGGAACCATGACGAATTGTTGTGAAGACAAGAGCTGCGAAATATCAGCCATGCGTGCAAATCACCGTCGCATACTGTGGGTTGTGCTTGCCATCAATGCTGCGATGTTCCTCATCGAGGGTGTGGCTGGCTTGCTGGCCAACTCAACCTCGCTATTGGCCGATGCACTCGACATGTTGGGTGATGCCTTGGTGTATGGCTTCAGCCTGTTCGCGCTTTCGCGCTCGGCGCGATGGCAGGCTGGAGCCGCCCTGGCGAAAGGTGCATTCATGCTGGCCTTAGGGCTCGGGGTGCTGGGGGAAGCCGCCTATAAGGTGTTTATTCCAGCCATGCCGGGCGTCGAAACGATGGGCATCATCGGCGGTCTCGCGCTCGTCGCCAACCTCACGTGCTTTTTATTGCTGTATCAACATCGCAGCGACAACCTCAACATGAGTTCGACCTGGCTATGCTCGCGCAACGACTTGATCGCGAATGTCGGGGTTCTGCTCGCTGCCGGCAGTAGCTATCTGTGGGCGTCCCGTTGGCCCGACATTCTCGTCGGTAGCATCATCGCCGGATTGTTCCTGCACTCCTCAATCGGAATTCTGCGTCAGTCGCTGCGAGCGATACACGCGCCCGCAAAGTCTGTCGTTACAATTAAGCCTCTGTGAGAGCCCATGTTGATCGGCTATGCGCGTGTCTCGACCCAGGATCAGAACCTTGAGCTGCAACGCGAAGCCTTGACCAAGGTCGGGTGCCAGAAGGTCTTTGAGGACAAGGTGAGCGGCACGCGGGCTGACCGCCCCGGTCTGGCCAAGGCGCTGGAAATGCTGCGCGAGGGCGACACCCTAGTCGTCTGGAAGCTCGACCGGCTGGGCCGGTCGGTCAAGCAACTGGTCAATCTGGTCGGCGATCTGCACAAACAAGGCGTCCAGTTCAAGAGCCTCACCGACTCCATCGACACGGGCACCCCTTCCGGCCGGTTTTTCTTCCACGTCATGGCCAGCTTGGCGGAGATGGAGCGCGAGTTGACTATCGAGCGTACCCGTGCCGGGTTGGAAGTTGCCAAGCAGCTCGGCCGCAAGGGCGGTCGCAAGCCGAAGATGACCGACAGCAAGATCGAGTCGGCCAAGAAGCTGCTGGCCAACGGTGTCCCGCCCAAGGATGTGGCCAAGAACCTCGGCGTGTCTGTTCCTACGCTCTACCGCTGGGTGCCAGCCTCAGCGCAGGCTTAGCGTACAATTTTTTCCGCTTTCTGAAACGACCCCGTCAAGAGCCGTTTACGAATCCGGAAGTACCTATACCAGTGGCGATCGCTTCCTGCGCGATAGCACCACGCTATTTCATTAGAAAGGAATTCTGATGCAAACCCAAGAATTGAGCAGTAACCTCCGCGCCCTGCGCCTGTCCGGCATCCTGGATTCCCTGGAGGCCCGCAACCGGCAAGCTGTCGATGGCCAACTGGCCTACACCGAGTTCCTCGCCATGCTCCTGCAGGATGAAGTGGCCCGCCGGGACCAACGTAAATTCGACACTCTCCTGCGTCAGGTCCACTTCCGTAATCAAAAGACGCTGGAAGACTTCGCCTTTGACCGGTTACCGAACCTGAACCGCTCTCTGGTTCATGATTTGACTACCGACTGTTACCTGCAGAAGCAGGCAAATGCGGATCCGTTTCCTGCAGCAATGGCATGTGTATTCCAATCCGAGCATGGAAGAAGCGCTGTATGAGATTCCTTAGTCAACATGGGTATACCTCATGACGATGGCGAGCTAACTAAATTTTTACGGGATAACTCTTGCTGTAATGGTTGTTTTCTTGCATCATACCTATTCTTATGACCAATAGGTCTGACGAAGATCATTGATTATGAAAAGTATA
Source organism: Acidithiobacillus sp. (assembly GCA_028065135.1). The sequence continues at coordinate 20,168 of JAPTWR010000033.1, forward strand.
TTTATAGCAATTTTTGCTATGCTGGGCGGCGGCGTAGGTTATCTTCTTCGCCCAGCAGTTCCATTCATCGGACAACTCCCTCTCAATATAATCATAGCAGATGGGAAAAATCTTCACGGCTTGGAGCGTCTCGCGCAGCCTTATGCACAGCAGTCTTTGGAGTATGTGATAGCCGGCGCCCTAGTTGGCGGTATGCTCGGGTTGATTACCGCGTATCTCTACAATTTGAGACAACCGGATGGAACGGACGGTGACAGGCATCCACGTACTCCGTCGGGACCGTAAACATAAAAATTAAATAGGTCTGTAGATGTAGCGTGTGATTGAAGCGGCGGCTTCGTATAAATCAGCCCAAACATTCATCGGAGCAATCAACTAGTGGGGTGCATTCATATCACACCGGTCGCGCTTTTCCAGAAGCTTCCGCCACATGCTCATATACCGAAAGCGTTACTGCGAGGGTAGAATGCCCGAGCCAGGTTTTCACCACCGCAACCGGAATGCCCGCACGAAATTGGCGGGTCGCAAACGTGTGGCGCAATACATGTGGACCCTTGTTCCGTTTTACTAAACCTAAACTCGTAAAAATCATGGACACGATATAATACACTCCGCTGCGTGAGAGAGGCCCACCCATCGCATCGCAAAACACCAGCGCCTGCGAGCCTGTACAACGCTTTTGCACTCGCAAGAAGGTCTCCCTGGCTTCGAGAAAGAGCAGCAGTTCCTGCTGGATGATGGGTCCAAGCGGCACTTCTCGTTCCCGATCTCCCTTGCCAATTACCCGAATCACCGGTATGTCCGAACCTAAATGTAAATCCGCCACACGCAATTGAATAGCCTCGTGTTCACGAAGTCCAGTGAAGTAGAGCAATCGAGCGATCTGTCGGGCACGCAGTGTTTGAAAAGACAGGGGAGTGTCTAGTCCTAATACCTGAGTAGCCTCCAGAAAACGTTGTTCTTCATCCTCGAATAGAACTACCGGCAAACGTTTTTGTATCCGTGCGGACGACCTTCTGACGCGTCTGTCGCTAATTACCCCGCGGGATGGATTGTCTTCGACAATGCCATGCTCTACAAGACCATCAAAAAACCTAGTAAATGCCGATAATGCCGTATTTGTGGTGTTCGCGCTCCATTTGCTGTCTTTTCTCATCTTATCGCAGTATGCGTTTATTACGCTTTTTGTTACATCATTCCAAGACATCGCGTTTTCTGAAATCCATGTGTGAAATCTGGATATGTGCCAAAGATACACGTTGATCGACCCTTCTGAGAGATCCCCGAGTATTTGTAGGATATCGCCATCATCCAAACTTTCAAGGTTCATGAGTTCTCGCGATGATCACAGCCAATGACAGGCGTCAACTTCCAGCAACCGCACGAAAATCGCCTTCTCCGGGAAGGCTAGCCCGCCAAAAATCTTGCCGGTGGACATAACACTAGACAAAATATACTATTTTGTCTAGTAGCATTGATGGTAACTCATGACTGGAACATCTCACGCCATTGACACATCAGCAAGCAGCGGGAAATATTTTATACAGTAAGAATATTTTAGAAGAAATATGGATCGTATGTGATAGTATATCGCCACATTCACAGAAATAGATGGAGAAGATGTTATGCAATCAAACAGGGGAAACACGGATGAAGCAACAACTGCACCAAAATCTTCAGAAGCCAGAGGACAGACGGAATACGGAATAATTCCTGAATATCCGATGAAAAATAGAAAAGTCACAACAGTGATCAGTGGTGAAGAGTATATAGATTATGTGGTTCTCTGTGAAATTATCGATTTTGGGAAAAAGCTTTCCACCAGAGACATTGATGATCGCGTGATACGTCTGGCCCTACGCTTGCTCAAGCATGAAGTCGATCAGTTCCGTAAGAAGACAGGAAGAATCTTTATTGCCGCCAGAGACGTGGAGAAGCGGTCCGTCACAGAATGACGATTGCCGTTGCAGCGCCATTCCTAGCATGTCCTATGTTGGTGTCAACCACGTACATAAGAATTGCATGGTTGTCAATGAAACAGATGAAAGCCTCCAATGTTGATCCGACGGGATCAGTCCTTGTTTCACCAGTCACTGAAAGAGGTCTTTTGACAGGAAGCACGCCGTGTATCCAGACAAATACACGGCATCCATCATGTTGGCGCTTGATCTGATGGCCCTGATCATAATCCTAGGCCTGGAGGGGACACTGCCGATCTCGGGAGTCTGATCAGACTCTGATGTGGATCAGAAACAAATATGGCGGCAAGGCAATTAAACATTTTGAACTTAGGTATGATATGATACCAACATCTTCGTTTTTCATCTTACATGCGGCAGCGGGGGATTCCTGTTATTAGGGGTTGCATGATCGTCAGATCCGTCTGTGGCCGTTTGCTTGTTGCGGTGGTCAACGCGCTCTAACGATCTACTCAAAATACCGCAACGCCCAACCCGAACAATCAACTGATGGCCAATTTTACCAGGATATCCATTATCTAATTCCTCAATGTTCGCTCTATCTCCGGAAGATGACCAAGGCTGGCAAAACAATCTGCTAATTACCCCACAGATTAGCGGTTTTTGTTTCCTCTTAAAAACCATTGCGGCCTGCGAAAAAACTGGCCTATTCTAGTAAATAAAATATGGGCTGCCACTTTAAAATTAGGGGGAATACGGGTTACTCTGGCAATAAAGTGGCCAAAGATGACCATAGCTAGGGCTGGGATACAAAAGAACGCAATGACTCCCCATTCCCACAGTAATGGAAACGTTTGGTTGCTGGATGGTGTGGCTTGCTCCACTAGTGATGGGGGTTGCCATTCCTTCTGCTCATTGACACCTGTTCTGGCAGGTAACAGCCCGTGCCTATCAGTACGCGTTTCTGAGAGCATTCGAGCAATATTGGTGACGTTCTCTAAATCCATGTAAGTAGTGGTTACCGGCCATCCCCGCCATACCTTGATTTCCATATCGCCGCTTTCTTTCCAGCGTGCCGTGACAGGGCCGTGCTCCACGTTGCCAACTATGCTGCTAGGCTGTCCGTATTTGTACTCAACCATGGTGATAATATTCTGGACCTGTCTGGCATCATCGAAACTGGGGAACTTGTACTCAGCGACAGCAAAACGGTTGTGTTTGGTATATTTAATAGAAAACATGCTCGCCCCTTGCAGTTGGGGTAACTGCCCATTTAATCGGTAGGTGTCGAACCATTGCTGGGGGCCATTCGGAATAGGGGGGAGCCCTGCTTTCTGTAAAGCGGGGGTCAGGGTAGCGCGTGTCGCGCCTTGTAAAGGAACACCGAAGAGCATGAGTGGTACGGCCATCGCGTTTCCGGTCCAGATCCATAGCAATACGGCCACGATGAAACGACCTACTATCACTGCTTCCCCTCCGCTCGCCGATATATCCGCGTGATTCGCACCCACGAAGTAGCACTCATGCCCCGCCCACGCGCTACATTATAATCCTAACACCTTCACTAAAGGCAACTTGGTGAGATCTCCGTTGCACCTCCTGCAACACCAAGTTTACGGTAGACACAGGCAGTTACAGTGGCGGATCGGCAAATGCCCAATTCCTATGGAAGTGCCCACATGGCGTGGTAAAGCTCTACGGTACGGCGGGATGAGCGAGACGACTACCATGAGGAGAGGGTTGCTGATCCATCCGCACGAAGGATTAGGCAGTCCACTCTGACTTCGGGGTACTGGACAATTTCGCGAAGACTACCGATACTTCTTTGGCCTGGGATCGCGCTGAATCAGAAGAATGATCAAGCCACCCAGGACACCTAGTAGATCGTTCCATCAAAAGGCATGCGTTTCATTCTAAGCCCAAATCGAACGGGTTCCACCGAAAAACGACAGGGGCCGCGTTGATTTCCTCAATACCTTTGAGTATCCGTGTCTTCTAATGATCGTCCAGACGTTTCAGCAGGGCGATAAACTCCAGACGCCGGTGACGATCTTCAACATTCGCAAATATCTGCGCCATGGCGAACATATTCATAGTCGCGCCCGACAGCAGCATGTTTGCCGACGATCGGGGGTGGGTCTGGGGCGGTCAGTCCGAGCGCTTGAACGCCAGGCTTTTCATCCACGCTGACGGTATAAACAGGTTGGGTCCGCCCCGCACCGGTATGGCGCCTGCAGAATAGAGAGAAACCTCTTGGTATACCATGAGCACTTCCCGCATTTTCCGATTAAAATCCGGATCTCGTTTTTTCAGGTAATACTGGATCTTGTGGGGCTTGATGTCGTGTTCATCCAGAATACGCCAATTCCGTGAGCAAAGGCCGCTGCTTTCCGTCAACGCCAACAAATGGAAAATCCAACCCAGTCATGGCAAAGTTAGCTTTTAATGTAAATTAATTAGTGGAACTAACTACTAGATGGTCCGTATAGATTCTTGTCATGGGATTCTGTGGATTTGGATCATGGAAAATGATGCGTGGGAGGTTCGGTTAGCGAATCCAGTGTGAGCCGGTTGATATCACGGGTTCATCTATGCCACAAAGCGTAATCTGGAATAGGGGCAGGGGGAATACTCCCCGCTGTATCTTGCATATCGGTTAATATGTTTTTTTCGTAGCGTGAAATTGATTCACAATCCTCACACACCACGATCCTGGTAGTAATGCCCCCGGAGATAACCGCATGTATAGGACACTGATGCAGTACTCTGATCAGGACGGTCTTGTCGTCTTCTGACAGCCGTAGCGGCAATTTCACTACGACATCAGTACGTTCTATCCGAACTTGACTTGTGTCATTTACGGTCATACTGAGCGTTATAAGGCAACATGGTTTCAGGCGTCTGCGCTCTAGGAATCTTAAGGCCAACTCGGCTAGACATTGACCCAGGGCCATGTTTAGCATATGCAATGGGGTGAATTGTGTATCGCTCAGAGCAAACCCATAAACTATATATTTAGCACCTTCAATCTGGCATGCCACAGTGTCATTATCTTTATCCCTAAAAAAATTAATTGTAATCTCTCTACTCATTATATGCCCCTAGCATCACATGAAATAAATACATCAAACCAGCGCAGTAAACACTATAAAAGCAATAACAGATACAATCACATCTATCTTCTATGGTATCCATTAAGTAGGGATACCACAGAGTCTCTCCATGAAAGCGCCTATTTTGGATTGTTCCAGATCTTCTGGGCAGGCCATTTCCTGCCGTGATAATCGTTGGAACACCCGTACCACATCACCCACAATGATGATTGTCGGGCTACCGAGATTGGCCTTATGAATTATGTCGGAAAAACAATTTAATTGAGTGCATACATAGCGCTGCTGTGGCAAGGTTGCCCAATGTACCGCGAGAACCGGCGTATCCGGATGCCGTCCACCGGCGATTAAGCCGTCCTGAATCTCGACCATCCGTGTTAGCCCCATGTAAATCACCAGTGTATCCGCAGATTTTGCGAGATGGACCCAGTCTATAGCTTCCCCTTTCCGAGCTTCATGTCCCGTTACAAACAGGACGGATCGACTAACCATACGGTACGTGAGGGGTACGCCGATACAGGCCGCGGCCGCCACACCGCTGGTAATGCCGGGCACCACTTCATAGTTGATGCCAGCCATCCGCAGGGCTAGGCACTCTTCCCCACCACGTCCAAAGATAAATGGGTCACCCCCCTTGAGGCGAACCACCCGCATGCCTTGCCGCGCAGCGTGAATCATGCTTGCCTGAATGCTCGCTTGAGACGTTGAGGATTTGCCGCCCCGCTTGCCTACATTCACCAATGTTGTGCCTGGCCGCGCTCTTTCCAGGATGCGAATATTAACCAAAGCGTCATGAAAGATGATATCAGCCATGTCCATAAGCGTGGCTGCCTTCAAGGTGAGTAGCTCCGGGTCACCGGGACCTGCGCCGACAATCCAGACTTTCCCCCCGTTGTCGTGATGGGCCCCGTTCATGGGCGAGAGCCCTCTTCCGCCGCATGGAGCCACTGTCCTGAGCTGCGTCCGGCACAGAATACCCATGCCTCTTCCCGTACCCGCATCCCGCCGACAAGGCGGTTCCAGTGGAAATCTCCCATATCCGGGAACTCGATCTTTCTAGCATCATGAGGCATTATCTGCTCCAGAGTCGTTGAGACGGATCATTCCCGCCGCGACTGTTTGATGGGTTACTTCATCAATCAGAATAAATGAGCCCGTCGATCGGTTTATATCATAGGCATCAGCGATGAGAGGCCGTTGCATATTCAGCGTGATGCTGGCGATGTCGTTCAATTGCAGGGTGTTGACCGGGTGTTTTTGCTGCGTATTGACATCGAGCAGCGCATGGATTTTCGTGACGCGCGCAGCGACTTGATTGGTCGTGTGTTTCAGCCAGTATTTGCGCCGTGGATCGAACGGCTCTTCTGACAGCCAGCAAACATCGGCCGTGACTGTTTTGAGTTGGTGGGCCGGATGGTCGGTAGCCGTGAGCATGTCGCCGCGCGAAATATCCAGGTATTCCTCCAGCAACAATGTTACCGACTGACCTACGACTGCCGACTCCAGCGACCGATCAAGCATCAAAATATTTTTCACGGTCGCGTTCAAACCGCTCGGTTGCACCAAAAGTTTATCACCTTTGCTCACCTTGCCAGCTTCGATACGGCCCATATAACCGCGAAAACCGTGGGCCTCATGACCATGGTGGCGCGCCACCAACTGTACCGGGAAACGCAGAGGCTTATCATGGCAATCGTCATAGACGCTCAGGGACTCGAGCCATTCGATGAGCGTCGGTCCCTGGTACCAAGGCATCTTGTCGCCCGAAGCAACCACATTGTCGCCCGTTAGGGCGGACAATGGAATTGCACGAACATTTTCCAGGCCCATCTGTTGCGCGAATTTCCGGTATGCCTGCACGATGTGTGCATACACGGCCTGATCATAATTCACCAGATCCATCTTGTTGACAGCGACCACGACATGTTCGATTTGCAACAGGTGGGCGATGGTCGAGTGCCGCTTAGTTTGCTCCAGCAGTGTAATGCGGCCATCATTATTCAACTTCATCTTCGAGGCATCAATCAGGATGATGACGGCGTCGGCGGTGGATGCCCCGGTAACCATGTTGCGCGTGTACTGCTCGTGACCGGGGGTGTCGGCGATGATGAACTTGCGCTTGGGCGTAGCAAAGTAACGGTAAGCAACGTCGATGGTGATACCTTGTTCGCGCTCGGCTTCCAGGCCGTCAGTCAGCAGCGACAAGTCGATCGTGCTACCGATGGCGCGCTGGTGCTTGGCACGCGACATCGCCTCCAGTTGGTCGGTAAAAATGCCCTTGCTGTCGAACAACAAGCGGCCTATTAGCGTGCTCTTACCATCATCTACTGAACCCGCCGTGATGAAACGCAGTAAACCGTACCGTGTGGCTGGCGTTTGCAGAATGTGTTGAGAAACCGTGGCGTCCATCAAAAATATCCTGCTTTCTTGCGGTATTCCATGGATGTTTCCGATGTCTGATCATCCATCCGGGTGGCGCCGCGTTCAGTGATTTTGGTAACGGCGGTCTCGGCGACGATAGCTTCGACGGTAGTGGCGTCCGATACCACCGGGCAGGTGCATGAAATATCACCGACCGTACGGAAACGCACGATTTTGGTTTCAACTACCTCATCTTTTTTGGCTGGTGTCATGGCAGTCAACGGCACCAGAAAGCCATTGCGCGGAATGACTTGGCGTTCATGCGCGAAATAAATCGATGGAAGTGCTAGCTTTTCGCGGGCGATGTATTGCCAGACATCCAGTTCGGTCCAATTGGAAATCGGGAACACGCGCATATTTTCGCCAGGATGAATGCGGGTATTGTACAAATCCCAGAGTTCCGGGCGCTGTGCTTTCGGATTCCACTGCCCGAATTCGTCGCGGAATGAAAAAATCCGCTCCTTGGCACGAGCTTTCTCTTCATCACGGCGGGCACCGCCAATGCAGGCATCGAATTGGAATTCAGCGATGGTTTCCAGCAAAGTGACTGCTTGCGCTGCATTACGCGAATCGGTTTCCGGATTGCGCAGACGCACGGTGCCGCGCTGGATTGATTCCTCGACCAAACGCACGATCAGGCATTCGCCTAACTCAGCGATGCGACGATCGCGAAACTCTATGACTTCAATAAAATTATGGCCGGTATCGATATGTACCAACGGAAACGGAAACTTACCCGGACGGAAGGCCTTCTCGGCGATGCGTAGCAGCACTACCGAATCCTTGCCACCTGAAAACAGCAACGCCGGATTGCTGCATTCCGCGGCGACTTCGCGCATGATATGAATCGCTTCCGATTCCAGCCAGTCCAGATGGTGGTTGCTGGCGGCATCGATAACCTGTTTTTCAGCTGCGGGGTTCATTCCGTTGGCTCCGATGATCTTGATGACGCTGCCGGTTTGACTCGGATCAGTTTGCCATCGACGACATGTAAGCCACACTCTTTGGTCTCCGCAGCTTCCCACCACCAGCGACCAGCCCGGATATCCTGGCCGGGGGAGATGGCGCGCGTGCAGGGGGCGCAACCAATGCTGGGATAACCTTGATCATGGAGGTGGTTGTAGGGTACCTCAAACTGGCGGATATAATCCCAAACCTCGTCATTGTGCCAAGTGGCCATAGGGTTGAACTTGTGCAATGTGTGGATTTCATCCCATTGGTGAACAGCGAGACTTTGCCGTGAAAGCGACTGCGCTTGGCGCATCCCGGTTAGCCAGGCCCTTTTGCCCTGCAATGCGCGCCGCAAGGGCTCGACCTTGCGCATATGACAGCAGGCATTGCGTAGTGCCTGACTCTCATAAAAGGCGTTGGGTCCATGCGCTTGAACATAATGTTCCACCGCCAGGTCTTCGGGGAAATATATCTTTATGGGAAGAGAATAACGATTCAGGGTTTCCTGCATTAACCGGTATGTCTCCTCCGGTAAACGACCGGTATCAAGGGTGAATATTTCGATCCAAGGCGCGCGCTTCGCAATTAGATCCGTGAGCACCATATCTTCCGCCCCAAAGCTGGTGGCAAAAGCCGCCGGGGCGTAGGGCGCATTCTGTAACGTCTCGAAAAGAAGAAGGATGTCTTGTATCTTGGATTTCGTGCTCATGGACTCCTCACACTCTTTCCGTATGTCGATGATTGGGGTTCGACGGTAATAAATCCTGTCGCTGAACAAAGTCCCCAAAAGTCTCGCCGGGCCGACGATGGTCAGCAAATCGCACCAACAACGGACGTAGTGCCTCCAACAGTGCCTCCTCTCCCATGGCCTCCCGGTAAAGCGTATTAAGGCGCATGCCCGCCCGATCGCCGCCTAGGTAAAGGTCGTAAAGACCGGGCGCTTTGCCAACCAGGCCGAGTTCTGCAAGATACGGACGGGCGCAACCATTCGGGCACCCTGTCATCCGTACCGTCAGCGCTTCTCCTTCGAGGCCGACCTCTGCAAGCAGGGCCTCCATATGATCCAGAAAAACGGGTAGATAGCGCTCAGCCTCGGCCATCGCCAAGGGGCAAGTCGGCAGAGCCACGCATGCCATCGCGTGGGTACGGATAGGAGCGAGATTCAGCAGCCTGTCGAGTCCGTATTCAGCGAGCACCGCTTCGATATGTGAACGCTCCGCGGGGGAAACGCCAGCAATAAGCAGATTTTGATTGCACGTCAGTCGAATCTCGCCACGGTGCAGGCGGGCGAGTGCGTCCAACCCGCTCAAGAGCGGGAAGCCACCTTCAATATCCGCAATACGGCCGCTAGGGATGAATAATGTCAGACTACTTGTCCCATCATCATTCTCGAACCAGCCGAAACGGTCTCCCGAAGTTTCGAAGTGAAACGGACGTGGTGGGGACAAGGAAAAGCCCGTGTGTTGTTGTACCTTCTGCATAAAGAAGCCCAAACCCATACGGTCCACCGTATATTTAAGTCGGGCATGACTGCGGTCACTCCGATCCCCATAGTCACGCTGGATGGTAAGCACGGCTTCGGCAACAGCCAGGGCCTGCTCCGGAATACAGAATCCGCAAGTATCCGCTAACCTCGGATAGGTATCAGGCTTGTTGTGGCTGCGTCCCAGGCCTCCCCCAACGCACACATTAAACCCCGCCAACCGTCCATCCTCGTGTATGGCGATAAACCCCAAATCCTGTGTGAATACATCGACATCGTTGTGCGGTGGTACAGCAATCGCGATCTTGAATTTGCGGGGCAGATAAGTCGGTCCATACAGGGAATCCTCTTCCGGGGAAGCGGTCACTCGTTGGCCGTCGAGCCAAATTTCATGATAGGCATGGGTCTGCGGCAACAAATGCTCGGCAATTTCCTTCGCCCATCCGTACACTTCAGAATGTTGAGCGGAATGCTGAGGGGCGGAACTGACGATGACATTGCGATTAACGTCACCGCAGGCACTGACGGTGTCGAGCAGGACCTTGTCGAGAGCCTGCAGCGTCGACCGGAGATGGGTCTTGAGCAACCCATGGAATTGTATGCTCTGTCTGCTGGTGATACGCAGACTATCATTGCCATAGGTGCGGGCAATCTCACTTAAGACCAGCCATTGCGTCCCATTTAATATACCTCCAGGCAAGCGCAACCGGGCCATGAATTGATACAAGGGCTCCAATTTCTGTTGATGGCGTTCCGCCCGCAGATCGCGATAGTCCTGCTGGTAAATGCCGTGGAACTTGATGATCTGGACATCATCCTCCGCCACTGCGCCAGTAACAGGATTACGCAAACTCTCCCGCAACGTACCACGCAGTCCACAACTCTCCGCCTTGATCCGCTCCACGTCGGAAGGCGTTTTGCCTTTAGTAAACGTCACGGTGATACCTCCCGGCCTGCTTCAATTCCAAAATATATTCTTCGGCTTGCTCTAACGTGCGACCAGAAAGCTGAATGATCTCGACCAAGGTTCGTTGTACCGATCGGCCCATCGCTTCGGCACCGCAAACATACACGGCGGCACCTTCCTCAAGCCATGCGTACATGTCACCAGCGCGCGCTCGTAACTGATCTTGTACATATACCTTGTGTTCCTGATCACGGGAAAAGGCGACGTCCATTCGGGTAAGACGCCCATCCTTGAGCCAACGCAGCCATTCTCGCTGATAGAGAAAATCGGTGCTGAAGTGACGATCCCCGAAAAAAAGCCAGTTTCCCCCCCCTGCGCCCAGTGCCTCGCGTTCTTGCAGGAATGCCCGAAAGGGAGCTACTCCTGTTCCCGCACCGATCATGATCACCGCTTGTTCTGGATCTTCGGGTAGTCGAAATTCGGCGTTTGGCTCAATGGATACCGGCACAGGTCCACCGACGGCAACACGATCAGCCAAAAAGGTCGAAGCAACCCCCATGCGTTCCCGTCCATGACTGGTGTAACGCACCGCGGCGACAACCAGGTGCATCTCGCCCGGTGCGGCCATCAAGCTCGAGGCGATGGAATATCGCCGTGGCGGCAATGGTCTCAGGCAGTCGACAAAGGCTTGGGCATCGGGTGCATCAACGGGATACTGATCGACGATATCGATGATTTCCCGGCCATCCATCCAAGAGATGAACCCGTTGATATCCCGCTCGGCAAGCACGCTTCGCAATTCCTTCGTGTTGCCAAGGCTCGCATATCGTTCCAGAAAAGGTCGCGTGAGTTTGGTGATTTCATAGTGCGTAGCGAGGGCCTCCATCAACGGTGTTTCGCCGTGCCGAGCCTGTACGGGAGCACGGGGATCCAGTTTGAGCCGATCGAGCAGTTCCTCCACAAGTTGCGGTGGGTTGGTCGGATTTACGGAAACAATATCACCCGGCACATAGTGGAGACCCGATCCATTGAGATCGAGTTCGAGATGCCAGACTTCCCGGCTTGATCCGTGACCTGAGAGCCTGACCTTCTCCACCAATGCGGCAGGGAAATAGGTATGGCCAAATCTTCCCTTCCCCAAAATGGAGGTCGGAAGCGGCGTAGACGGCCGCGCGGTGACAGTGGCTAGGATCTGCTCCATCCAGTGCGTGGCACGCTCTTCGTAATCAACATCGCAATCGACCCGAGGAAGCAAGCGCTTGGCGCCGGCAGCAGCGAGGGCGGTATCAAACTCCTTTCCGACTTGGCAGAATCGTGGATAACTCGCGTCACCCAATGCCAGCACAGAAAAACGGAGATGACGCAAGTCCGGCACTTGGTTACCCGTCAAAAAGGTATGAAGGGCGCGGGCGGTATCAGGGGGATCACCATCACCATGCGTACTCACAATGACGAGCAAGGTGCGATCCTGCCGCATCCTGGCGCGACTATAAGTTAGCATGTCCTGGAGGTTTACCTGTACGCCGGAAGCTCGTGCCTTAGTTACCAGGGCCTCCGCCAACCGCTTGGCATTGCCGGTCTCCGTGCCGAACAAGATGGTGACATGCTCATCGATACCATCTGATGTTCCTTGAATATTGGCCGCATTTCCAACTCCTGTCAGGTAACCGCCGACCCAGAGTAGTTGCTCGCGGCTCAAGCCTTCGGCGAAACGCTGCAATTCTTTCCTTTTGGAGGAATCCAGCGGAGTGTCCAACGGTTGAAGCGATTCCATATCATCCTCAAATTTTTTACGATTACGCTTATATTCATTTTCACCCAGGAAACGTTAGTAAGAATAATCACTTAGGATCGTTGGCGTATCCATAGGTGTATTGTTGCGCGTGCGAGCTCGATCAACCATGCGGGCAATGAGCGCGATTTCATGCGCGACACAGTATTGTTTTCTCGTCAGGCCCCACTCCCGCAACTCATCAAGATCCAATCCCACGTCGTCGCAGGGTACATCGAGCTCCTTACACGTCTTGCTATCATTGAGGAATCCGGCCATTTCGGCGATCTGATTGTTTCCTAACACAGCTATAGCCATATCTATAGAAAGTTGGGCCGCCCCTGCCAGCTGTTCTCCAACCGCAATTGTCGCGGCGTTCAAGCTGCTTATTCGGACAAGCGCCGTAGCGCGTTCGACGGCGCTTTTTCGGTTGATCATCCCCATTCGGCACTCCTTATCCAAAATGATGCCATCGCTTTCCTTGGCCATATGCTCATCTTTCTTCCTGGGGTCCTAGGTTAAATCCAAGGCCTAGAAAGACGGGGCAGGCTGGTCCACGTCGCCGCGCCTCCGGCAATGATGCATCATCGGCCCATCATCCGTACGGCAGCGCTCGGATTCCCACGTTCATCAAGGGCTTGATTCTAAGTACCAGCGCACGAAACCGGAAAGACTGATATATTATATCTATATGCTGATTAGTTTTAGTGATTGATGACCTAATGAACCTACAACAACCCTGTTCTATTTGCGTGATGGCACACCAGAACTTCAGGGTTTCTGCCGTGGCCGACAGCTTGCATATGTCGCAGCCTGGAGTGAGCAAGCAGATCCAATCCTTGGAAGATGAGCTCAACATCGAGCTTTTCTTGCGTAGGGGAAAACGAATGATCGGAAGAACCCCAGAGGGTGAAAAGGTCTTTTACCTTACCCAACAGGCTATACGCGTCATAGAAAACATCCGAAAAGTGGGACAGAACTTTTCGGATGGAGAACGTGGAGAATTCATGGTCGCCACCACACCATTATCACCTACGACCAATCTGTTGCGGGGTGCCCTCTGATCGATGAAGCTTTTGTCCATCACGGACTGTCACCCAGTATCGGGCTTTCAGCTATCGATTTGGATGTCATTAAGATCTATGCCGAACTGGGATTGGACACTGGTATTGGTATTGTAACCAGTATGGCCTATGATCCTATGCGGGATTTAAATCTTGGTATGGTTGGTGTGAGCCACCTCTTTGATCCGAGCATCACTTACCTCGCATTAAGAAAAGAGACTTATTTACGTCAGTATTCGGCCGCCTTCATAGAAATGTATGCACCTCAACTGGATCGCATCTCAGTGAATAACGCGCGGGACACCGCAAGAGCTTCCAGAAATATATCGCCGTTGCCAACTCACAACAGATCTTGCGGTATTGCCGCCAAGAGGTCTCTCTCGTGTCGCTGAACCTTCATAACCACCGATTCCTGGTGCCGATAGGCATCGTTGGCGCCGTATATCGTATAATGGAACGATCGATTGGGCCCTTAGTAGATCTCCTGATCCGGTTGTGGCTGGCGAAGGTCTTTTTTGTCTCTGGGGTGTTAAAAATTTTCGATCTAAGCAACGCACCCTATCTGTCCCATGTTGCGTACCCCGTGCCTTGGGTAGAACCACTCAGCCCTACCTACTTGGGGGCGGCGATACAGATGGTCATCCCGGTATCGCTCGCGCTGGGGTTGGCTACGCGGTGGGCAGCGCTGTACATGCTCATTCTCGTATTGGTGGTCCAGTTCAACTACCTCGCTTTGGATATCAATCTATACTCGGCGGTACTGTTTGGCTGGTTCGTGATCTGTGGCGCAGGGCCACTGTCACTAGACCATCTCCTCGCGCGCGGATTGGGAGATACCGCGCTGCCTTTCGCCACGATTTTGACCCGCTTGGCAACTGCCGTCACACGGTATCTCAAGCCGTTCTATCAATTGTTGATACGGCTGTGGCTTGGTGCGGCATTGCTGGCGGTAAGTACGGGAGCATCTATACCAATTAGCCTGGTAAAACTGCTGCCAGAAAAATCGCTTGCCCATTTTACACCAACCCCTACGATGGCCCTGACGTGTGCGACGTTCGTCGCGCTCGGCTTTGTTGCTCGTCCCGCCGCGCTAGTGCTTATCATGACCATTGTCGGTATGCACATAACCGGCTCGGTTGGTCCAGCGGACGTATATTTCGTGATGACGCTCGCGCTCGTCGGCTTGTATGGGCCCGGCAAACTATCACTCGATGTATGGATCCTGGGGGTCCTTCCACAGATCAGCGGCAAGCCAACACTTTCTCCGGAAGAGACCTCGCGTGTGGTGATTGTGGGCGCAGGCTTTGGCGGACTGACCTGCGCGGCGAAATTGGCAAGAACACCGGTGCAGGTGACCTTGATCGATCGTCACAACTACCACTTATTCCAGCCGTTGTTGTATCAGGTCGCCACGGCCTCGTTGTCTCCCGCCGATATTGCCGCCACGGTGCGTGGCCTGTTTTGCGATCATTTCAACGTGCGAGTACTACTGGGTCAAGTGACCGGGATAGATACCGCTCAGCAGGAGGTGCTCATCGGGAGACGACATATACCATATGACCATTTGGTGCTCGCCACGGGTGCATCCCACAGCTATTTCGGGCATGATGAATGGGCTTCTTATGCGCCTGGATTGAAAACCATCGATGATGCGGTGGAGGTCCGGCGACGGATTCTCTCTGCCTTCGAACGTGCGGAAGCCGCCGAAGATCCCATTGATCGGCAGAGCTTGCTCACCTTCGTGATTGTAGGGGGCGGACCGACGGGGGTCGAGTTGGCAGGAGACATCGCCGAACTGGTCCGCTATGGCATGGAAAAGGAATTTCACCATTTCGATCCAGCCAGCGCACGCGTGATTTTGATCCAGTCCGCTCCGCGCCTATTGCCTCTCTTCCCCGAGATATTATCGGAGAAGGCGAAACGCTCACTCGAGCGGCTGGGCGTTGAAGTCATACTGAAAAGCAAGGTAAAGCACATTGATCAAGAAGGGGTGCTCATCAATGACAAACATCTGGCAGCGCGCACTGTGTTGTGGGCGGCAGGCGTCGTGGCATCGCCGGCGGCACAGTGGCTTCATACTTCGGCCGATCGTAGCGGACGGGTAAAGGTCGAGCCGGATCTTTCAGTACCTGGCCTGCCAAACGTGTTTGTTATCGGCGATACGGCATTCGTCAATGCCTGGAAGGGGAAACCGGTGCCAGGCCTGGCACCGGCAGCAAAACAAGGCGGGGCCTATGTGGCAAGGACCATTCGCAGGAAATTGCAGGGACGACCCGCTCAACCACCATTTGCGTACCGCCACATGGGCAGCCTCGCCACCGTCGGCAGAAAAGCGGCGGTGGCAAGCTTCAACGGCGTGAATATGAGCGGGGCACCGGCTTGGTGGCTATGGGGCATGATTCATGTGGCGCTCCTGGTCGGTTTGCGCAACCGAATCTCGGTGATGTTCAACTGGTTCTGGGCCTATCTCACCTTTAAACGAGGGACACGTCTGATTACGGGTGACGATCTGTCGTCAGAAAGCAAAATACATTCCGCCGTCAAAGGCTTCGATCAACCTTAAATCCCCAATCGTCACTCCGGAGGTCTCATGGCAAACACACCCACATCTAGATTGCCCTATACTGTGCCGGTTAGAGATGATGCCGATATATTACAGAAGTTTCGACATCGGCAGAGGTCCACATTTCATGAAACACGAGGAAAATCATATGAGTTCTCAAGCAGAGAAAGCGGAAACACGATACCTTGCTGCCCTGGAATCCGCTAAAAGAGCCAAAGAAATCCTCATCGGCATCCGCGAAAAACAAGATCGCAAAAAGAGAACCGCCGCCCGCAAGAGCATTAACCATAAACGATTCCTTGCCGGGAGCCTAATGGAGATCGCCGGGCTTCTTGAAACAGATGAGGGCCTCCTCCTGGGTGGCCTCATGGCGTTGGCCAAAACCATGAATGATCCCACTCAAGACGCCACCTTGGTCATTTGGAAACAGCACGGCGAGGCCGAACTCGCGCAACGCGAGACCATGCGCTTCAAAAAAGCCATTAACAAAACCGCCGAGGCGAAGCATCCTGGCGCTGCGGCGATGGAGTAAAACTAAGGATGGCGGTGCCAAAACAAAAGTGCTACTTGGTTACCATCACCGGGGCGCCAAAGATATCTCGTCAATGCTGCGAAAACCTAATATTACCTGGCTGCGGACTTGTCTCCACACCAAAACAGACACTTCGTGTCAGGGTTACGTACAACCTATCCCAGAAACCCGCACAAAAGATAATGACAAACGTTTGCGACCTGTCTTTGTCAATCCGGAAACGCTCTGCTGACCTCTAGGACAAGCTGGGGAAGCACCCTACGACAATCCATCACCGCTTGGAGTTATCCGGCCGAATCGATATGTATAGGAGCTTCTCAGTTTTTGCATCGATGTAAATGGTATACATAAGCTCCTCACGACGAACGTCCACCACATAGCGTAGACCCTTACCGCCTGGAATTTTTTCCAGCTTCATACCCGTGACCTTGCCCGTATTCGGAGGGCATGTTCGTTTGGCGATAGTAGGCGCCTGCAAAGGGTGGAAAAACCCTTTGCTCAACGAAAATCCACAGGGCCTGCTGGCGTTCAAAGCGATAACTTCCGCCTTATCCGGACTGATACGCGCCTCTTTGGCATATTGCTGACCCTCATAGGCCCAGGCGGTGGCACTGCTTCCCAGGCCGAGAGTCCCGGCGAGTATGGCGATAACGAGATAGCGTGACGTGGATTTCATAATGCCTCCTTATTATTCATTAGCTCGATACATAACGTCATCCTTGTTCCCTGGATGGTAAACATGGAACCATCGGCCCGCCACCCGGATTTAGTATAGTAGGAAAACTTTCGACGTAAAGAGGACGGCCAAGATTTGGCAGTGATTTCCGGAAGGCAAGGCGTCATGGCGTGAGAGATGAATTTTTAAAGGTCGCACCGGAGAGAACATCACTCCAGCCCCGCGCTGTGACGCCAGGGGTTGTCAGGAAAAAACGCGAAGGGGGGCGAAGAGACAAATTGCGGAACAACCTGGTGCAACCGTGTGCGCAGAAGCCGAGACATGTCGATAGCACCTGAACACCGAAGTAGGGAGCAGTACACGCTCATCCCCCCAAAACCGTGCGCGGCCCTCCAGAACATCCCTCCAGCGGCGGTAGAAACATTAAGCAACGTGCCTTTGGGAGAATAAGCAAGATTACGTGTGTCCATTCATTGATGATTAGAAGATGCCGCATTTTCGTTGTCGATCACAGAATAAAGGCGCGCTTCCGGATCATGTAAAATTTCTTCCATCCATTGCCAAAAGTGCCACGTCACGAGGCACATGGTCGGCAATGATAGTGCCGTCATGAATAACCCAGCAAGGTGCTGATCGGATAACCGGGATAGCCCCCAAAGCATATGGGACGACTGCATGGGATTCATGCTCGTGGCGCTCCAAAACCAAATCCCGCCCATTCCCATCATGGCCAGCTCTGTTGCCCATACATAGACCGCCTTTTGCAGGTGGTTACGAAGGTTGGGCAACGATGGGAACACCTTAAGAGACTGCATCCAAACGAGAATCCCCACGGCGAGATAAGCCCCTGGCAAAAGCGTGAATAAAGCGCCATACTTCAGCCCCAGATACATCTGATTTGACATGCTCCAAAAAACCAATAAAAACAGCAGAATGATACTGGTTACCGCCGGACGATGCGCAAATTTGAGAAGCTCATACAGATATCTGGTGTTATGGTTAATAGTAAAAATGCTGGAGGGCATACCAAATACCAGAAGTGGTGCCGCCAACTCGAACTCTCCCATTAATTTTATGGTATAAAGGGTCATAGATCTGTGAATCAGAAAATTCATGGGTGAGCTCCACAGAATCACCATAAAAAACAGCCCGGCAATGAATGACCACATTTTCCACTGCGGCCACTCGACACGTTCCCGCCCATTAACGATATGATTGTCATACGCATAAAGATATTGTCCCATTAATACCATGGCAGCCAATAGAACAACAGGATTCACGTACAAAAGTAATGATGTGACATCGCCCCATCCTGTCATCATCATGGAAATTCCAATGGCATACATCAACAACACCACAGATATTGCCGATGCAGTAATTATCTGATGGCCTACAAGGCCTTTAATGGAGGTAATCATATTCACAGGAAATCTCTTCATATAAACACCTCAACGCTCATTATATACTTACCGCCATCCATCTCGACCAAAGCCGACACAAGCGAGCCAACCGAGTGGACACGCTCACCCAATACATTCAAAACTAAAGGTTGTTGTGGTACTCAAAAGAAGCCATGCAGCACAACAGCCTGATGCCTCAACAGTCCCTTTTCCTCCTTATAACCTTATCCTTCCGAATGTCAACCTCCTGATGGTCGTGCCCATGGTACACGCTGCCAGCTCCCGCATGCCACAGCTCACCACCCCAAAGAAGAGAGACTAGATCTCGTTGTGTCGCGGCGGAAATTGGACGGCGACGACTCGCGCCGCCACCAGGACCGCGAGCAGGGCCGCAATAGCCAAAAGCACTGGTGAATCCATACGGTGCGCGTAAAGACCAATGAATATTTCACGCAGGACAAAAACGATGCCCACTTCGGCTAGTACCCGCAAACGGAGACGATGAAACTCTAGATAATCCGTAAAGGTGCGGAAGAGTTCGATAAGGACGAAGGTGGAGAGGACATCAATAACCAAGCCCTGTCCGAGACTCTCCACAAGTCCATGGATATGAGCGAGGCCATGGACATCGGCCGCATCGCGCAAGGTGCTCGCTGCCACCACAAAATCATAGATCAAACCGGCCAATGCCCCCAACAAGGTAAGCAACATCACAAAGATCAATGCGACCACAATAAGATCTAGGAGCTTGCCATAAAAACGTAGGGTCCTACCCCGGGCGCCGGCTACAAGCCCTCTCAGCCCCAACGGCGCTTCACCCTCCTCTTGTTCTCGCACGGATCAACCCGTTGTTCGTGCGACGGTAGCCGCAAACGTGCGGTAACAAGAGCTCAAACCTAGATGTAAACCATCCTTGTCCGTCTGCAAAATAACCTTATCCTTCCGCTTGAGGCTAGGCCCCATTGTCAATATTGTTAGGCTCAAAGACAAGCCGTTATCCTGGCGACAGGTGTGAGCCACACGCCCGCGCCACCGGACAACAGAACTTCCTTACCAATAACAGTGCGCCGGAAGACACGCCACCTCGACATTCATGTATGAAGAGGGGCCATTTCCCAGGCCCGGTCTGTGGCCTGCCTCACTCCAGCAAGAACGGCCCTGACACAGAGATCTAAAATTACCACCGCAAGTCATCACTACCAGACAATGGTGCGACAATTTACCGCAGTTAACAAGGACGGTGCAAAGTGTAAGATTCACAGTCCATTGCACACGGCATAGCTCTCGTTTTCTGATTAGCATCCATCCTCAAAAGAGGTGTTCACATGTATTTCAGACGCACCGCCATTCTGACAACGATTTTATTTCCACCCCTCATGGTTTCATCTGTCGCGGCTGCCGTGCCAGTGCAGTGGTCGGTAAACGCTCATGCACCAATATACCATCCCCCTCGGATAGCCAACGACGCCATTTATTTCGATACGGCTCAACCCAAGAGGATCTCGGTACAAGTGGCGGGAAGATTGTAGCCATTGATCGACAACGGAGAGAGAACGTATGCACAGGAAAAACAACCCTTGTTGTAAACATTATCCCATCTGGAAGGTTGGTCTGGGGGTGCTCATCTCGGTTCTCCTAACGATCTCCACAACACGGGCTGACAGTTTCGATAGGGCTTTTTCCTGGAATCTACATCTTAGTCTGGAAGGTATAGAGAATTTTTCTGGGGGAGTCGCCCCAGGTGCTGTGGGTAATGCTACGGGTAGAGCCGGTTTTGCCTTCGATACTGCGCACGCGGGTTGGTGGAATGGCGGGCGATTTGTCACAGAGTTTTTGGCCATTCAGAACGGTAATCCGGAGAACTACGTGGGTGATACCCAGGGGGTTAACGCCTTCACCGGCCTCAATCGAGGCGCGCTCTATAAACTGTATTACCGGCAAAATGTAGGCTGTGCCACGCTACGAGCGGGGCTCATCAGCGCCAATGATTATTTTGATGCCACTGGCGTGGCCAGTGATTTCTTGAATGTTTCTTACGGATTCGGAGCAGCGATGGGCATCAACGTGCCAGGGGCTTCTTCGTATCCTTTTTCCAGTCTGGGAGTGATGGGAAGTTATAGCGCTGACGGTTGGACAGGCATGGTGGGTATCTTTGCGGGGGATGCCATTCATCCCTTCCAGAATCCCACGCATCGAGGAAATATGATTTGGCTGGAAGCCGATCAAACTGGCTCTTTAGGCGGTGGAAAATACACCGTGAAAATGGGTGGGTGGCGGAATAGTCAACTCCCGCAGTATCGGACGACGTTGGGCAACGACACCAACGGTTTTTACTCGACGGAAGAATATCGCTGGAAACAGGACGAGATCGATTGGGGAAGCTTCCTGGAGTTCGAGGCGGCGCCTAACCCGCTGAATATTCTACCTTGGTATATGGGGGCTGGGTTGCGTTTGCGGCACTTCTGGGCGATGCGGCCGGGCGACAGCGTGGGCCTCGGCATGGCCCGGGCCTGGTTGCGAGGCGCACCATTTGATGCTGAAACAGACTTTGAATGGTACTATTCGGCACGGCTTTTCCCGCGTTGGTATCTGCAAGCAGATCTTCAGTATGTGGTTCATCCCAGCGCAAGATACCCCAATGCCATAGTCGGTATTTTTCGCCTTCACACGCGATTCTCATAACGAGACCGAGCGCGCATGATGCAGCCACCTCACAGGCAAGATCCGCAGACTGCGAACCTGCGTAGGAAGCCGGAATATCGCTGTGATCGATCCATCGACGGGCAAAGATGGTTACGCCTGTTACCCAGACCAATCTTTCCACGAAGTCGGTCGGGTATCTGCCTTGACAAACACTGCCATGGGACAAGAACATAGGGGGCTATATGGACCGTATGACAGTACAGTTCGGCGGGCAGTTTCACCAGGATAGCACTGACATAAGGAGATGCGGGAAATGGGCAGGTTGTGCCTGTCGCGCTATCCCTCCCCGGAATAAATGTCACGGGTTTCCGCACAACTAGATGAACCTGCAGCAGCTAAGATTCATTTGCGCGGTGGTGCACCAGAACTTCAATGTGTCTGCTGCTGCAGAGGCTTTATATACATCGCAACCAGGGGTTAGCAAACAGATCCAACTTTTAGAAAACGAGCTCGGCGTAAAGCTCTTTGCACGCATGGGCAGGCGGATAACAGGAATGACCGCCGCAGGCGAGCAAGTCTATGATCTTGCGCAGCGGGTGGTACGTGATGTCGAAAATATCCGTAAGATGGGGCAGCAATTTTCCCACGGAGATTGCGGGAATTTAGTAATCGCCACCACACACACCCAAGCCCGCTACATGCTACCCACCGGGATCAAAAGGTTTACCGAACGCTATCCCAAGGTGCGATTGCAACTGCGCCAAGGCAATCCCTCGCAAATCGCGGAAATGTTGGCCACCGGAGGTGCCGACGTTGCCATCGCTACAGAAACCATAAGCTCTTACAACGGGTTGGTCGCTTTGCCTTGTTATCAATGGAATCGTATTGTTGTTGCCCCTATCGGCCACCCCATTCTGGAGGAGCGATCCCTCACCTTAGAAAGGGTCGCCGCCTACCCGATTGTTACCTATGATGCCACCTTCGCCGGCCGCTCTGCGATCGATAAGGCGTTCGCAGAGCAAGGCCTTAAACCTGACGTGGTGCTCTCTGCGGTTGATTCGGACGTGATCAAGACCTATGTGGAACTTGGGCTTGGTGTCGGCATTATGGCACAAATGGCCTACGATCCGACGCGAGACCCTGCTTTAGGTGTTGTTAATGCGGCCCACCTTTTCGAACCGAGCACGACATATCTTGCTTTGAGGAAGGATACCTATTTGCGTGAATATTTATATGGCTTCATCGAAATATTCGCACCCCACATCTCCCGTCTCACCGTCGATGCCGCATTAGCCGCAGAGGATGGATAGAAAAATTGATCATACAGCCGCCTGCTTCGCCGCCTACGTCCCTTCACAACCCCGCCCCTCCCAACGGAATGAAGAAACATCTGGGCACATTGATAACAAAAGGATTTTATGGCACGATCTGGAATCATGCGAAGTAGTAACATTCTGCTTTTGAACCGCCAACGCGCCCTGAACCACCAAACAAACATCACCATGGCCGGAATGACAGGATATACAACAAACGACCCCCATTAAAGGAAGAAGAGATGATGAAGATAACTAGGTTTACCGTCGTACTTATCGCCGTGCAGATACTCTCCGGCTGCGCTTTCTCCGAAGGAAAAGAACAAGCAAGTTATTATGAAGGAATCGCGTCACACCAAGACATTAAAAAAATTTCTCCCGCGCAACCTCAAGTCTCTCAGAAAATTATTGCAACCCACACCGAAGCATCTGATCAGACACATCGGCTTACAAGCATACAAGACAATAAATCCTCCTCTTCAGATAATGAATCATCCACTGAAACACAGCAATTCCGCGAACATATCAGAATTGGTGAACAATCTCAGTGTGGCATGATCGTGAAGATAAGAAAGCCAATCGTCAAAATACAAATGACCCATAGAGAGCGGTGGATGAATATCTCTGAGATATATCCTGCAAGTTCTGGCCGGTCATGCCCTATTGACATCAATAGCAGATAAAAATAACACATGGCATTGGACATCCCGGACGCCATTAATCCCAATCCAATGGACACGGTGGCTTCTATTGTTCCGATTATTTTATCACGTTATCCATGGTGCTCTCATGAACACGTATCCTTCTCAACATCCGAGATCTCTGCCTCTTTTAAACATGCGGCGCGTTTTGTTTTTGCGTGGATTATCCATCATCGGTCAATGTGTAGCCATTGTTTTCGTTGCCAGCGTGCTCAGATGGCACATACCTATATGGCATCTAGCAACTGTAGTCATCATAGAAGTCATGATAACCATCGTCAGTATGGTGCGCCTCACACTGAAATGGCCTATTCGTAACAACGAATTCTTTCTGCAACTACTAACAGATGTAAGTATTATAGTGGGTCTCTTATATTTCTCTGGAGGCCCCACGAATCCATTCGTGGCCCTGTTATTATTACCTTTGGTCATTGCAGTAACCACCCTCCCAGAAACGTACGGATGGGCCATGGCCGTAATCACCGTGGCTTGTTATTCAGGATTAATGTTTTTCTATATACCGTTACCATTGCATGCTCTATTTTCCTATGAAATGAAACTGCACATATGGGGCATGTGGATTGAATTCGTTATGATCACTAGTGTCATAAGCTATCTCGTTAAAAAGATGGGGGACAGTCTTCATGAGCGGGATCAAACGATCGCGCGCGCCAGAGAAGAAAAGCTAAAGATGGACCGCGTGGTTGAATTGGGCGCCTTGGCAGCCGGTGTTGCGCATGAGTTGGGAACACCACTTGCTACTATGGTAATAATAACTAAGGATCTACAGCACGATTACAAGGAACCGCGCGATCTATCGGAAAGCCTAGGAATATTGTATGATCAGTTGCAAAGATGTAAACACATCCTAAGCACCATGTCGGCTTCTGCCGGGCAGTTGCAGGCATCGAGTGGCGGCCAGGTACATCTTGAGGAGTATCTAAACAATGTTGTTGCAAAATGGGGCGCCGCACACCCTGGCGTCAATGTTAAAGTACGCTCCGACGGGCCGGGGTTTGCTACACAAATCGTTGCAGAACACACTTTGACCCAGGCACTGACCAATATCTTTAACAACGCCGCTGACGAATCACCCGAGTATGTTGAAATAGATATACACTGTAACGATCATGACGTTATCATTGATGTTCGTGACAATGGGCACGGGGTCACCTTAGAGGTAGCCAGGAAAGCTGGACAACCTTTTCCTTCCAAGAAAGAGGATGGTCTTGGGTTAGGCCTCTTTTTAGCTACCACCATCATAAACCGCTTAGGTGGAAGCGTCTCTCTGTTTAATCGGAAAGAGGGCGGGGCTTGTACTCGCGTTACACTCCCCTTAGACTCGCTGCTAATAAGCTACAATAGCTGATGTCCGCTGAAAATACCGGAGCCAAGGCCACACCAAGATCTGTCCCTACTATTATGATAGTGGACGATGATATAACATTTTGTCAAGTATTATCCAATGCGTTTTCCAAGCGTGGGTATAAAGTAAGCGCCGTGCACAACACTACGGATGTCATCGGTGCCGTAGAAAAACGCTCGCCAGATAGCGTGGTTATGGACCTTCGGATGCCCGGGATTTCCGGCCTAGAGTTAATACCTCCTCTCAGGAAACTCAATCCAAACATTAGGATCCTTGTGCTAACCGGCTATGCCAGCATAGCAACAGCGGTTGAAGCCATAAAACTAGGGGCGGTATATTACCTAACCAAACCAGCGGATGCGGATGAAATTATTGCTAAGCTGAATAACAACGATGGCAACCCGACCACGCCGGTGAAACGAGACCTTATGTCGACACGGAGAGTGGAATGGGAGCATATCAGTAAGGTACTTATGGAGTGCAATGGCAACATATCGGCTGCTGCCCGTATCTTGGGAGTTCATCGGCGCTCTTTGCAACGCAAATTAAACAAACATCCCGTACGGCGCTAAGTGATAGCCCCTTTCCAAAACTCGTTCCGTTCTTTAGCGCGAGCGCAAGGCTTAGTTCGCACCAAACCGTCCGTCCATTGAGTGTCCCCATCGGGGAATCGACCAACCAAAGATGACGCTTTGCGTATCTACCAAATTAAAACGAATCTTGTTATTGCCGGGATATTTGCCTCCTGGATCATATCCACATGACAGAATGGCCATTATAGTGTTCTTCTTGAAATCTCATTTGTCCTATTAACCAGTGGCCCTAAATATGCTCTTTCTCTTATCCAGACACTAACTATCCATTTTTCTCCTTCAAAGACCGGCAACCCAGCATGTAAGGACTCCTTCAATTGAAGATTCTGCGCATCGGTATTCCGGAATAAAATACCCGTTCCTGCACTAGGCACTATATTAGTCATGATATGCGGGAATTGAGTCCACCCGCCTTCTTCCACATCATTCAAATATAACAGGACCGTTAACACCCTGTTCCCGCCATTCTTCAGTTGTGGCGCCCCTTCCAAAAATGAATCATAATGTATATCGTACGCCCCACCAGGGGTATAATGTAAAATCTGTAGAGGCTCTTGATGTTCTTCTGCGACCCCAATAAAACGGGCAATACGGTGTCTTACCTCTTCAATTATTGGATATGAATCTGCCGCGGGTGATGCCACCATGCTGCGGCGCCCCGGTGTTTGGTGGGAAACACCAGAAGCACTATCAACCACTTCTGAAGGTTCCGCATTAGATCCGCCAATAGCAATTAGTTCGGAGCATTCCTTATCACTTATGAGTCCGCGGAAATGCACCAACCCAATGCTATCGTTGACGGAAAGTATCTTTACTCCCATGACGATCTCCCAACCAGAGATGCCCCTGATCAATGCGAGCAGATAGACGCATCCATGCTGAACTATACTCCACTCTGAGTTACAAAGCCTGCGTGACAATCCACATCACCCAGCCATAAGCACCAAATTTTCCCGACTATAACATATCGATATATTGGAGGAGGCTCACAGCCAGACAACCACATTTTATCGCATACGAACAAGCGTGTGACACCCCTTCGTCAGAAACATGAGGCAATGTATATCTTCAATGCAACTGGGCCATCTGCATATGGATCATTGCCTCATACTTGCCATTTGTATTTATAACCCCTTTCGGAACACTAACCGTGTAATATTTATTTCCTATTTCTCGTCGTATCTTATCATATCCAGATCTTATTTTTGGCCACTCATTAGCTAGTTCCATGCGCGTTGGCGACCACGTAAAAGAAATGTATCCATCTATTAGCTCTTTTGCAGCATCAAGAAGATATAGCGACCTCTTTGCGTTTTCAAAACCAGATGGAGTCACACATCGAGACAAATTCTTTTTAGCATACAGCGCGTATAGCCAACTGGATTCATTAAATGATGCTCCAGGGGTTTTGTTTTTATAAAATTCCGCATCGCTGGTAAGGTGACCGGACGCGATGACAGCATCACGATAAACGGCCAATGTTGGAGGTAGCACACAGTCATAAAACGATTCCATGGAGGTTGCTGACGCGCTCTGCGCTATTCCTAGTGCAAACAATACTGGGGCAACCATTATCCATCGCAATACTCTTGCTGTCATGACCACTCCTATTTCTAATCCATTAACATTGCTGCACAGACGCCATTATCTTGCTGTGCCAAAGCATGGCGTTAGATATTGCGCCAACGGTTTGCTCCCGCAGAAAACCTATTTCATTATTGCGAATAGCCTCCCATTGAGAATGCACAGGACAAACGGTTTCTTTTGTGCAAACATTAAAACCGAGCATGCAGCGTAACTCCATAGGACGGCCTTCGACGATCTCAATTATGTCTGCAATATTTAAGGACTCGGCACCTGGACGCAGCACAAATCCACCACCTTTTCCTTTTACGGAATCCAGAACTCCGCGTTTAGCCAACCACCGTAATACTTTATTGACACACGGAACAGATCCCCCGATACAATCAGAGATAACTCGGCTAAGCACCGGCTCTCCGGATGGTTGTGCGGCCAAGTAGACCAGGATCCTCAGCGCGTATTCACTGGCCTTACTTAATATCATGGGATCTGCCCAGTTTATATTTTTTCAATCCCTCTGGTTCCAGCAGGAGGGTCATGCGTTTTCCGCTCCAGCTTTGCAGGGCGAGCAGGAGGCCAACGGCGGCGAGGAGATAAAACACGCCTCGTTCTCCCGCTATCCCCAACCCCCAACCCCCTAC
>JAPTWR010000012.1 GCA_028065135.1 Acidithiobacillus sp.
AAGATTTATATTTAGCCGTCCTGCTGGCGCTGACTACGGGTGGAAGACAGGCCGAGACCATGGGCGCGACATGGGCGCAGATTGATCTAAACCGCGCCACCCTACAGCTTGAAGAAACCAAGAACGGCAGCCGCCGCGCATTGCACCTTGTCGGGCCCGTGCTGGAATTGCTCAAGGAACGGGCCAGGGTGCGCCGGATAGATACCGATCTAGTCTTTCCTTCCCGCTTGCATCCCAAGCAACCCCTAGACCTACGCACCCCATGGGAAACCGCCCTAAAGGTGGCAGATATTAAGGGCTTCCATTGGCATGACTTGCGGCATACGTTCGCATCCATGGCCGCCATGAATGGGGCAACCCTGCCTGAATTGGCCGCGCTACTCGGGCATAAGACCTTAGCAATGGTTCAGCGATATGCACACCTAAGCCCAGCCCATACCGCGTCACTGGCCGAGAGAGTTGCGGAAAAAATGATGCTTTAATGTCGGCATACAAAACGAACATGGGCGCTTTATAGCGCCTTTTTTAATGTTCGCCTTTCAATACAAGCCCTTGTAATGTCAACACATAATTATGCACAGGTTATGCAGCGGCTAACACTAGACAAGGAAAGGAAAGGGGTTTATCTGTAAACAGTGGCCGCAATACCGCGCCCTTTTATGGAGATTTTACAATGGAAACACCAAACTTTTTAACCATCAAGCAGTTTGTGGAAAAGCAACGCGCCTTTACGCCCGGAGGTGTGCGATCCCTTATCTTTTACCGGGGAGACGATGCCGAAAAAGCCGGAGCAATCGCTCGCCTTGGCCGCCGGATATTGATTGACGAGCCAGCTTTTCTGGCATGGGTTCGGGACGGCGGAGCGCGTCAGATTCGTGGACAAGCCGCTTAAACCATAAAAAAATATCCCGCCAATAAAGGCGGGAAAAGGACTAGATATGAATAACTTAGCATGCAATGCCGAAGAAGTCAACACGCCTTTTGACCAGTTTTTAGAGGCGCTCTCTCACTCAGAATTAGCACCAGTTGGACCACACCGAACATTCACGCCAAACGGACGATGGTGCGCGTATGCCAGCGCCGGAGAAAAACCGGATACCTGCCGCTTGATCTTTCACCCAGAAGGTTATGGGTACGCCAAGAACTGGAGGACCGGCCAAGAGTTCAAACATAATAGCGGAAGCCTCACCCATGAACAAATCACCGCTATCATGGCCGAATTTGACGCAACCGCCGAAGCAATCCACACCGAGGCGGCACAGAAAGCCGTAGACACTTGGGCCAAAGCAGCGCCAGCGCCAGAAGAACACCCCTATTTGAAACGCAAGCAGATCAAGCCGCATGGGGTAAAGGTAGACTCTGAAAACCGCCTGATAATTCCGATGCAAGGCATTTCTGGCGAGGTACAAACGCTTGCGTTTATTGCTGCTAATAGCGACAAGCGATATCTCCAAGGGGGTCAGAAGAAAGGCGCATTTTACCCATTGGTTGAAACTGATAACGGCCCCCTTATTCTGGCCGAAGGTTTTGCAACTGCCGCGAGCATTACCGAAGCATTGCCCACAGTTGCAAGTGTATATGCTTGTTTTGATGCCGGTAACTTAGAACCAGTCGCAAAAGCCATGCGGAAAAAGTACCCACAAAAGCAAATCATTATTTGCGGCGACGATGACGCGGAACAAGAAGTTAATATTGGAAAGGTAAAGGCTCAAAAAGCCGCTGGTGCTGTTGGCGGAGTGGCAATATTCCCAGACGAGCCGGGAGATTATAACGACTTGGCGGTAGAAAATGGGCTTTGGTATGTGTCGGCACTTTTGGCCGAACAACTAGACCAGATCACGCGAACCAAGAGTACAGAGATCATCCCCGCCGCTCCCATAAGTAGTGCGATCCTCTCACTAGGGACTAAACTCGACGAGACGGAACTAGCCACCGCGATCAGTGACCCGGACCATTTTATCAGTAACCGGGGGGCGTTCTGGTCATTCTCAGAGGACGCCGGTATATGGTCATTAGTGCCACCGGAAGAAATAACCAAGCGAATACAAGCCCTTTGTAGACAAGCCGGAGTTCCCGCTAATTCCTCCCGCGTCAAAGGAACGGCGCAAATGGCCCACGGCGTGTTTTTCCGAGACGTTGACTGGGACAGTGCCGATCCGCGATCAATCGCCATACAAGGAGGTATTCTGACCTTTGTAGACGGTCGATGGGATTGGACCGAGTACCGCGCCGAGGAATACCGCCGGGTGAGCCTGCCGATTGAGTACGATCCTGATGCGACTTGCCCACGATTTAACAAGTTCCTGGAGGAGATTTTCGCTGGCGCAGAGGATGCAGAGGGACGAGCGCTGGCGCTACTTGAGTTGATCGGACTAAGCCTTACAGCTTCGACTGAATTTGAAAAAGGCGCTTTACTGATTGGTTCAGGCGCTAATGGGAAGTCCGTTACCCTTCGCCTATTGGCAGACATGCTTGGGTCATATGCCGCTGGTGTCAATCCTGCCGAGTTCGATAACCGATTTCAAAGGGCCAGTCTCGACGGGAAACTAGCCAACCTTGTGAGCGAGTTACCAGAGGGCGCAACCCTACCGGATGCCGCCATAAAGTCCATCATTTCCGGGGAAGCCGTAACTGTTGAGCACAAAAACCAAGCCCCTTTTGTCATGGTCCCAAGGGCCAAGCTCTGGATTGGCACAAACCACTTGCCAAGTGTACGCGATTTTAGTCCAGCATTGTTCCGAAGGTTTACCGTGCTGACCTTCCCAAATCAATTCCCAGAAGCCACTAGAGACGTGAAATTATCCGAAAAACTCAGGGCAGAGATACCCGGCATCCTGAACAAATGCTTAGACGCCCTTGGTGATACTTTTGATCGTGGATATCTGACAGCCCCGTCAAGTTCTATTGATGCACTGAGCCAGTGGAAGCGCGACTCCGATCAAGTCCTCACCTTCCTTGAAGACGAGATGGTACGAGAACCGGGGGCACAGATGCCGAGCGCCGATGTGTACTCGCTTTATCGCCAATGGGCCAATGCCGCCGGAATACAGCGCGTAGTCAATCGGAATAACTTCACAAGACGGGTGAAGTCGCTCCGATGGGCAACGGATGGCAAGGGGGCCGGAGGGACTCGCTATCTGTTCGGGATTTGCCCTAATGCACAGGGGGGCGGGTTCTAGTGGCGCAAGAGTGGCGCAAGAGTGGCGCATCTTTTGGGCAGAAAACCAAGAGAGACAATGGCTTGGCACAAGTGGCGCATTTCGCCCATACATTTTATATATTATGCCTGTATTTTGCTTTTTCTGTTTTTTCTGTTTTTTCTTACGTGAGATGTGGGTAAAATGCGCCACTTGTGCCATCTATCTGATTTTATGAACAAAAACACCTATTCACTGCGCCACTGTTGCGCCACTGTTGCGCCACTTTCTGGCAAACGAGACCCGAAAAGGGCACAGCACCAGCACCACGGAGAACTACCGAAACCGAAGCCGGGCAATTTCGCCTCTGGCATTTTTAACAGGAGTTATCCGATGACCTACGACCCAACAACACGACCAAGGCCCAAGCCCCGCAATCCTGACCGAGCACGACCCAAGCCCCGCGATCCTGACCCCTGCCCCAGCCTGACCCTCAAACAGGGCACGGCACCAGCACCAGCGAAAGAATGGCAATTCGAGCAAGCGATGGCCTCAGCCCTGGCCGCCGCAATAAGATGGATAGAATACATACCGGAAAGGGCCGCATGGCGGTGGACTCCGAAGGGACCGGAGATATCGCCCCGGCGCTTTGCGATCTTTGTCTGTGAGTTTTTGGGGGATTACGACTGCCCAATCAACCTAGGTATAGTAGACGATTGCGAGCAGCGCCTAGTCAGCATGTGGCTTGCAGACCGTCATTAAGGCCCCATACAGCCCCTACAGCGCACGCTAGAAGGTTCCGAGGGGCCAGAGTACCTTGGAACCTTTTCTTATGCTCTGGAGCGCCTCTATAGATGGTTACTAAAAGTAACCTATTAGTTGATAACCCCTACTCAAGAATATGCAGATTCACCGTGTGTAGTTACTAATGAACTGTCAAAAATTATAAAATTTTGCTCTGGGGGTTGAACCCCCTTGTCAGGGCACAAGAACCATTCCGCCCTCACCTGCCGGGGGGTTATGCGTCAACACCAAGACCGGTCCCGGTTAATTTGTTATAAAGAAATTTCCAGCCACACCGACAGCACGAACGATCCCGTCGTATTTAAATGTGCTAAAAATTATGTAGTTGTGCCTGTATGTTTGCCTTTCAACCGATGCCACGCTGGAAAACATAAGAACAAATATCGCCTCCTTACTTAAAATAACTTGGGTGGGGTTGCCCGAGTTCACTATTGGCCCCCACTTAATCGACGTTTCGTTATGCTTGAGATACTTAGCAAATTCCTTTGTGCTAGGGTTAGTAATGATCAGAGAAAAGAATACTGCAATAAGAGCAAGAGTCGCCACAATGCCGAGGTTTTTCATAAGTCCTCACGATTCGCCAATTCCATACTCCCAGGGATCACACTTTCACAGGTGCGCCGCTTGTCGCAACTGTGCCCCCTTCTCCTCTACACACCATGAAGCGCCATGTACCACAGGAAGGAGGTTACTAGCAATTCGAAGGGGAACACTATGACCCACTTCAGCGGCCTGAAAATAGTGTTTAGGTCTGGATTTTTGAACGGGAGCGGACGATAGAGCAGCCGGACGAGAAAAAACGTCGATATGATGGCGAGTATAAACCACACAGGGACGCCCTCCTACTAGGTCATTTATCTGACTCTAGCACCCTCTCTCTTACAGAGGCAAGGGGTCAGGAACGAGAAGAGGGAGGTAGCTTCAGAACATGGCAACTTGCCTGAGACAGCACCAGCACCAGCTACGACCTACCGCCCGCTATGCGGTTATTCGCTTTTCCCGTGGGGCACTCATGGGACACTAAACCGCCAAAAACAAGAGTTATCCACAAGCAAGCGCAAAAGGCACAAGCACATAACACGTTGTTTTTATGGCTTCTATTTATCGCCGTTAGTTGCCGTTATGCTATATGCTCTAGCCTCCTAAGCGGTAGGTCGCGCGTTCGATTCGCGCTCGGGGCACCAATAAATCAATATCATGCAAACGATTCATGGCAAATCTTTTTGGTCGATTGGATTTACGCTGCAAATATGCTGCACCGAGACTTCGGCTTCATTGCAGCGAGAGTGCGGCATGGCAACCATAAATTCACGGGAAGACCAAGACGGCATCTCAGACGGTGCGACATGAAATCGCCCTCATCTCCCGCGTCATTACTCATGCTATAAAAGAATGGGGCATCCCGCTCGCACATGGAAATCCGTGCCTGCAAATCAAAATGCCGGCACAATCCGATGCGCGGGATCGCCGTCTAGTGGATAACGAAGAGGAAAGGCTGTTGTCCGCATCCGGCGATGCCCGCAACCCGTGGCTGCGCCCCGTAGTCGTCTTCGCCATCGAAACGGCCATGCGGGCGGGAGAAATTCTGGAAAGTTACGGTACGGCGGATACGGAAACAGGAATCCGTCCCCAAAAAACGCTGGGCCTACAATGATCAGACGTGGATCTGAAAAAGCGCACGGCGCACCTGCCCAAGACGAAGAATGGTGAGGCCCGCACGGTGCCCCTCTCCAGTCGCGCGGTGGCCACGCTGGAAGCCCTGCCGCGCAATCTGGACGGGCGGGCGTTCGGGGTCACTTACGAGGGCATACATCAATCCTATGTGCGCGCCTGCCGCCGCGCCGGCATCACCGGGCTGACCTTCCACGACCTCCGTCACGAGGCCACCAGCCGACTTTTTGAGAAGGGCCTAACCCGATGCAGGTGGCGGCCATTACCGGGCACAAAACCTTGCAGATGCTGAAGCGTTATACTCATTTACGGGCGGAAGACTTGGCAAAACTGCTGGGGTGATTGGCGGCTGCTCCAACACCCCTCCAACAAACGGTTCAGATCGTGGCTACGCACGATCTAACCTTATTCGTTATGCCGCGCTGTGCGCATCTTCACTCTCGTACTTCTCAACGAGGGCCGCATGCAGTTCCCGCATCGCGTCGATTTCTGGACGGTCGGCAAGCGACGGCGAGTTCGGTGGCTTCTTCCATGGCTATCGCTCAGAAACGGAAGCCAAACAGGCCGCCGTCTTCCTTGGCATCAGTCAAGTCCGTCGGAAGCACGTGGTCCCGAAGGTTGAAACCGGCGACAGTCTCCTTGAACGCATCGTCTTCATTCATCGTGACGATGTACTGAAAACCCAGCTCCGCAGCCGTTTCCGCGCCAACTTTCAGTGCGCTGATCAACTGTCGGCCATCAACGCCGTCGAAGAGATGGCTGTCGTGGATCAGGAATCCTGGCCCCATGCCATGCTTGGCACAAAGGCGCATGAGCATCATGTCGAAGCAGAAAATCTGCATGTTCTTGATTCCCTTGCTGCGTGAGCCTTGCATCGGAAACTTGAATACCGGCCCATTGGATGTTTCCTCTACTGTCATGCTGCCGGCGGACTCGTACAACCGCTTAGACGTCTCCTCGAACGCGAGAATTGCTTCGGACAAGCGCGTCCTCTGCTCGGCAAAGTCGCGCCGCAGGCGCAGTGTCAGTCGGTTTCGTTCGATTTCCAGTTCGTTCTTCGTGCCCTCCAGTTGTTCGGCAGCCTCGAAGCGTTGCCGCAGCGACTCGACCGCCGCTTCCATGCGCCCGGCTTCACCTTGCAGTTGAGAAAACTGATCCAGCGCGCCGTGACTTTG
The DNA here is from genome assembly GCA_028065135.1 of Acidithiobacillus sp. Next base: position 6,788 of record JAPTWR010000012.1, read on the forward strand.
TAGAACGCCCATCACGACAGACCGCCGTGCGTCGAGCCGGACCTTCTCCTGCTCGCGCACCGCAACGCGCTGCTTCGCTGTATCCAGCTCTCCGGCGAGGTAATCTCGCCGATTCCGAATGACCGACTCATGGAAACTTCGCACGTCTTCGTAGCGCTTGATGGCGACACCTGGCAATGCGACGCCCGCTTCTGCGTAGATACTCTGAAGATCGGCGAGTGACGGGGGCGCTTCCGCCTGTATGGCGCGCTCCAGGTCTCCGATCGTTGCCGCGTCAATCACATTGGCGTTCGACAGGTCATTGATTGCGCGCGTGAGCTGATCAGCCTCCGCTTCCAGTTCCGCGTACTGAGGCAGCACACGGAACGAGGCAACCTGGGACTTGGTATCTGTCAGTCTGGCCTCGGCCACAGTCAGTTGGGTGCGCAGATCAGACGCCTTTCCGACGATACTGCCGAACGCACCGGCCCCGGCCGCCTTCTTCAGTTCAGCCAGGGTCTTCTCCCGATTCCGAACTTTTTGCCAGTCGCTGGCAATCCTCCAATCCAGGCCAAGCAGGAAAAGCAGGGCGACCTGATAGTCACCGGCCTGCTGCATGTTTGCCTGCTTCTCAGGTGTGGTGAACGCTCCGCTGAGTTGCCGACGCACGAAATAGGCGAACAAGGAACGGAATGTCGGGATGCTCCCATCGTACTCAGGCACCTCATGCAACCCGAACATCTTCTCGCCGAGGAGTTCTACCCACTCGGAATTCGAGAGGCTGGTTTTCCCCTTCGCGAAGCTGTCGCCTTCAAGATGAATCTTGGATTTCTGATGCCCAGAGCGTTCAACCCGAAGCTTCTCGCCACCGAGATCGAACGCCATGCCAAACGATGCGTTGACGAGCGCGTCCGAACGGAACAGGGAATCCTTCCCGGCATTCGAGCCGGTCAGGAAGTGCACGATCTCGATCAAGCTGGTCTTGCCCGCCCGGTTGCGGGTTTGCTTATCCGTCGCGCCCGCTTCCTTTTGCGCGATCAGCACATTCAATCCGGACTTGAACTCCAGCGCCTTGAACGTCGCGAGACTGCTGTAGATGCGATGGATCATGATGCTCCCCGAACAAGCAGCCCGTCACGCAACTCGATTGCCCCAATGAGAAAAAGCAGATCGAGCGCAAGCACGAATCCGTCGTAGTGCATGGATCGCGATGCCTTCTGGTCAAGGACAGCGCGCGGCATCTGCTCCCACAAGGCTGACACGGTGACGGGGTGTGACAGGTGCCGCAGGATCGCCGCCCCGACAGTCAGCAGGGCACGGTCCTGGGGCAAATGCTTGGAAGGAAGAATCATCGTGCGGCTCTCCGTGGTTCTTCGAAGATGTCGCAGCGCTCGAAGTAGTACGCGATGATAGCGAGTACAGCCAACTCATGCTCCGGCGTCCCGCGATGATCGCCCCCGACCCACGATTGAAGCGCGGTAAAAATCCAGTTCGGGCCATCGCTTCCGCGCAGCCGCCGATACTCGGCCTTGAATGCCTCGGCCAATCGTTCACCGAGCGTCTCATCGTGCCATTGGGCTAGAAACTCGGCGACCAACGGCGACTTGATCATGCCTTCCTTGAGCAAGCGCGCTACGGCCTCGGACAAGGCGTTTGCCTCGATCTTCCCAGTCGGCACGTCCTTCACTTCGGTCATCGGTGGTGCTGGGAGCGCAGCGATCCTCTCCAGCACGACCTTCAAGTCACCGAAGCCCAACTTGATCCTGGTCGCGTCGGTCAGGGCAAGCCCGAACCATGACGCTTTGTCGTCTGCGGTGAGCTTTCGGAAGATCAGCCGAAGCTCCTCCAGACTCCACGGCTGCAACTGAATTCCAGGGTTTGCCGCTTCGAAGTCGAGTAACTGCTCTTGAACATGCGGCGGCAGCCCATCCGTCGCGTTATGGACGAACGTCCAGGCGTCGAAATGCTTGCCCCAATGCTCCCTCGCACCCGCGAAGTCCTCGGTGATCTTGGCCTTCGCCTTGGCAGCGTCCATCTGGTTAGGCGCGTAGACCTGGAACAGCCGGCGCTCCGATTTGAGGAAGCCGTCGTTCTTGCGGTCCCCCTGATTCCCCCACGGTCGGCAGGCCATGAAATCGGCCTTGTAGACCAAGCCCATTAGTCGCTCGAAAAAGGACTGAAATGCATCGCCCTTCGCGCGGAGAAACTCCACCTCGAATTTTTGTTCGTAGTAGGCGTCCTGCAGGTTCATGCGTCAGCCTCCGTGGATAGTGGCTCTTCTTTGCCCCAGATGCGGGCGAGGGCGGCCTGGATCTTTTGCTCGAAGCGGGTGATCAGTTCGCGGTTGGCGGCAACCAGCACTTGCTCGGCTTCGATCTCGGCGACCAGGGCTTGCTGCGTGGTGAGGGGCGGGAGGGGGATTTGATAGCTCTCCACAACCGATCGCGGCACACGCTGCAATCCGCCGGTTCCCGTCATTTGCGGTGTAGCCCACGCCCGGAAAGCTGGCGTTGCGGCGCACATGAAAACCCATTCAGGGAGCAAAGTGTCCGTAGGCCTCAGCACATAGAATTCACTTGATCCGAAACCGATGCCATTGCGTAGTCCGTAGGCAATGCCAGCTTTTCCGTTTTCAAAACAGGGCGTCACTTTTGCCAGAAGGACATCTCCGTCTTTGAAGTATGTGTAGCTTGTGGTCACATCGTCCAATTGCTTCGTTTCTTTCGGCTCGAAGAACATCTCATGCTCCCCAATGTCAGACATCGGGACAAATGACACGGCTGTTGAACCATCGAGGTTAGCCACCTCGGACTTGCGGGGATTTACAACGCAGGCTTCGCCCAACGTCACCATCGGCCAGTCGGGGTGGATGGGGATGTGGGGGCGGTAGTGGTCGAGGACGGCGCGGGCGCCGTTGATGACTTCCTGGTAGCCCTCGATCTCCGCCACGATCTCCTTCTGCACCTCCAGCGGCGGCAGGGGGATTTGGAAGTTCTCCACATAGTCGCGCGGCACACGCTGCAATCCTCCTGTGCCGGTCATCTGAGCTATCGCAGCATCCCGGAAGAGCGGATGCATGACACAGAAGTAAACCCATTCTGGCAAGACCTGTTCGCCGCTTCTCAGGACGTGGAATTCACTCGACCCGAATCCGATTCCATTGAGGAGGCCACGTGCGATGCCAGCCTTCCCGTTCTCAAAGCAGGGTGTGACCTTGGCGAGGAGCACATCGTGGTCTTCGAAGTAGGTGTAGCTCGTTGTTACCTCAGAAAGTTTCTTTTCTTGGCGAGACTGAAACGCCATACGGTGTTCGTTCAGGTCGGCCATTGGAACGAACGAAACGCGCGTATTCTGATCTAGATCGGCCAACTGGCTCTTGCGAGGATTCACTGTGCAGACATCGACGATCTTCGCCAAGGGGTAGATGTGCGTCTTCGCTCCACCGTCCCGATACCGCTCTCCACTCAGGTTGTAGTCGCCGTTCGCGGCGATCTTTTCTTTCGTCACGATCAGCCCGCAGGTAGGCTGGAGGTCGGCGGTGGCTCGCTGGTTGCGCAGGGCGTGGAGGTACGCAGCGAGTTCGGCCTGCACCCGCGGCAGGTCGTTCTTGTCGATGGCGCGGCGCTGGGCGCCGAGGCCGAAGCCGTCATTCTCCACTTTGAAGAAGGCGATGGTGTCGCTTTGTTTGGCAAGGGATTTATCGAGAATGAGGATGGACGTCTTCACCCCGGAGTAAGGATTGAAACAGCCCGCCGGAAGCGACACCACGGCGACGAGGGAATTCTCGACGAGCATCCTGCGCAGCTCTTTGTAGGCGGTCTGGCTCTGGAAGATGATGCCCTCGGGGACGATGATGCCGGCGCGGCCGGTGGGCGTGAGGTGCTCGGCCATGTAGTCCACGAAGAGGACTTCGCTGCGCTTGGCCTGGATAGAAAAGCGCTTGTGTGGCTTGATGCCGCCTTTGGGGGACATGAAGGGCGGGTTGGCGAGGATGACGTCGGCGAATTCGTTCCAGCGCTCCTCGGAGGTGAGGGTGTCGTACTCGTAGATGTGCGGATCGGTGAAGCCGTGCAGATACAGGTTCACCAGCGAGAGGCGCACCATGTCGGGCGAGATGTCGTAGCCCTTGAAGTTTTTGGCGAGGCGGCCCTTGTCGTCGGGCGTGAGCGTGCTGT
>JAPTWR010000040.1 GCA_028065135.1 Acidithiobacillus sp.
GTCCGGGGGGGTCAATCTTTTCCTGATGCAATTGGGTGAGGTCGTGTTTGGCGGTGTCGGTTCAGGTCTCGCTACTTTCCTCGCCTTCATGATTTTTGCGGTTTTTCTCGGTGGTCTCATGGTGGGACGCACACCGGAGTTTCTCGGCAAGAAGATCGAGTCCTTTGAAATAAAAATGGCCTCATTATCCATTCTGGTCATGCCGTTGCTGGTGCTGATCGGCACGGCCCTCGCCGTCACCACGGTGGCGGGGCGGGCCGGTGTATTCAACCCGGGGGCGCACGGTTTCAGCGAAGTGCTCTATGCCGTGACGAGTCCGGCCAACAACAACGGCAGCGCATTCGGCGGTCTGAGCAGCAACACCCGGTTCTACAACCTGCTTACCGGCATGTGCATGCTGCTGGGCCGGTACTGGACCTATCTGCCATTGCTGGCGCTGGCGGGTGCCCTGGTCGAGAAAAAGAAAATCCCCGCGGGATCGGGAACACTGACGACCTACACGCCCATTTTCATTGGCCTGACGGTCGGCGTCATTCTCCTGGTCGGCGCGCTCAACTTCTTTCCGGCACTGGCGCTGGGTCCGATCGCAGAACAACTGGCGCCCCTTGCCACCCTGACTCACTGAGGAATCATATCCATGGAATCCACTCATCATAAACATGCGGCATCTCCGATCAACTGGAAGGATCAGGGCCGGGGCGCCCTCTGGGACAGCTTCGGCATGCTCTCCCCGCGTCGCCAGTGGCGTAATCCGGTGATGTTTGTCGTCTACGTCGGCTCCTGGCTGCTGCTGGCTCTTTTTTTTCACGATCTGATCGTGCGTAACGATGAAGCGCTCTTTACCGGCGTGATCGACCTCTGGCTCTGGCTCACACTGATTTTTGCCAATTTTGCGGAAGCGCTGGCCGAGCGTCAGGGAGCGGCCCAGGCCAACAGTCTGCGGCAGAGCCGGCAGGAAGTCACGGCCAAAAAACTGCCCAAACCGGTGCGCGAGGCGCGCTATAATGAGGTTCCCGGCGCCAGCCTGCGCAGCGGTGACTTTGTCCTGATAGAAGCGGGAGACCTCGTCCCCACGGACGGTGAGGCGGTGGCGGGAGTCGCAGCGGTCGATGAAAGCGCCATCACCGGCGAAAGCGCGCCCGTCATCCGCGAAAGCGGCGGCGACCGTAGCGCGGTCACCGGCGGCACCAGGGTGATCTCGGACTGGCTCATCATCCGGGTGACGCAGGAAGCCGGACACACCTTCCTCGACAAAATGATCGCCATGGTGGAGGGGGCGTCGCGGCGCAAAACCCCCAACGAAATCGCTCTGAGCATCCTGCTGGTCGTTTTGACGCTGGTTTTTCTGGTGGTCACCGTCACCCTTTTTCCATTTTCCTGGTATAGCGTGCATTATGCTGGCCACTCCGGATCAGTGATCAGCCTGACGGTGCTGGTCGCCTTGCTGGTCTGCCTGATTCCCACCACCATCGGAGCGCTGTTACCCGCCATCGGCATCGCCGGCATCGTGCGGTTGCTGCAATCCAATGTGGTGGCGACTTCCGGGCGCGCCATCGAGGCGGCTGGCGATGTGGATGTGCTGCTTCTCGATAAAACCGGCACCATTACCTACGGCAACCGATCCGCAACGGCGTTTTACCCGGTTTTAGCGGTCACTCAGGAAACCCTTGCGCAGGCGGCCCGCCGCGCCTCTTTAGCCGATGAGACGCCGGAGGGCAAAAGTATCGTGACCCTTGCCGAGAAACATTACCCGCAAGGCCGGGAGATATTGCCGCCCGATGCCCATTTGATCGCTTTTACCGCCGAGACCCGCATGAGTGGGGTGGATTGGGCGGGGCAACAGTTGCGCAAAGGCGCTCCGGATTCCATGAAGGCATGGATCCAAACCCTGGGAGGAACCTGGCCATCGGAACTGGATGCCGAGGTACAGAAAATCGCCAGTGGCGGTGCGACACCACTGGCCGTATGTTCCGGCGCTGAGGTGTTGGGCGCCATCGAGTTGCGGGACATTGTCAAAGCCGACATCAAATCGCGCTTTGCCGAATTGCGGGAGATGGGTATCCGCACGGTCATGGTGACTGGCGACAATCCATTAACCGCCGCCGCCATTGCCGCCGAGGCCGGGGTTGACGACTATCTCGCGGAGGCCAAACCCGAAACCAAACTCGCCCGCATCCGCGAGTATCAGAATGAAGGTTACATGGTCGCGATGACCGGGGACGGCACCAATGACTCCCCGGCCCTGGCCCAAGCCGACGTCGGGCTCTGCATGGCCAGTGGTACCCAGGCGGCGCGCGAAGCCTCCAACATGGTCGACCTGGACTCCAATCCGACCAAGCTGCTGGAGATCGTCCAGATCGGCAAGCAACTGCTGATGACCCGCGGCGCCCTCACCACCTTCAGTGTGGCGAACGACGTGGCCAAATACTTCGCCATCATCCCGGCAGCGTTTGTATCGACTTACCCCCAATTGAGCGCGCTGAACATCATGGGCTTGAGTTCACCCACCCACGCCATCATGGCCGCGGTCATTTTTAACGCCCTCATCATCCCCTTTCTGATTCCTCTGGCCCTCAAAGGCATCAGGTTCCGTGCCGACTCGGCGCAGCACATTCTGCGCCGCAACGTGTGGATCTACGGATTGGGCGGCATTATCGCGCCATTTATCTTTATCAAACTGATCGACATGCTGCTGGCTGTACTGTAGGAGGATGACGCCATGATCAAAGACATCAAAACCGCGCTGTTGCTGTTCCTGGTTCTGGCCGTGATGACCGGCCTGATCTATCCCCTGGCCATGACGGGTATCGGCCAGGTCGTGTTTCCCCATCAGGCCAACGGCTCTCTCATTCGTCAGCATGGACGGGTCGTGGGTTCCAGCCTGATCGGCCAATATTTCCGCGAACCGCGGTACTTCTGGAGCCGCCCTTCGGCGACTTCACCGGTGCCATACAACGGGGCGGGGTCCGGTGCCTCCAATCTGGGGCCGAACAATCCTGTTCTGGCACAGCACGTGGCGGCGCGGATCAAGGCCCTCAAGGCCGCTGATCCCGCTGAGAAAGGGCCGGTTCCGGTGGATCTCGTTACGTCTTCCGCGAGTGGTCTGGACCCGGATATCAGCATTGCGGCGGCGCTCTATCAGGTCCCGCGCATTGCGCAGGCTGGTGGTATCAACACCGTGACCTTGCGCCATCTGGTCCAGCAAAACACGACGGAACCATTGCTGGGCTTCATCGGCGAACCGGTGGTCAATGTCGTGAAACTCAACCTCGCGTTGCATGAGCGATATGTCACCGCGCATGGAGCAACAGGCTCCCTCACGAAAGGATCGCAATCATGATGGCTTTCTGGGTGTGCGCGGCTTTGATTACCCTGCTCACCGTCGCGCTTGGCATATATCGCTGCGAGGCGCGGAAAGTCGCACTCCTTCGCCGCAAAATCAGCGCGTTTCAGGGCGGAGCGATCCGCCCGGCGGGCTCACCCGGCGCCCAGGGGTAACGCGACACCACAAAACCCTACCGTTGGCGGAGGGAGTTTCCCTCTTCTCTTAAGGGCAGGGTATCTAAGGAGGTACAAAAATACATGGGGACATTGAAAGAAAGTATTCTCGCGGCCGAGTGGGCGGGCTACCGTTGGGCGCTGCAACACCTGGACGCTACCGCCGATGAGGTTGAGGACGCCTGCATAGCCTATTTGCCCGAACATATGTCTGGCGTGTTTGCTTACGCCTTTGAGCGCGGATGGGCGATGGCGCACGAAGGGAAGGCACCGCAGGCCATCCATTCTGATGACCCCCCGCTACCGTGATCTGATCATGGGCGGTGTGCCAGGACTGTCAGTCAGGAAGGGTGTTTTTTCTGGTTTTTTGAAGGACTGGATGATCGCTCTTTTTTGCCCATCGCGCAGACTCATAAACAGCTCTCCGCGCTGAACCCACTAAGGAACTCTCCATGTCACTATTAACGCTCTTCGGCGTAATCTCTGTCACATTGATGATGATTTTTTATGCCCTGGAGACGCGCTCCCTTTGGTGGACTCTGGCATTTTCCGTATCGTGCCTCGGCACCTCCGTTTACGGATTCCTGGCCGGTACCTGGCCTTTTGGCGTGGTCGAGTTTATCTGGTGCCTGCTGGCATTGCGTAAATGGTATCTGTTATTTGCAGCGAAGCCGTAATACGGTCACAGATGGATGCCGTGTGTCGTCTGGTGGCTTAATTCCTGATTCGTACCATTGCCAGTTGTGGGGCTGATTTGTGCGACAGGCATCCGCCCAAAAATATACGCAAATTATATACCATTTATATGGAATTTATAGATGAGAACCATCTACAATCTCTGTTGAGGACATAACCAAACGGGTTTTTAAACCAATGGAGTCTTTCAATGACCATGAATACTGCCGGTAAAACGACACTGCATTCTATAGTACCCAGCCGCTCAGTACTACAGAAGCGCGCACGCCGCTGGGTTATCAAGATCGGGAGCAGTCTGCTGACTCAAGACGGACAGCGATTGGATTTGTCGGCCATGCAGAACTTTGTGCAGCAAATACTGCAGCTTCGCGCCGAAGGCATTGAGGTCGTACTGGTTTCCTCCGGTTCCGTCAGTGCCGGAAAATGTCGCCTGGGATGGGCGCAAAAGAAGACCACCGCCGAAGAACGCCAGGCGGCGGCCAGCGTGGGACAATCCGCCCTGATTCATGCTTATGAGAATCTCCTGGCCGAGAAAGGGACGCATTGCGGGCAGGTGCTGCTGACGCGCGACAACTTCAGGGATCGGAAGCGTCTCAAGAACACCCGGTCCGCCATCGAGATGCTCCTGAAGATGCAGATGCTGCCCATCATCAATGAGAATGATGCGATCGCCGATCCGGATAACGCCCTGGGCAACAACGATCACTTGGCCGCTCTGGTCAGCAACGTCTGGCATGCCGACCTGATGGTATTGCTGACCGATCAATCGGGGCTATTTACAGCCGACCCGCGTGCATGGCCTGATGCCGAAATGATCACGGAAGGCATGGCGGGCGACCCACGGCATGAGTGTATGGCGGGTGGAAGCGGCAGCACCGTGGGTACTGGTGGCATGCTCACCAAAATACACGCCGCCAACTATGCAGCGCGCTCTGGTGCGGCCACGCTCATTGCCGATGGACGAATCCCGGATGTGCTCCTGCGCTTGCGCAAGGGAGAGCTTTTGGGGACGTTTCTGCGTTCCAGAAAATTCGACCAAAAATTGCGCAGAGATACTTGGACACATCGTCAGATCCACAACGGTCAGCAGTGGGTGATCCATCCCATGCGCCAAGTAAAAAATGAGGTTGCGGCGTTCTGTTCGGAGACGCTGCCTTTTACCGCAATATCATTATTAAACGGCCAATAAATTTGCATATTCATTGGATACGCAATCGCACCAGGCATACCTGGTGTACAAGCCTCTTTGACACAACTGGAGAAACATGATGAACAGATTCACCACGAAAAAAACTCCTCACACCCGTAGCAAATTGGGCTTAACGATCCTGTCGCTGGCGGTTTTATCCACACTGGCCCTGGCATCAGACACCGCTCAAGCCGCGCCCCTGCCGATGCCAGCGATGACCGGACCGCTGCAGTCACCGTCTCCTTTCCAGTTTAATGCCGGGCCGCTCGGAAAACTGGACATCACCGGCGTGGTGAGTGGCATGGGTCTTTGGCAGGACAACCCCGTCAACACTGTCAGCCCTGACCCCGTCGCTTTTAATGGCTATACCCACGCCGATATCAGCAACGGCCAGATCTTCATCCAGAAAACGCACGGGCTGATCCAGTTCTTTCTTCAGGCCGGCGCCTACAATATGCCCGCCCTGGGCACGCCCTTCCTCTCTACGGGGGCCACCACCAGCGATTATTATGGCGCATTGCCGCAGGCCTATCTGAAAATTGCGCCGACCAAAGATTTCTCGGTGCTGATCGGCAAGCTACCCACCCTGATCGGCGCGGAATATACCTTCACCTTCGAAAACATGAACATTGAGCGCGGCTTGTTGTGGAACCAGGAAAACGCCGTTAATCGCGGGGTCCAGGTCAACTACAGCGCGGGGCCATTGAGCGCCTCTCTGGCCTGGAGTGACGGTTTCTACTCCAACCGCTTCAACTGGCTCTCCGGCGACCTGTCCTACACCATCAATTCCGCCAACACCGTGAGCTTCGTGGGCATGGGCAATGCGGGGCAGACGGGTTATTCCAGTCTCGCTACCCCGGTCTATCAAAACAACAGCGATATCTACAACCTGATCTATACCTATAGCTCGGGTCCATGGATGATTCAGCCCTACCTCCAGTACACCCATGTGTCGGCCAATCCCGCTATCGGTGTGGGACGCGGCACGGCGACCAAAGGCGCGGCCATCCTGGCGAGTTATAGCCTCACCCCCCACATTACCTTGGCGGCCCGCGCCGAGTATATCGCCAGCACCGGCAATGCCACGGATGGTGCGGTTAACCTGATGTATGGACCCGGTAGTAAGGCGTGGTCGATCACCGTGACGCCCACCTACCAGGATCACGATTTCTTCGCCCGTGCCGAATTTTCCTATGTACAGGCGAGCAGCTACACCCAGGGCGATGTCTTTGGCCCACAGGGAACCAATCCTACGCAGGCCAGAGCGCTCGTCGAAACGGGGTTTCTGTTTTAACCCTGGGACCGATAGGTATCTTCAGGGATGTCTCAAGTCTATGTATGAGGTGTCGTCATGAAATTGATCACAGCCATTGTAAAACCCTTCAAACCGGACGATGTGCGTGAAGCGCTCTCGGCCATGGGGATCCAGGGTCTGACGGTGATCGAGGTCCAGGGCTTCGGTCGCCAGAAAGGGCACCCCGAACTCTACCGGGGAGCGGAGTATGTCGTCGATTTCCTCTCCAAGGTCAAGATCGAGGCCGTGTTGGATGAGGCCCTGGACCAGGCCATTGAGGCCATCGAAAAGGGTGCGCGCACGGGCAAGATCGGCGACGGCAAGATCTTCGTCTCGGAGGTCACCGATGCCGTTCGCATCCGTACCGGGGAAATGGGGGAGGACGCCTGCAACCCGCTTTTTTACGGTGAGCTTTCGATATCATGTGTGCCCCGTCACTGATCGGTGATCTGGCAGAAGGCGTTTTTATTCTCGGCGGGATATTCCTGCTGTGGTACAGGATCGGTGGAATTGTCAGTAATCATCGACGCGAGAAGGCCAGAAAGGCGGGGTATGACTGGGCGATGACACATCCTCTGGCCGCTTTTCAAGTGGCGATTTCGGCGGGGCAGGAAACCTATTCAAAAGGGATCCATCCTTTGCCGAGCGTGCTGCTCTATGCGTTTCTGGATGGTTATCATGCTGCGCGGCACGATCAAAAACAAATCATGGGAACAGGGTAGCGGAGGACAATATGCCTTCCTGGTGCTTTCGCTACCATTTTCTATAATTCTAAGAGGAATCCACTATTATGGTTGCTCTCATGACATCTTCTTCACGCCAACTTCACGCTACTCTGGCGCTGCTTGCGGTGAGAAAATCACAATGGTCTTTTGAAAGACTGGCACAAGAATTACGGGTGAACGATAGCCTGGTGAAGTCCTGCTGGCGCACCTTGTTGGAAAACGCCTGGCGTCTCTACCCCTGCCGTGCGAGATCGAAGACCGGACACTGGCAGCCTGATGCGTCGGTAAAGGCCATGATTGCTTTGGCGGCGGTTCGCGCGAGACCCGATCAGTTCGGGGATATCGCCCGCCAGTACGGGGTTAGTCTACAGGACGTGGAACACTGGTGCCATATTTTGGTGCGCCGCGCTGGCCGGCTCTTTTAGCCATGTTGCTGTGGACGGACCTGCCAGCATCGAAGAGCGTAGGAATCGGTCTTGTGACGTATCCTCTCGTCATGATCAGCGTCGTGTTATTGAGTTTTGCGGCACTGCTCGTCGGATTCTATGTCCTCTATCGCTACCATCGGAAACGGGTCCATGGCTTTTCTCAAAAACCGGGCACGCTCACCGACGAGTGGCTGGCACAGCAGGCCCGTTCTGCAGTATCCGCCGATAATCCTTTATTCGGCAGACTATTTGCAGGTCCTGTGAAAGATGACCAGATCAGGGTGTTGCTGAGAGAATTAAATCATCACTTGATTTGGGTTTGCCGAGAAAGCGCCCAGTTGGGCTTTTGGGCTCTGGATGCGGAAGGGACACCGCAGTGGCGGACTGTGCCGTTGAATGCCAACAGCCTAAAACAAATTTTGCGGAAGGAACAATCCGCTAGGAATACGTTGGCCTAGAACCCATGGTGTATCATGCGATCTACGCTACGACGCGGAAGATACTATTGCACTACAAGGGCAGAGTCGGGTCATTTACGTCATCTTATTTCGCCGAACGGATCCAAGATACCAAGATATCTTCCGCGTCGCATTGTAATGGAATTGGGAGGGTGCCATGCTGGCGGAGTACTTAATCGGGGCGTTATTGCTCATGTTCATCGCTTTAGCGGGGTGGATATGGAATGCCGGTCACCGTCATTTACAGATAGCGCGCAGAAATACACTCAGAAAAAAACGGCTAAGTTTGCGAAACATACGGATTATGATGATTGCCAATGTCTTTCCCGGGGAGAAGCGACTCATTTCCTCCTTTTTCGGCTATCACTGGGAATCCAGACGGATTGGACGATTGAAAAAGTCCAGTAGGAAATCTGCGGAAAAGTAGGCGTAGAGTTATGCCTATGAAATGATTGTCTGTCTTTCCCCTTTCATGAACAGTATGTAGGAACGATGATGCCGGAAACTGCCGTTCTCTATCTCTTTGTGGTGGCCTCATTGCTGTCGGTACTGGCGAACCGCTTTCACATTCCCTATACCGTTGCACTGGTGCTGGGCGGCCTGGTGCTGGGGGCATTACACCTGTTTCAGGCACCCGTACTGACCCACGATCTGGTATTCACCCTCTTTCTGCCCGGGCTGGTTTTTGAGTCCGCCTATCATCTCTCCTCCGGCGCCCTGTGGCGTGACCGTCTCGCCATATTTGGCCTGGCGGTGCCGGGTGTGTTTATTTCCATGATCGTGACCGCCTTCGTGTTTCTCTGGATCAGTCAATACCTGCCCGATTTATCGAAATTGGCCATGCCCATCAGTGTCGCGCTGGTATTCGGCGCCGCGGTGGCGGCCACCGACCCGATTTCAGTGATCTCCATGTTTCGTAAACTGCGGGCGCCTGCACGACTGACATTTATGATAGAGAGTGAAAGTCTGCTCAACGATGGTACGGCTATTGTCTTTTTTAGCCTTTTCCTTGCACTGGCGGAAGGCAAAACGGTATCCGCTTCGGCACTGGGCATCCAGTTTTTCGCAGTGGTCGGCGGTGGCGCACTGGTGGGTGTGGTGATCGGCTGGCTGAGTTCCGAAGTCATCAAACGGGTCAATGATGGCATGGTCGAAATCACCATCACTATTCTCGCGGCTTATGGCAGTTTTCTCGCTGCGATGCAGCTCGACTATTCCGGGGTCATCAGTACCGTCGTCGCCGGGCTGATCTGCGGCAATTACGGGGCCAAACAAGGGATGACGGCATCCGTTAAAATGGCGGTCGACACTTTCTGGGAATATATCGGTTTTGCCCTGAATTCACTCATCTTTCTGCTCGTCGGTTTCACTATCCACTTGCCTGACCTGCTCGGTATCTGGCCCCTGATTCTGGCGGCTTATGTGGCAATCACCATGGCCAGAGCCGCAGTCATTTACGGGATGAGCGGATTATTGAGTCGCACGCGGGCCAGGATACCGTTTGTCTGGAATTTTGTGCTGGTTTGGGGCGGCATCCGCGGCGCGCTGTCCATGGTGCTGACCCTGAGTCTTCCTCATGACTTTCCCCATCGCTCCCTGCTGATTAACCTGGTTTTTGGCGTCGTATTACTGACCATCCTGATTCAGGGACTGAGCATTTCGCCGCTGGCACGGGCGCTCAAGGTGCTGGGTAGCAGCAGCGGCCAGTCCTCTCAGGATTTTGAAATGCAGCGGATGCGTGTCGTCCTGGCGCAAATCGGTAATCACGAGATTGGGCGGTTGCGGCAGGAAGGTCTGCGGGATGTGCACGCACTGGACCTGCTGGCCACCTATTACCAGCAGGAGCAGGAGGATGCCGAAAAAAAGCTGGCTGGCCTGGATAAACGGGACGACAAACTCGTGCTTCAGGGTGATTTTTCCCGGTTATACCGGCGCCTGCTCCTTAAGGAAAAACGAAAAATTCTTGATGCCCGCAACGAAGGCCTGCTCAGCGAGGCCAGTAACGACCAGATGTTGGCCGACATTGACGCCAACCTGCTGGAGATAGAGTCCCAGCCAGAGGCCGTTATGGAGCGTTTATCCGCAATACAGAAGCCCGCGGAAGAAGTCTCTCCGGGGTGATTCGTTTCAGCCCCCGGTTTGGGCAGTCACATCTGGCTAGCGGCGGATCCCGTGGATATGCGGCTGGGCCACGCATCGCCTTTTCACTACCGGTCGCGCAAATGTGGCTATTCAGGTTTCATGTACCTGCGACAAGCGAAGCGCGAAGCAGTGGGGTCTCGGGGCTTGCCCTGAGCAGGGAGGGCTGTAGGAATCGGGTCGCGTAGCGTGCCCGAGTCCTACCTGCCCCTACCCTGCCCCAACAATTCACGAAGCGGCGACCACGATTTGCCCATCATACGTCCCCACCGTCCCACCATCGTGGCAATAGTGTAATGACCAGACCATATCCGTGGATAACGGGAGACTTCCATGGGCTGTCCAT
>JAPTWR010000158.1 GCA_028065135.1 Acidithiobacillus sp.
GGTTGTAGAGGTATTCCACATTCCCCTGCTCGACCTGTTTGAGGTATTCCTGGAAGTCGGCTTTGGCCTTGTCCCAGCTGATGCCCATTTTTTCCACCAGATCTTCACAGGGCGAAGCATGCCACTGGAGCTGGACGATCTTGAAAGGATCAGCGCCACAGGCCAGGGCAGCCAGTTGCACGTCAGCTATGACGGGTACACTATAGTTCATATCGTGCGCCTTGCCGATCCACTGGTTCTTGTCCATAGTGGTGACACAGCCCGTATCGTGAGTAATCAACACGTCAGCCTTAGCTTCCTCTTTTACTACCTTTATCTTTCGGTTCATAGTAAAACTACGAGTGAATTCACGCTCCGATATGATATGACGGAAGCCGAAACCGCAGCAGTCATACCAGGTGGAATAATCTATCACCTGCGCACCCAAGGCCATGGCTACTGATGTAGTAACAGCGACCCGGTTACCACCAAGAATTTCAGGATCGTAGATTGCATCCTCTGGCACCATCTTATAGACGTGGCAGGCAGGATGTACAGCAACCCGAATGTGCGAAACGTCGATGGTTTGTAATTCGCTGGCAATTCGCTGGCGCATGACGTGCAGCCATTCGCTGTAGTGGACCACCTCCTCAGGGATAACGATCTTACCATCCACCAAGCGTCCCAGCTTGCCGAGAATCTTTTTAACTTTCTCCCGTAGCTCAGCGGACTCAATGAGATATTTGCGGACCTCTTTATAGTTGCCGAAGGAGGTGCCGCAGTGCACTAAGGGATAGAAGTAGCCATTCTCGAAGCCGTGCTGCTTGCCGGAGACGTAGGCCTGATGGAAGTTACGCAGGAAGACAGCAGCCAAAGACTCCACGTTGCCGATACCAGAGCCGTGGTAGTTCCAGGCAGTGCAGGAAGTCTGGTCGGTCTCATCAAGGTAGTCGATGCCCAGCTTGTTCATGAACCACATGAGGCTGGTGGGATAGCCGGGGATGTTGCCACACTGTCCGCAGCTCTTGTGGTGCCAGAGACGATTGGTGGGGATCTTCTTGTCCCAACCATAGAGGGTTTTTACCACTTTCGCTTGGTGTCCGGGATTGATGCGGTGGACGATGATCTCACCTTCCTTCTCCAGTTCCCACATGTGATCACGTATATCATCCATCCGCTCGCCCAGGTCCATGGTGCGCCGGTCAACGTGGCTGCGTACCCATGCCGTGGCCGCTTCCGCCTCGTTGGCCGATAAGTTCGTGTCCTGGAAAAAAGCTCCGTGCCCTGCTAATCCTTGTTGCGTGCTATTGTCGTTCATGTGAAAGCTCCTTGGCCTAGTGGCCGACGATGAGAAAATGCGATCAACCAACAGCCTCTATTATAGTCGGTGATTCAGGTCAACAATTCCTGGGCCTAACCGCACCCCTTTTACGGATCAGCACTTACCCCATCTTACTGAAGCGAATCCGTATCATGTGTGGTGTGCGTTCCAGGTAAACCCAATCGATCCCATCACCGTAACGGCGGTGTAGTTGGTCGAGAAGCGGCAATGGATCGTGATCGTTAATGAAATCCATAGCTTCTCCGCTGTGTAGAGCATCCAAGGCCCCGAAAATGGCGGCATGGCGAAAGCGTTTGGCTACGCCACGCGCGTCAAAGGGATAGGTAGCGTCGACACGAAGATGCATATGAGGCTGGGGTGGGATGTTTGTAGTCATAGCTTCCCTCCGTTGACAATGAATCATAGCGAAACATCTACGGGTTATAGTCGGGCATTTCGATAGGGTATTTCCTTGATCTTGGTCAAGAAACACTAAATTTTTGTCGGCCAGCACGTACCATGTGAATACTATAAGCAGTCCCAGGACAGCTTCCCCAGTGGCAAAAGCAAGAAAGGCGCCATCGACGATGGCATTGAGGGCAGGGGTCGGTAACTTTGTTGGATGATGGTGTGCCAGCGTCGACTAGCCGGGAAGAGATCAAATAAGGTGCGTCGGCTTGGCCGGGTGCCCAGCAACCAAGGCCGTGCCAGCACGATGAATAGACGACCAGCAACGATCCCACCATCCATATAAAAAGGAAGCATAGCAAGACAATCCAAGACCATGGCGATTCCGGTGAAAATCTGCAGGCTGACGGTGATGACGAGTTCCAACGGAACAACCAGAGACTGTGCGTTGGGCAAACCTCATGGATCCACACCCAGTTCGCAGCAAAAAACGGTTCATATCAACCGTAGCGGTTCATATAAACCAGTGGTTGCGGTTTACATGAACCATTTTCTCTAAATCGTAAAAAATCACTAAAGAAAAGCATTTTTAAATCAAAATGTTAATATATTAACCTTCTGAGGTATGATTATTGCCTGTAGCTAACTGGAATCTGCATAGATTCGATGTTAGCAAATCAACTATAACGGAGATTTCATTATGCTACTGGAAAACACATGGCCGGTGCTTTTGAGTCGTTTGGATTTTGCATGGATCACGTCCCTGCATATACTCTACACGCCTCTTACGATCGGAATGGCCTGGATACTCTTCGCTCTTGAGGTAGCGTGGCTACGAACGGGCAACGAGCGTTGGTATCGTCTGGAACGTTTCTTCGAAAAAATCTTTATCATCAATTTCGGTGCCGGCGTCGCTACCGGCGTCACCATGGAAATGGCTTTCGGCATCCTTTACGGTCCTTTCTCCCAAGCCGTCGGTCCATTCTTCGGCAATATCCTGGGTTTTGAAACCATCACAGCCTTTATGTATGAAGCCGGATTCATCGGCCTCATGATCTTTGGCTGGGGCAAGATCGGGAAAGGCATGCATCTCTTTTCCACTTTTAATGTTGGACTTTCATCAACTCTCTCCGCTTTCTGGATTTTGGTAGCCAATTCGTGGATGCAAACTCCAGACGGCATCTTTCTGAAACATGGGCTATTTGAGGTGAAGAATTGGTGGAGTGCCATTTTCAACGAGAACTGCATCTGGGGATTTCCCCATATGTGGGTAGCCACGATTGAGTTGGCATTATTTGTTACTGTAGGCGCTAGCGCCTGGTTCATCCTTAAAAACCGTAATGCCGATCTTTTTACGAGGATTCTCAGGCCTGCTTTATTAGCGCTTTTGATTATTACTCCCGCGCAAATCTGGTTGGGAGACGGATTGGGAAGAACTGTAGCCCAAACACAACCAACTTCTTTGGCAGCTATGGAAGGACATTATCGGACTTACCTGCCTGACGGGAAGGTAGATACTGGATGGCATATCATCGCCTTCCCGAATGCTCAGAATACGGGCAACGTGTTCGCCATTACCATTCCACATGTTTTAAGTATGCTCGAAACCCACACTATGAACGGCGTCGTTCCTGGTATGGACCAGTTTCCAGCCAAGGATCGTCCGGACGTATGGGTTCCGTTCTACTCTTTCCGGATCATGGTAACTATAGGTTTCTTCCTCTTCTTTGTGGCGCTGTGGGGGAACTGGTTACGTTTGACCGGCAAGCTCAATGCAACAGATCTGCGTAAGCGCCCCTGGTTCCTGAGAACGGTTGTGTTTTCCGCGTTTCTACCCTATCTGGCCGTCTGGTGCGGTTGGTGGACGCGTGAAGTGGGACGGCAGCCATGGTTGGTGAACGGTCTCATGCGCACATATCAAGGTGTCAGTCATATGACGGTTGGTCAGGAGGTTTTCTGGTGGGTTGGCTATATCATTTTTGAACTGACCGTTTGGAGCGGCTCTTGGTATTTCTTCAGTCGCGTCATCGCCAAAGGCACCGACGGTATCCCCCATTCAGATACGCTTTTCCATCAAGACACAGGCGGAAAAGACGGTGGAGAAAAAGCTGGCGGAGGTCTTGTTAAACCGACTTTTGCCAAACCTACGTTAGACAAAAACGTATGAGCCCGCTAAAGGAGAAAATCAATGTTTGATCTTGCAAGAATTGCCACCACACTGTCTACCTGGTGGTGGCTGCTCCTCTGTTTGTCTTTCTTGTTTTATATAGGTCTTGATGGTGCAGATCTTGGTGCTGGCGTGTTTGCCTTGTTTGCTAAAGATGAACAGGAAAGGGCCGCAATCATGGCCTCTATGGCGGGTGTTTGGGACGCCAACGAAACCTGGCTGGTGGTAGCCGGTGGCGTGATCTTTGGAGCCTTTCCCCTGGTTTACGGGTCAACGTTCAATTATCTTTTGATTCCCTTGGCTTTCGCCCTATGGGGTATTATATCTCGCGCTATCGCCTTTGAGTTTCATGGGCATGCTATCCGCTCTAAAAAATCCTGGGGTTTGGCATTCGCGTTGGGCAGTCTATTAGCACCTTTTGGGGCAGGTGTCGCATTGGGAGCGACTTTACAAGGCTTTCCCATGCAACATGGTATTGCGCTTGAGGGAGTTGCTGCTGCGCATGCGTCGGCTTTTGATGCCATACCGCACTTTTCCGGAGGCCCTTTCAGTTTTCTCAGCCCATTCAGTATCTGGACAGGCATTGGAGCAGTCATTGCTGGAGGTTTAGCTGGCGGACTCTATCTTTGCGCGCGCTTTGATCATGAGGATCCCATTTATAAACGCGCCGTAAAATGGACCAATCTGTTTTCTTTGCTCGCGTTGGGGGCCATTGTCATCACCTTGATATGGTCATATGCCATCTTCCCTTGGGTAAGTGCCAAGTGGACGGGTCCCTACTGGTGGGTGTGGCTCATCTGGATTTTATTCATCTTGTTCTTCGCTTATAAGTCCATGATGGCGCATTCCAGTCGTCAGGATTTCGCGGCGTTGCTCTGGGGTGAAGGTGTAGTCGCCCTGATGTGGTTTGCCATGTGGGCAACAATGTTCCCCTACATCGTACCGGAAACATGGACGATAGCGCAGGCGGCAAATCCGACCGACTCTATCGCCGTGTTTACTTTGTTCATGACGGGTTTCTTCCCTATCATGGTAGGCTATAACGCATACCAAATCTGGGTGTTCCGTGGTCGTACCACGAAAATGGCTACTTATAGCGGTCATTGATTCAAAATCTGAGGATGCTTTTTAAAAAGCATTCTCAGCTATCCCAGAAAGAGGTCACTGGATAAATGGTCATGGAGGTTCATATGAAATCCAAACAGTTACTATCAGTTAAAGAGGAACCTGTGTTCGACGATCAGACAATTTTGGAGATTCTGAATGTATTGGAATTGCGACACGATCTAGTTAATGAACAATGGCATGCACTGAAAGTCGAGCTTGAGTCGCTCAATGAAGAACGGACACCCAACGATACCGATCAGAAGCGCATGGCTGATCATGGTTTGCTTATGGAGCAGGAGTTGTCACGCTATCAACGCTTTTTTCAGATTCTCCGTCAGAGCCTAAAGCATAGCAAAAATGCAGGCTATGCCACCGTGGCTTGTTGAAGGATAAGCGATCTCTAAGGCCGCTAATCATAAGAAGATCTTGGGATCTATAATCAAGAGAAATACGTCAATAAACAAAAGGACTTTGGATGCAAATAAACCAGAATCACCCCGCGAGTGCGGCGAATCCAACTGATTGCTTACAGCAATGTATTATTGAGTAATTTTGAGATAGAAAGACGGGAGAGTGATTGCAGGCTACATATGCAGCCATATTTACTGTCATTACCAATCTCGAAAAAATGGATAATTTACAATACTCT
Organism: Acidithiobacillus sp.; assembly: GCA_028065135.1. The sequence goes on from JAPTWR010000158.1 coordinate 5,632, forward strand.
AGTTTAGACATTCAGCCCGGCTCCGCCGGGTTTTATTTTCTATTTTTGCTACGAAAGTGCTTGACACTGTGATAGTGCCGTGCGGCCGACCCTTTTTTCCAAAGGGTCGGCCAATGAGAAGCGTTTTAGGCTTTTCGGAATCACTGCCATGTCCTTTCAGCGTCTCGTTACCCTCCGCCTTTCAGAGTAGATTACCTACTTTCTCGCGGCCGTGCCGCCCCGCTCGCGGCGCAGCTTCCTCGAACTGCTTTGCGGGTGCCTGATCTCCCCTGATGGCTGGGTCACCCGTGCACTCAGCCATATTTCACTGCGCTGCCATTGGACCACTTATTACAAACTCCTGGAGCGTGAATCCTTGCGGACCCAGGTTCTGGCCATCGCTCAAGTCCGTTGGCTCCTGTCCGCTTTGCCGCCACTGCCGATGGTTGAGTTGATCATCGACGATACGCTGGTCCTGCGACACTCTACCAAGGCCCCAGGCGCGACCATCCACTTCGATCACAGCCATAAGGAAACCGCCTTGCTGTCAGGGTTGGTCATGGTAATACTCCTTTTTAAATGGAATCTCGGAACTATTCTTAGCCTTTGCTGCGAACACAATTTTCATTGTCCTTACCATCACTGTAGTCATCCAGCCGGAGTCTGGTTGTAGCCGTCATCATCGACCGCACCGACGAGATTGAAAGCTCTGGCACCCACGCTCAAATAGGGGACACCGTTGGGCATCAGCGTAACCGCCCAGGTCGAAGGTACCACAGAAAACAAGAGGACCAATCCGAATAACCGTAATCATTGTTGAGTTGAAAATGGGGGGTGGCGCATGAACCTTCTCCTTTTGCCATATATCTGTTATTAACGTTCATTGAAACTTGGTTTTTCTTGAACACCACCAGACAGACGGTAGCCATCGGCGTCTTTGCCTCGCATGCGCCGCCAGATCACCTGCGGGGTGAGGCGGTTGGCGACCACAATAAAAACCTTGCGGAAATGGCCGGGCGGACACTGCACGGCTTTGACGGCGTGCCAGGAATGATCAGTTTGCGCAAAAAGAAAACTGCGATTCCCCAGTACCTGTGAAGCCCCGGCCTCGCGCAAATCGCTGTAGTCCGGCGCCGAATGACGTGACCATTTGTCACCATCATCCAGAACCAGCGTCTGTCCGCCCCAGGCTTCTTCCCAGTCTTCGGGTGTATTGAAATAGAAAATATGCGAACCTATTTTGCGCCGGGCATCCGTATGGGGTGAAATGGAGGCGCCGGATGGCGCATAACGCCAGTGCATGGTCAGAATAACCGGTGTCCTGGATGTTAACCCGAGCATCTCGCGCCAGAAATCCTGATAAGTATCACTCTGTAATTCGTGAATAAAATTCCTCCAGCTGGGCGCCAGGATTTTTTCCAGTGCCGGGCGATACTGTAGCGCGAGACGATCATGGCTTGCTTGCCCATGCGCCCTTTTATAGCCGATTTGCGATTCAAAAAGAGCGGGATCGGGAAGCTCCTTGCAAAGCGCGTCAAACTTTTCTGGATACAGAAAATCCGTAATGCGGATCCATGGGTAAGGTCGGGTATGCTGAAATTCTTGGGCTTGAGCACTCAGCCTGCCCAGGACAGACGCGTCAATGATTTCCTGTTAATCAGCGGCATCTTTTGCCATATGTCAGCATCATGCATTTACCATGCAACTTTGTTAAAAATGAGTATTTAACCACTTGATAGATTGACGTATTCTGCGGAATACGTGTCAGGCCAAGGACAAACCATTTCGACGCTTTTTTCCGCTAAAAACTGTTAAATCTCAGGCGCTGTTTAACATTCAATGTATGCCTCCCCAGACTCGTTTTGACGCAGCCTATTCCGATGGCGACGAAAATCGTCTGGGTCAATGCCCTCGAAAATGCTGCTCAACTCTCGTTCGATGCGGCGATAGGTAGGTAGGTACAGGACTTGGGCCCGAATAGCCTTTTGTATGCGACTAATCGCTTCTTGCAGTTCCTTCTTGGCACCTCGCGGAGGTTCTTCAAAGAACTCCAATTGCCGGAGGAGAACCTCTGTAGGAATGGAATAGCGACCTCCTGCACGCTCAAGCTCAATACCGACCCGTTCAAGGTCACCCTTTTCCAAGAACTCCATGACTCTGCGTCGCAATGAAGGTGGCATTTCTGCTAGGAAGCGACGGTCGACTCCTTTGAATGCTTTGACCAGCTCCTCGTGAGAAACCTTGTATTCGACACCCCCAATCGTCGCCACGATGGATTCGAAGCGAAACTGAACCAGGGAGAGCCAACGGCCTGACAGGAAATGGAAGAGGATGCGAAGAAAGGTTGTTTTTCCTGATCCATTTTCGCCCACAAGTACAAGTGTATTTTCGCTAATAGCAACATCGACGGTCTTCCGTCCATGGATGCCAATAATTCGAAACCGTTCGAGTGTGCTATTCATGTTTCGAGCCTTGTGGTTAAGAGATGAGAGACATAGTGGTTATGGACTGGCGTATCTGGTGCGGAAACCTTACGGCATAACGCCACCGCTCACAGGAAAAATTGCGAGCGATAGCGAGTAATTTTGTCCTTGTGTAGCGGATTGTTATGCATTTACTGCCTCTATTAACTGTTTCGCGTAAGCATCAGCAACGACTTTAACCCAAGCCCTATTTACCACGAACAGAAAAACCACTGCATATACACTAAACAATAACGACACCGCGAATGTTATATCCGTAGTCTGTTTGCCCATAATGATCTCGGCGTTGGTCAATCCAATACCAATTAACGATGAAACCACACAAAACCACCTAATACCAAAGAGATTGCGCCTAAAGCCGTAGCCAATATTTTCTTTGAACAATAAGTTGTATTTCTTCGTGTCACGTGTTTTTCCCCTTAAAAAATCCGACCACGATAAATATATTTCGTCGGCTTGTTTTGGGTTTTGTTTCTCTTCTTCGACTGATGGGGATTTGATCTTTGAAGCCTTTGACAAGATAGCGTGATACTTCATTTTTGCAGGAGACGGAATTGTTGAATCCCTATGCCTAAAGAATCTTACCGAGGGCATTCCGTCCCATTGTTCAAATAATGTTGCTTCTATTGACTTCCCTCGGTCTCGAGCTAAGTTTGCAAGAAACTGCAACATCCCCACAGAAACCGCTAGTGCTACTAAGCCTGAAAGGGCGGTAAATACATCCTTAAATGACACTGCAACTCCTAACATAATTGGAAATATGCATATCAATGCCGGATACAAACGAGCCTTCCTTTCATAAGGTTCTAAATATTTACCCAAATCAATCATCGTCTTCTACTTCATCATAAAAAGGTAGTGGTTCTGCCGTTGACCAACCTCTGTCTGGTGTTCCGCTAGTAAAGTGGTATTTGGTACTTCCTTGCGTTGCGATAACTTTGCCACCTCTTCGTCTAAAAGCATTTGTGACTCGCTTATTCGGATGTTTAGGAGCACCTTCCTTGGCCGCAGAGACGAAGGCCGAGAAGTGCATATCAGAACCAAATAGCTTTGGTGTGCCAACGAGCCTATTTAAGACAGTGGGGCCAATATTTCTTTTACTTCCATGATGGGGAACTTGGACGAAAGAAAACGATTGCAGAGGATGCCCGAGCCGTTCTATGTTTGTTGCCGCCTCATCAAGAGCCTGCACACCAGCATCAGCCGTAAAAATAACTCTTCTTCCTTCAAAATCGAAAAACGCGATAACACTCGAGCTATTCTCGCTTGATGTGGCGTCATCAGCTGGGTCTACCAATTTTTCATCATCCCAGCTTTCCGAGATCCAGTTAAGAGCCTTCTTTGAGGCCTCAAGTAAAGCCTTAAGTAATCCGAATTCATGCTCCTTGTCTTCAGTGATATCAGTTATTGATCGAAAGTTAACAAGCTGACTTAAATAATAACTACCTGACGGGCCAACAATGCTAAGCGCAGGAATTTCGTGATCATTATTATCAGAAAATGGATGGTAAATTGGGATGCCCTTGGCTAATGCCTTCTCATAAATGCTATATGCGTACGGATGCCCATCTATCAATCTCTGTCTTAGGCTTTGTTTTGTAATTCTTCCGTCATTGACCGCATCAAATATGTGGTCAACGTAGTCCCATGGACAGTGTATCAACACCTTCTTTACTGTCATCGTGTCTAATACAACTGATAATCCGGAGGCATGATCTTTATCGGGATGGGTGCATATCAGAAAATCCACGTTGTTTGTCTTGTAATGCTCCCTGATGTGGTTACATAGATTTTCGCCGGATGTCTGTGTTCCACCATCTATTACACCAACATGCCAGGATTCGCCTCCATCATATGAATAGCGAAGACATATTGCATCGCCAGACTTTTCTCCATCACCAACAGGCAAAAAATCTATCTCATATTCCATGACTTCTCCTTATTGGCATAACGTGACTGAGTTGAGCGGCGTTCCGCCAATATGGACTTATCGGTTGGAACTACGTTTGCGCGGAACGTCCGTTCCAACGAACTGTTCGACACGAGAGGTCGACGCCTGTGCAGCGCTAAAAATGAAAATTCAGCTTGCAGTCCAGCATAACTCATGGGGCAGGGCCTCTTCTTGTAATTCATCGCGAAGCGTTTGCTTTCGGCTGTGCGCATCAAGCTCGCTTATGCGACAGCGAAACAACGCTTCGCAGCTTACCATTTTTCCCCGCCCTTCATACAGCCCCGGAATACATGCTAATGGAGTCCTCTTTGAAGGCGGGGAAAACGCGGCGGCCTATCGCGTTGAACGTAAATTCGACTGCATCGGGGTTGCAGCATAACACCTGACATTGCCACATAACATTTTTGGATCTCCTCGGTTACATCCATCCTACAGCTTTGACTCTAAGCTAAGTTACCCAGAATTTGAACGGCCACTATCGCTGCCCTGCCGCCGTTGATCTCTGATGGTGGGCAGTAGACTGATTGCAGTCATTCAGCAGCGGAAAGCAAATGGCCCAAAGCAGTTATCCAAGTTGAGTATCACCAGTGCCCGGAGCTAGGCCATAAATTGCTTTATCTGGCCGATACATTGCTGTGAAAATTCAATGTGATTCA
>JAPTWR010000054.1 GCA_028065135.1 Acidithiobacillus sp.
GTGACAGGCCGCCGCCACGCTTTTGAACAAATGCTTGCGCATCCATTCAGTCCCTTCGGCTTCGGGAATTTTCCCCAACGCCCGGCGCAGAGCGTCTTCGCTGACGATCTTGCTCATCCCCAGGATCTGGGGACTAACGCCATCACTGCGTAATGCCGTGACGTGTGCGTAGCGTCGGTGACCCGCCAGGATGGAGAGATTCCAGGTGCCCAATACATCGCGCTTCTTCGGGGCGTTGGGGCTGTTGTAGATCAAGGGGCATTCTTCTGCCCAGGCATCAAACAGGCCGCTGACCTCCAGAAACTCAGCAAAGAACACCAACTGGCCAAAGGGAGTAGCTGCCGATTCCGGATCCCAGGATACCTGAACGCGACCGCCCAGCGTGTCCACGATCATGGCCTTTACTGCCGCAGGAATGGCCTTTTGCGGCCGATTTTCATCATCCCCCACAGGGTGAGCCTCCATTACAGGGGAAAAACCAATCCTATCAAAGGAATCCTGCCAAATCAGCAGCGGTAACCGCCGAATTTAGGATTATTTGATGACGCTAAATGCTAATGTACCAAATAGACCACGGTGGTACAATAGCTGTCAATTAGGAACGTGCGGATGCTGCAGATTTACGGCCAGACTAAAAGCATCATTGTAATGGGATGAACCTCTCCTTCCCCTCATCTTGCATTGGTGTCACGGGTCGGCAATATGGCGCCACTTCAGGGGCGGCGTAATGGCGCCACCCACATAGTGCCTCAGTAGGGTCTTGAACTTCCCTTGATCGGTTACTCTCCCAGTTTTTGGGAGGTGACCATGAGTAATCGGAGGTTTGAGATATTTACGATTCGCCAAATCCTGGTGCGGATGCGCCAAGGTGATAGAGACAGGGAGATCGCCCGTTCCGGACTCATGGGGCGCAAGAAGTTAGGCGTCTTACGTCATCAAGCAGCACTGCACTGTCAATCAGCGTCAGCCATTGACCCTGCGTCAGCACAAAACATTTGCCACCTATGGAGTGTTATAACGATTCGCAACTCTATGGACTAAAGCAAGAATATCAAATTCTTGATCTGATCAAAGGTGAACCAACCTGACGCTGATATCTGATCAAAACTTGATACACTCAGGCGCTTTTTTACTCTCATGGGAGAGTGCAGCCCAGCGCGCTCGGGTGCTGGCCAGTGCGTCGTAGTAATCCACAACAAGCAATATCCTAGACCATATCGGGATGAATTTACCTTTTAGACCATCTGGGTAGGCGGTTCCGTCAACGTGTTCATGGTGGTGGCGTACGGTCTGGATGATGCGGGGGTCTAGTTTTCCCGGCGTTCACTTGGTAGGCCATAAGAATATCCTCATACAGACCAATCTAATGCGCATGACATATTGATGTCCATTGAACGAGATGCTTGTTTGGCTTTGACACTGGACTTTGATCACTTCCCAGCTTCCAGAGATCATTGACACAAAGAGATCCGATCATCATTGTGCTGTCGCTTCGTCAGGGCCAACAACTCCCTCAGTAGCAAGCGGTTTTCCAGGTCCAGCAGGTTTCCCTGATGCATGGCCCCCTCCACATCCCCAGCATCCAGAAGGGACTTGGCCTCGCGGGCGAACCAATGAATCCGTTCATGGCGGGCGAGGAGATCCGCGAAATCCGCCGACTGGCCAAAGAGGAGCGCGCCCTCCCCCCGCAGCCACAGCCCCAGATGGCAATACTCCTCGGCATCCTCTTCCAGGACGTGGACGGGGAATGGATTTTCCTGGCGCAGGGCGCGGAGGAACGCCTGCACGCGCAGGGTGTGCCATTCCAGGATCGGCGGCAGGACGTCCATGGGGGGCAAGGCATCCTCCAGTTGTTGGGGAGCGGGACGAAAACGGGCGATCCAGGAAGGGATGTCCTCGGCCGGAAGCGGCATGGAGAAGAGATACCCTTGCAGATGGCTGCAGCCCATCTTGGCCAGCAAGGCGGCGTTCTCTGCCGTTTCCACTCCCTCGGCAATCACTTCCAGACCCAGCATGCGGCTGGCGGTGATGACCGCCGCGACGATGGCGAGATCCTTGGGATCATTGATCATGTCGCGTACAAAACTCTGGTCGATCTTGATGGCATTGGCTGGGAGCTGCTGGAGGTAGGTCAGAGAGGCATTGCCGGTGCCGAAGTCGTCGAGGGCGATGCGTACCCCCAGACCATGGCAGTTTTTCAGAACCGTCTGGGCTTCCGCAAGATTGAGCAGCGGAGCCGATTCGGTGATTTCGATCTCCAGTTGCCCCGGCGGCACGCTCGGGTGATTGGCCAAGGCTTCCCGCAGATCCTCCAGGAAGCGGGCATCGAGCAGGTGGCGCGTGCTGATATTCACCGCTACGCGCAGCGGCAGGCCCTCCCCTTGCCAGATCTCCCCTTGTCGCAACGCCGCGTCCAGGACGAAGCGGCCGATGGCGCGCGCGAGGCGGGGATGATCCAGGGCGGAGAAGAAGGCCGCTGGCGCAAGCAGTCCTTTCTCCGGGTGTTCCAGCCGGATGAGGGCCTCCACGCCCAGAACCGTGCCGGCGCTGGATACGATCGGCTGGTAGTGCAGGATCAGGCGGCCATCGTGCAACGCCTGCTCCAGCAGAACGCGTGCCCCCGATTCTGTCTGCACGGCTTCATTCATGGCCAGGGTATGCAGTTGAAACTGGTCCCGGCCCGCATCCTTGGCGGCATAGAGCGCCATATCGGCGTGCCGGATCAGGGTGCCGGTATCGCTGTCGTCCAGGGGATAGAGGGTGACGCCGAGGCTGCCGGAAATACTGACCGCTTCGCCATGAATTTCCTGCGATTCGCGGATGGCGGCGAGCAATCGCTCGCAGACGACTTCGAGATCGTCGAGGTGCTCCAGGCCGGGCAGCAGTAGGCCAAACTCATCGCCGCCCATGCGCGCGAGGGTATCCCCTGCCCGCAACTGCGCCTGCAACCGTTGCACCACGGCTTGCAGCAACTGGTCTCCGGCGTCATGGCCCAGACGATCATTCACCTGCTTGAATCCATCCAGGTCGAGGAGCGCCACCCCCAGCAGCTGCTCGCGCCGCAGCGTTTGGTCTCGGGCGATCTCCAGGCGGTCCAGGAAGAGGACGCGGTTGGGCAGGGCGGTAAGGGGGTCGCGTAAGGCTTGGTTGCGCAGCAGGAGCACCAGTTCCCCAAGATGGGCAAAGGCATCGAAGTACGTCGATCCTACCCTATGGAAATAACCCTTCTCGCGCACTCCGATCAGGCCTACACCGCGCAGATCCTCTGCTCCGAAAGGAAAGATGCCCATTTCCTCAATGCGGTTGCGCAAGGCCTTGATCCATTCCGGGGCCTGCGGATCATCCACGGACTGAATGACGGTGTGCCCGCTTTCCAAGGCCTCCCAGCAGGGATCTCCGGCGATCTTCGGGATCTGCAGCGCTGGCAACGGGAGTCCAGCCATGCACTCCAGGGTTAATATCTCCCCCATGGCGTCACTCACCACATAACCGGCCAGGCGCACGTTGGCGCTCTTGCGCGGCAAGGCTTCGCAGATTTGCTGCAGCAAACCCTCCGGCCGTGGGGACGCGTCACCGCGGGGAGTCGCAAGCACGCCCAGCAGCACATCAAACAAGGCCAGCCTCTCGGCATCGGTCTCGCGGGAGGCGCGGGCATAGCCGTCGAGCTGGACCATGAGGTCGCCAGTCAGCAGGCGGAACAGGGCGTCCCGCAGCAGATTCCGATCGCTCTCGGGGACGTACTCCTGGAGTACATTTTGCCAATGGCGCCAGTAGAGGATATAGGCGCCTGCGACCCAGGAGGGCTCGATGCCGAGACGGTGGTGCAGGGCCCCGATTCTGCGCATGGACTCCCGCCAGGACTTATCCAGGTGGCTGGCCAGAAGCCCGCTGACGTGCTCCGCCTGTTTCTGGATCAGAGCATCCAGACGCGCGCGGGAGAAATCCCGGAAGACGGCGGCGGTGACGGGGTGAGCAAGCAGGTAGTCGTAGAAAGCATGGGCAAGCGCAGGCGTTTCCGCCTCCAGGCAGTCCCGGTAGCGGTCGATGAGCTGAAAGTCCGTATCCTGCAGACCAAGAAAATTGGGGAGAGTGCTGGTGGCGTCCATCTTCGAAATACTCATCCTGTGGGCATCAAGTTTTTGCCCGACGATTTTATTTGGTTGGTGTGTGCGTTAGGTGGCAATGAAGGTGGCTTTGGTGATGGAGGGCATAGTGTATTCCCGTACATTTCGTGGGTACATTGGCGTTACGGAGAAAATCATAACCACGAGACATTTGTATTGTTTTGCCCCATCTGACGCCTTCAATGCTAAGTCTACAACAGATGGAGCGGCAGCTGAAGGCCGAAGTGCAGCCCAAATTCCGCGATTGAAGCAGGCGACTATGGTGCGATGGGGAGGGAGCAGGTTTTCGGCAAGATTTAGGGTCGTGCGCGACGATATATTCAGCGATATATCACTGATTGCGGTGGTTTTTGCGTGGGATTCAGGTATAAGAACCCTGCCAATCCGGGCGTCGGGCAGCGATGTCCATCGTGCAGTGCGCGATCCTGGTGGTGCTTGTCCTTACGCGCCGGTCATCCGGGTGCAGGGTCGTGAATGAAGGCGTAAGCGCGGCTCCGAATGGCCGCAAAGTCTTCTGCAACAGTTGCCGCCACCTTCAGGACCCAGGTACCAGCATGGCGGATCAGGCGGCCCGGTATTTGAAATAGCCGCCAGCGCACGGTGGCCACCCGATGCCGCTGCCAGCCTTCGCCGAGGGCCGAGTGTTTGAAGAGCACGAACAGATTGTGGGCGATGACCCCGATTCGGAAGAAGGCCGCATTAGCGCTCTCATGGCCGCAAGGCATCCGTTCCATGCCGAAGCCGATTTTGAGTTCCTTGATGCCATTCTCGGAATGTTCACCCCGCTGGCGGTACCAGATCAGCACATCGGCGGCACTGCCCGTGCGGTTGCTGGCAATGACGTGGTAATGGGGCCGGTCTTTTTCCAGCAGTTCCGCCTGATGGTGATACCGCACTACGATGAGACGGAAGGCTTTGTGGGTATGCTCCATGCTGTGCACGGTCTCGGCTACGGCGCAATCGGCATACTGGGTCCAGGCGGAATCTGGAATGGCGGCGATGGCTTCCAGCGTCGGGGCATCCAGCTTGCCGCCGATGGCGAAGGTCTTGCCGGTCTCTTCGCAGTAATTGAACAGATCGGCCTGATAGCTGGCGGAGTCCGCACGGACGGACGTAAGGGTATGTTCTTTGGGCAGGCGCGCTTCGCAGGCTTTGACGAAATCAAGATTGGCGCTGGCCGGAGCGACATTCCCGGCCCGGAAGTCGTCGTGGATCACCACCCCGGCTTCGGCCAAGTGCCCCACCATGGGCATGTAGCCCCGTTCCCCTTTGTAGGTCCAGGCCGCATCCCGTTTCTCCGCAACAATCTGGGTGGCATCGATATCCAGGGTGTGTGTCCGGCGTTCCAGCTTGCGCAGGCGCAGGGCCACGATCCGGTGGTTCACCCGGTCCAGCCCCGCCAGACCTGCACCTTCTCCGGTGCGGCGCAGCCAGTCTCCCGCCGCGTCCGTGCTGGGTAAAGTATCCAGATGCAGCAGGCTGCGTAAGCCCTTATCCATATGGATCATCCGCAGATCCTCCAGAGAACGTCCGCCACCAGTCAGCATCAATACGAAGGGCAGAACATGCGGAATCGCTCCATAACCCCGCTTGCTGCCCGGCTTGGGCATTTCCTGTTCCAGCCAGCGATGAACGCCCAGCCCTCGAATGAACTCTCCATGGAGCCCCAACCCTGATTGTGCGGTCATGGGTTCTTCAGTTGCTGCCACCTTGAAAGGAAGCACGGTTCGTGCCATTTTTCTCATCGGACCCTCCTGTAAGTCTCCCGGCAGGTGATCTGCTTTCGCAAAGCCATTATACCGGAAACCTTTACAGATCGGGTCCTTCAATCCACTTCCACCTTATTCCATCGCGGAATTAAGGGCTATCTGCTCACTCCATCCTGTAGATCTTTGGCCTGGGCCTGTAGCCTCTTTGCGCTGGGCACCATCTGATAGACTCATCAGGTCAGGCGAGGAGGTTACCTATTGCCAAGCCCAGAACCAGAGCGCAGCCCTGATCTCCGCAAGATCATCCATGCGAGAATTTATCGGCCGACATCATTTTCAATTATATTCCCGTCTCTGTCGGTTACTGTAATGGTTAAAGCATCGGTTAAATGAAGCCGATCTTCCAACCCTAAGCAAACCTTATTCAGAAACCGCATCATGTAGTCGGCAGTTGTCGAATTTTGGTCGAGAATAACCGTAATAATATCCTCATGTGTGGCCACTAATGAGGCGCCAGTCTGTAGTCCGATAGTCGTGACGACGATTCCACCAGTAGCACGCAAGTCTTTAATTCTGTATGCTAGACCCGCGATGGTTTCTTGGGTTACATTCGACCACGACGATTGAGCCGTCAGCATCATTAACGCCTTTAGCGTCGATTTCCCAAGACGTGCCACTCAATCCTGGCAGTATCTGTTTCTCTTCAAACCGACCAAGGGCAAAGTGTTCGGCGAATTTTATTCAAAAGATATGCCGCCACTTCTTCATATGAGCGCCATTGATGTGAGCACATTGCGTTTTTATTCCTTCTTTAAGGTTTCTGCGGCCTTTTATCTGCGAATAATTATTTTGCGCTGTTTGGTAACTGTTTCGCTACGATTAACTATTGTTATTTTATTGTGAACGCGATTTTAATTCTTCATGCATCATTAAATTCTACTTGGCAAACTGCAAGATTGCATTCTCGCATGCGTTACTGAGCATTTATATTCTGAGCTGCAACTCCGCCTTTCTGCCTATGAGATGTGATCCGTACATCAGTTACAGGAAATCTTCTCTGATGTTGGGACGCTTAACGATCAATTTCACTCGACGGCGGAATGTGGCGAAGCCCGCTGTAGATGGTAAGCAAGGTTACATGGCATTGCGATGCTACGAGCCAACTTTGGCAGAGGGGCCACCTTGGCCGAATATCAACGCAAAGAACGCCGCTGCGACGATTGATGCTGCGAACTGTCGACAAGCGATACTGCTGATTGCCTTTGCTTTATCAGAACTGCGAGACGCGTGTGTACTTATTTCAACCTCCTTTGCTACATGTGAAGAACCAGATGAACCGGAAAGGCTAATTTGGAATGACACAGCAACGCCCTCTGACATTGATACCTGCGGAATTGAACCGCACACTTTGCCCATCTGCCAAAGCTGGCTCGCACACCTCCTTTTATGACGCCCAACGGCGTTCTTCAAGAGAACTAGTCATGAACCACCCGCAGGCTAAGCCCGACCGGCACCGCCTTTACTCCTTGAAGGCTACCGCAACTCAATGACTGCTTCCAGTCTGTACCGGCCCTTCAAGCACCCATCGCGAACCCCATTGGATTCATGCGTCAGGCACCCCGCACCTACAGGATACACTGATATTCGCAGTATGCACCGAAGCATGCCCCAATATTCTGCAGCGGAGTCCCTGATGAATGTTCTTCAGAAGCAGAGCTTCTCCAGCCCGTAGCTGATACAGCGACCGGACCACAAACAGGTCTCCGATGGCCATTACCAGACAGTACCACCGATCTGGAGATTGAGCCATGGCTGCATCCATCAACACCGAAGCCCTCACCCGAATCCCCTTACCCGCCATATTGGCCGATCATGGCTACGGTCTCCAGCAGACCGGACCAGGGCGCTTTCTTGCGGAGAGCCCGGACCATGCGGAACGCCTCAGCATCTCACGTCTGCCTGATGGCAAATGGGTCTACCGCGACCAAAACCACCATGACAACAAGGGGAACGCCTTGCATTTCATGCAGTCGCATGGACACACGGGGTTTCAGGTCGCTGCCAATGCACTGACCGCCTACACCCAGCCTGAGCGTCTGGCCGAAGCGCAGTCCTTGTTGAACGACCTGGATCATCGGTATCGGGACGCAGGTCGTGAGGAATTACAGCGTTTCAACGCAGACATTCCCCTGAATCGTCTGGCGGAGGCGCATGGATGGGTGCTGGACGTCAAAGAATCCACCAGGACCTGGGAGAAATATCGCAGTCCCTCTGGCGACGCCATCGTCATCAATCCGGCAAAAAACCTGTACTTCCACCAGCAGAACAAGGATCACGACAAGGGCGGCGTCGTTCAGTTTACACAGGCCCATGTCCTGAATAATGGCTCTCTGGGGGAAGTCCGCAAATACCTTCGGGACTTCGCCGGTGATAAGCGGTATGAGTGGCAAATAGAAGCACAGCAGCGCGCAGCAAGTACCCCCCTGGCTCTACAGATTGAAAATCGCAATGATGAGTGGAAAGCCTTGCCCACCCTCACCCCCAAATCTCTGCGCTACCTGACGGATCAGCGCGGTCTGGATGTGAAAACCATTGCCGCTTATGGCGACCGCAGCATGCGCACAGAGATTTACCGGACGCCGGGCGGCGGCGAACTCCATAACGTGGCCTTTGCCAATGTCGCCGTAGATCAGGATAACAAGGCCGTCCTTTCCGGATGGGAAAAGAAGGGTGCCGGCACTGAAAAATCCTTTAGTGGTTTTCATGGTCAACGGGGCATCACGGTGTTCAAGCACAAAGACTTCAACAGTCGGGACGAGCGGCCACCAGAGGATGTGGGGACCTGCCAGAAGATGGTGCTCTGCGAGTCGTCCATTGATGCCCTTTCCAAAGCGCAGATGGATCGTTGCCGACCAGGAGATATTTATGTGTCCACGGGCGGCACCCCGTCTGCAGCGGCAAAAAAAGCGCTGGCGGCGCTGATTCAGAAAAGCCAGCCCCAAGAAGTTATTCTAGCCTTCGATAATGACACGGCGGGGCATGGATATGCGCGCCAAATGCAGGAACACCTGGCAGAACAAAGTCAGACGCCTGGTATGCCCACCTTTAGTATCCGTAAGGAATTCCCAGAAGGCGCCAAGGACTGGAATGAGGTACTGAAACCGAAAGCAATGGATTCTCGCCCGCGAGTACCTCAACGGACGGAACCGGAACGTATCCCGGGCCAGGGTCGAGGAATCGCCCCATCACAGGATCATTCCGACCAGTCCGCAGGCCAGCCCATGAACGTGGAGGCGGAAAATATCCTTGCCCACATCCAGACCAATGCGCCGCCCCTGGACATAAAGTGGAAAAGGGCTATAGACAGGGCATGCCGAACCCCCGAAAAAAAGCGGGGAATCGAACGATGACCGGCGCAGAGGTTCCAGCAGTCGCGCGTCCGCTTTCCAGCTATCGCAATGCCACACCCTTCCCCTGGATGGGCGGGAAAGCGCGCATGGTGAAAACCATCACGCCACTCTTTCCGCCGCACACCACTTACGTAGAGCCATTCGGTGGTGCTGCAAACATTCTCTTGGCCAGGGAACCCGCCAAGGTCGAGGTCTACAACGACAGGAGCGGACTGCTGGTCAATTTTTTTCGGGTATTGCAAAACCCCGGCCGCCGACAATCGCTTCTGGACCGCCTGGAATGGACCCCGTATGCGCGCATGGAATATGCGCGGGCCTTGGAATGCCTGGATGATGCCGATCCCGTCCTGCAGGCGTGGGGGTTTTTTGTCGCGCAATGCCAGGGCATCAGCGGTACGGGATCCTTTGGTGATCGCGCTGCAACCAACTGGGGTTATTCGATGGCACGAGACCAGCAGGCATCTTTCCGTGGGCACGCCGAAAAACTCCCGGCCATTGCCGAGCGCCTGCGTCAGGTCAGCATCGAGCAGGACGATGGCGCCAAGGTCATTCGGCGATGGGATGCCGCCGATACCTTGTTCTATGTGGATCCGCCCTATGTCGAATCCACCCGGACCGCAAAGAATGGGCGCTCCGGATATCACACGGAAATCGACGATGGCGACCAGGCCTGTCTGGTAGATGCTCTTTTGAATACACAGGGCATGGTCCTCCTTTCAGGGTATCGCACGCCGCTGTTTCAGCCGCTGGAGGACGCCGGATGGAAACGACGTGAATATGCCATGGACCTGGCCGCCGCTGGCAGGGTGAAAACCTTCAGGGCCATGAGCGCGGCCGGCAAAGCGAAACGACAACGCATCGAGTGTCTGTGGCTCTCCCCGCGTGTCGTGGATTGGAATATGCGGTGCAATCAGTTATCGCTGCCCTTCGCAGGCGCGATGTCATGCTGATTATCGTGCGTCCCCACACTTCATTACTGGATGGCCCGGCTGTGGCTCTTTGGTTGGCACGGGAGCGTCAGCTGACACATTGCCTGTTCGCAGTAGATCCGGATTACGCCAGACACCCTGTGTATGGCGCTTTGCTGAAGGCCTACGGGTGGCTGGTCGGCCGTCACACTCTGTTGCCGCTGGACCACCAACGCCCCTTTGCGTTGCGCAAGATGTTTTCTGCTCTGGGGGCGGGACAGCATGTGGTGATCTTTCCCCAGGGCACGGGCCTTTCTGAGCCGGATCGCCCGGATCAGCCGGGGATGGATTGGTTGCTCCGCAAGGCCGGCAAGGACGTCTCGATCCTGTCTCTGAGTCTGCACCACGATCAGCGCTGGCCGCGTGTGGCCATTACGCCCTCCTCCGTTATCGATACCCCCACCACAAACAGGTCGCCGATGGCCATTACCAGATAGGACTCAATCTGGAGATGATCTGATGGCAACCAGCAAAAACGACATACTGGATGGCGTGGTAAAACGTGTAGATGACGCACTGGCCTCTGGCCAGAAACTGCCCTGGCAGAAACCCTGGGAGCCCCAATATGGGGCCATGTCCATGCCCCATAATCCGGTCACCGGAAAAATGTACAGCCCGGGCAATACCATGATTCTCTCCATCGCAGCCATGGATCATGGCCACGAAGACCCGCGATATATGACCTACAAACAGGCCAGGGATGCTGGCTGGAGTGTTCGCAAAGGAGAACATGCTGCGGCACATATCTATGCACCCATCACCAAAATGTTGGACGATGAGAAAACGGGCACCGAACAGCAGAAGCTTGTGGGATACAGGGGTGTCGCCCTGTTTAATGCGGCACAGATCGATGGCATACCGCCCATGGCGATCGTGCCCGAATCCGAGCGACTGCCAAAGACCATAGAACTGGACGCCATCGCGCAGCAGATGGGCGTAGGTATTCTGCACTCTGGGGGCATGGCCTTCTATCGTTCCAGCGATGACCGAATACAACTACCGCCGCGAGATACATTCACCGATCAGCACGGATATGACGCCACCAAGGCGCATGAACTCACCCATGCCACGGGGCACCCATCGCGGCTCAACCGAGACAAGCAATATCAGTCCATCAAAGGACGTGCCGCCGAAGAAATGACGGCAGAAATTGGGGCCTACCTCATGTCCCAGCGCCTGGGTGTGCCTTTTCTGGGGAATAGCCCGGATCAGACCGACGAACAGCATGCCGCCTACCTCGCGGGATGGGCCCGGGATTTAACCCCGGAAGAGCGGCGTGCCGCTATTGATAATGGCATCAAGGCCGCGACCTACATGGAAAAGCAGTTGGAGTTGGCCCGTGCAAATGGGCTGATCGTCGAAGCGGACAGAGGGCAGGTCGTAGATCATGCGATGGCCGACCATAGCCCGGCCATGGAATCCGGCATATCCCCTTTGCCTGCTGGTGCGGCAGAGGTGGCCATGCCCCGCCCAGATCAATCACGAGACGAACCGATCTTGCGGAATGTCCCCGAGGGTCTGCGCCCTTTTATGTCGAACAGCCAGCGCATGGCAACCGAAGCAGGGTTGCGTGGCGAAGAGAAGCTGTTTTTCAGCGAAAAGATGCGGGAGATGAAGGATCTGGTCGATAAAATGCCGGTTACTTATGGTACCGATGGCTTGGGCGATACAGCACCCGTAACGCTGCACTATTACAGCGGAAATGCCGACTGGTACATCATGGAAAAAGATATTGACCACGACGGTGAGGGGCAATTGCAGGCGTTTGGTCTGGCGGACCTGGGCATGGGTGAACCGGAGTTGGGCTACATCAATATTCGGGAACTGGTGGAGCATGGCGCAGAGATAGACTACCACTTCCCTCCGAGAACGCTGCTGGAATTGAAGCAGGAAAAATATCCGGAGCTGATTCGGGAGAGCCTGCCAGAGCCGGTACTTTCGCCCGATAACGCGTCGCTTGTCCCCGAGCAGCCGGATATCCCAGGTGTGCGCCTACCTGATTTCCATAAGGGCGACCTGATCACCTATGTGGATCCAACGGGCAAGGCCTACGACGGCATCATCCTCAAGGAAGCTGATTTCTCCGTGGGCGAAGATGGAAAGGAAGGGGTCAGCACGCGCTGGCAGCCGGTACAGATCAACGAAAGCAAAAGCGATCTGGAACCGCACAGCCACATCATCGCGACATACAGCGTGAATGGCCGAATCAACAAGGATGAATTCACCCGGCACATTCCCAATGCGGTAGCTGGTATTGACCATATCGATCCCGCCAGTCGGAATTATGAAAAGGACATCGATCGACGCCGAGGCCTTCATGCCGCGCTGGAAGCCCGCGTTTCCCATACATTGAATGGTCTGGATCAGCCAGGCAAAGGGAATACGCTTGACAGTTTGCCGTCTGCAGCCCAGGACCATGAGCCGATCAACATGCCGCCGCTGAGTATCCGTTTTGCTGAAGGCGAATGTTATCCTTTCCACTCTGACGCGGGCCACGGCTGGCTGGAAGTACCCAAAAGTGACCTAAAGGTACTGGACATAGCGGGGGGCATCACCCCGTATTCCTACCAGAAAGGAAACAAGGCATATCTGGAGGAAGATGTGGATGCGCCCACCTTCCTGAGGGCTCTTGAAAAAACCATGGGTAAAGACCTGCGATGGGAAGATGTCAGCAGGGATGTGAATGACGGCGACCAATCCCGCATTCGCAACTATGCCCATTACGAAGCTCCCCTGGAGAAAGCCAAAGGCCTGAAGGTACAACCGGATAATACGGCCTCAGTATCAACGACTCCGGCAGAATGGCGGGCCTGGAAAGACCAGGAATTAGCCGCCGCGATGGAACGACTGGGCGGGTATCCTGCTGTCCTGGCCGATCCGCAAAAGTCTCTGGAATTGCAGGACATGCTGGATAGTGCGCTGGGCGAGCGTGGGGTAGACATCCGCAACAGCCTGCGTGATAGCGGTGACTGGGGGCCTGGCAGTCTGGGTGAACTGGTTTCTGATGATGCAGTTCTCACCACCCATGCAACCCGTGTGGGCGCCGGTGCCAACATTACGCAACTGCATTGGCACATCACCATGCCCGAACTGGATCCAGGCGGGAAGCCCCGGGTCATCGACGATCTGCTGGACAGGTCTGTTGACGACATGGCCGCGCATATTACGGAACAGGCCATGGAAATGCAACGTGCTCATTGGCGGCGTCTCGGTGTCCTTCCCCAGAAGGAAGTTGCGGATCGTGCTTCTCTTCTGCCAGAAGAAAAAGTAGATCCGGCGGAAATACAGCGTGGGGATCATCTGGTTTATCGTGACGGCCCAGGTTGCATAGAAGACGGATTTGCCAGTGCGGCCCATGGATCTCAGATCACCGTTATCCCCATGGATCGGGACAAGAATGGAGCGATTGCAACGTGGGTCATGCGCCCTATAACCGTTCAGCAGGATCAGATCATAAGGCACACGGCATCGGCGTCGATGGAGGCAATAGATACGCTCTCCACAGGTAATCAGCGAATGACGGACAAAGCGTTTGGCGGCGTACGCAGGGCCGCTTACAAAGCGCTATCCAAAAGCGCTTTTGTAGAAATGACGGCGGCGCAGGTGATCCAGGATAAACCAGAAATCGACAAGCTCAACGCAGAGCGTGTTTCGCAGCGGGCAAAGGAGAATGCCCAGCGTGCGGTAGACGAACAAAAGCGTCTTGCTGGTATTCGCGCAGAACAGGCATCGCGCATTGCAGAGAAAGAATCCCGCTTTGCAGAAGCTTTCGATGGCGGCCCGCATGCGCTGGAAGATAACAAATCCTACCCCCTGAATCCTGGCGATTATGTGTCCTATATCAGCCCCAGTGGACGGGGCATCGACTGTATCGTTAGGGACAAAGCGGCGTTGCCGGCAGATCCCACGCAACGCGGCGAAGTCATTTACCAGCGCGTCGAGCGCGGCGGGTTGTCCGGCGACGGTCAATATGAACTCGGCCTGGCCGTTGCGGGCGACATATCCAAAGGCAGCATCATGGAGCACAGCAGGGATTTTCTGCCAGAACGTGCGCAGATCAAGAAGGGAAACTCCCCAGCGCTGGATGAAGCACTGGATAAGCGGATGCAACAGAAACGTGAGGAGGATTCCCCCGGGAAAACTGCGAAAGCACGGTCTGCGGTGCGGCAAAAGGATCTGGGCCTGGAACGCTAACCGTTTCAGTCAGTATCGGGAACCACAAACAGGTCCCCGATGGCCATTACCGATTGCAAGTGTCGCAACGCAAACAGGAGAAGTCATCATGGAACAAAATGCCGAAACGAAGAAGTATCCCCATCTTCAAGCCGCTATCAAGGTGGAAGATGGCAGCTTCATCAATATGCGTACCTGGGCGGACAAGAGTGGTCAGCTCAAGGGGACCGTAGAGCGCAATGATCCGGCCACGGGTGAGCGGAACAAAGCCGATGTGGAGTTTAAGGCCTATGGTGAGGGCGACAAGGCCGCTTTGGTGGGTTACATCAAGGAAGGTGAAAAAACGACCAAGGTCAATCTGCAAAAAGTGGCTCCGGAAGGGAAAGAGCCCTTTGTGGCGATGTCAGTTGCCGAAAAGGAACCTGGAGACGACAAATACACCTACCTCAAGGGCCGTGGTGGCATTGTTCGTGAAAATGAAGATCTGGCAGCGATGCCCAATGCCAAAACATCCCAAATCGTCAGTGAGACGCTGAACGTCTCCCGGGATGCCCTGAAACCCCGAGAGCCTGTGCAGGAGCGGTCCACAGCGGAACCGGAGAAATCCAAACCGGCTAAGTCCCCCAAAAAGGCGACCCAGACCAAGGGCATGGAGCGCTGAGGTAATGCCCCATCGGGAATCACAAAACAGGTTCCCGATGGCCATTACAGAATGGGCATTGTCACTGCATAGAGGAGTTAATTCATGAGCACCGATCAGAAAGCCACCCGCGAGTCCCTGCTGGCCGAATTCAAAACGGCACGGGATGCCGCCATTATCCGGTCACAGATGGGCATGGAACAGATCGCCCAACGTCACCGCCAGGAGCGCGCCGATGCGCTAAAGGAATTTGCGGGCAAGCGTGCCGACATCGAGGCCGCTTTTGAGAAGGATGGCGCGCCGGCTGGCGCGTGGCCATCCCTGATGGCGATGGAACAGTCGCGGCATATGGAGCCGCTGATCCAGCAGCAGACCGAAGAGCATGCCGCCGACCTGGCAGCACATGGTGTGCCCACATGGGAGGGTTTTCTCACGGAGAAATCCCATGCCGGCGATGCACTGGCAGCGACCATGCTGGCGGAGATGGATGCCCGCAAACACCGGGGCGAAGAAATCAGCAAAGTGAACGGTTTTGAAGGCGAACCGGTGGATACCGGACATCGCAAGCTGTCCATGTTCGATGATATCCAGTCGGAATATGACAAGGACGCCGACTCGGTGCATTACCATCGCAAGTCGGATGGCACAGAACTCTTTGAAGACAAGGGCTCCCGCATTGAAATGAAGGAAACCAGCAGCAAAAGCATCGAGACCGCCTTGTTGTTGGCGCAGGAGCGCTTCAAAAAGGGCACTCTGCTGACGATTACGGGCGACGAGCAGTTCCAGCAGGATGCAGCACGGATTGCCGGGCGGTTGGGCATTCCCATCAAGAACAAGGACCTCATCGAGGTCTGGCAGCAGTCCCGCGACAAAGCGGCAATGGGTATTGCCGAAGACGAACCAGACATCACCCCCAGTAACGGGTTTTCCGGGAAGGAAGCGGTACAGGAGCGGGCGGCGCCTGCACAGGATAAAGCGGCACCTGACGTGGGCAATGCGCCTGATGCAGAGCGCGTCACTCCATCAACAGCTACTGAGCCCGTGGTAGACAAAGACGCACCCCGCAAGTTGCTGGATCATGGTGCCGCGCCCTACCAGTTCAAGGAAGGCAACACCAAAAGCTACTACGTGAAGACACAGGATGCCTATGGCAAGGAGCACGTTACCTGGGGCGTGGGGCTGGAAAAGGCGATGGAGGACTCTGCGGCGTCAAGGGGCGATCTGATCCGGCTCAAGCATGTGGGCAAGGAACTGGTGACGATCCCCGTCATGGATAAAGACGGGAATCCGGTGATGCACGACAACGGCACGCCAAAAACGCAAACCACCAATCGGAACAGTTTTACCATTGATGTGGACAACAGGCCACTTAAAGCCAGCCCGCATATCGGTGCCGCTGCGGCAGAACAAGGCTATCCAGTAGAGAACGGTCATGTCGCTATTCCACCAGCGGATTATGCCGCGGCGAAGGCGGACCTGAGTGTACTCTCCAGTGCTGGCCATCACGCGATCCACCAGGTGAGCCAGAAACCTTTTGCGGAATTGCAGCCCCTGGAAAAGCACACACTGATTTCCGAAGGATTGGCTGATGAAAACGGGCTCAATCGCCAGGGGGTTGCCGCCGTGATCACCAGTGATCGGCAATTGGAATTGCGCCGGGAGCGTGCGCCAGAATCCGACAAAGATCTGCTGAAGCCTGGGCATGAAGCGGCACAGGTGAAGGCGGCACCTGCCGTTGAAAAGGCTGCGCCGGAGCAGAGCAAATCTGGGCCTGATCTCGTGGGCGCGCGTTTACCGGAAGGCATGACGGTAAAAGATCGTATCGTGACGGTTATTCTTCAGGGAGGAAGCCGCAGGGGTACGCAAAACGTGGAGCGGCAGGTCGCCACGAAAGAGAATGGTCCTGTGGAGGTGTTAGGTTATGCAGTTCAGCGTGAGTATATTCAGACCTTGCCCAATGGGGAGGTGCGCTCGATGGTGGCGTACCCCCAGACAAAGCCCCAGGAGCAGAAAAGCGGGATACTGTCGCCATTTGCCACGCGGGAGGAGGCGGAACAGGCATTGCCCGCGCTACAGGGTAAGGATGGCATATCAGTGCACGGCGGCACACTCGCGGAGTCCATTGCGCTCGAAATCAAAGAGCATGGCGGCCACGCACCGATTGACGATGAGAAAGAAAAAATCGCATCGCCAGTCCGGTATGCGTTACACGCAGAGCAATTGCCCATGGGCATGACCAGCAAGGATCGAGTCGCGGCGATCGTTGTGCGCGAAGGACATCGGTTTGTATCCGATCCAGGGAAGGATTACCCGGATGGCACGATAAAGGGGTATGCGGTCGTGCGCGACTACACCCAGGAATTCCAGGGCGGTCACAAAATCAGCGCGTCGCGGGTGATGCCCAACATTCAGGAGGATGCACCGACCCAGCAACCCCATCCTATCCATAATCCCTATACCAGCAAGGAACAGGCCGAGCAGTCTATCGCAGCGTTGCATGGACTGGCGCCCTATGGTCAGGTGCAGGTCATGACCGAAATCATAGAAGATCATCGCCGTAGCGAATCCCCGGAGATGAAGCCGCTGGATCCAGGCGATCAGGCCCAGGCGCAGGATCAAAAGCGCCTCAATATCCGTAATGAGGACCAGCAGGCACAGGAGAAAAAAGCCACGGAGAAGAAGATCGAGTCGAAGAAGGAGATTGAGAGGAAAGCCCATGAGCGCGACAAATCGCAGGAGCGCAATCAGGAGCGGGCAGTGACCCGTGCCCGCGTGCAAAAGGAAATCGGTCTGGAGCGGTAAACCCCCTCATCAACGCATCGTTACCTCCCCCGCCCAGTGCGGGGTTTTTTGTGATCAATATGCACCCAAAACAGGTCCCCGATGGCCATTCATAGGGGACAGACCTTATTTACCGGAGAGTGCCATGGCAGCTGAGCCGCATAAAATTTACCAGATTGCCAAAGCGCAGGGCGATATGACCCGTATCGTATGGCCCGCGCTGGGGTTGTTTATCATGATCTGTTTTTTGGCAACCTGGGCTGCCACCGAATATGCCGCTTACGCCTTTCAATATTCGACGGCCCTGGGAGCGACATTAGGGATGCCTCACGTCTACATGCCATTCGACATTATCATCTGGAGCTGGAAGTACGACATTGGCCTGACGGGTCCCGTTCCTCATGTATTCATGGTGGCGCACGTCATGATGGGTATCGGTGGATTGCTGGCGCTGATCATTCCGATTGCCTACGCCTACCGGCGCACGCGCAAACTGGATGGCGTTCAGAATGACATGCATGGCTCCGCACATTTTTGTGACGACACGGAAGTGCATGCGACGGATCTGTTGCCCAACGAAAAGAATGCGGGTGGCGTCCTGTTCGGCGCGTATGCCATGCTGAACAAAGCCGTCTATTATCTTCGTCACAATGGGCCAGAACATATTCTGGTGTATGCGCCGACCCGATCTGGCAAGGGCGTAGGCATCGTAATACCCACCCTCCTGTCCTGGTTGCAGAGTGTCTTTGTCTACGACATCAAGGGCGAAAACTGGCATCTCACCTCCGGGTTCCGCGAGAAAATCCTAGGTCAACGCTGCATTCGCTTTGCGCCGTGGGACTTGGACTCAGCGCATTTCAACCCGCTGGACGAAATCCGCCTCGATCATAACCTGGTCAAGGACGTGATGAATATCTCGACAATGATCGTAGACCCCGACGGTAAGGGGCTCAGCGACCACTGGGCCAAGACCGGTTTTGACCTCATGACTGGGGTCGTGATCTTTGTGAAACTCACCAAGGAACTGGATGGCAAGACGCTGCAAACCAAGCGCTGTCTGGCAACGGTACAAGCCATTTTGTCGGACGGCGGACCAATCCGCAGAATTGCCGAGCGCATTGAGCAAGAGAAGGCCGACGCGCGCGAAGAGGGCGACGAGACAAAAATGCTAGACGGCTTTGCCGCTGTCATGACCTACGTGCGTGATACGGCGCACGAAATGCAAGAAAATGGTGAGGAAACGGACGAATGGCGGCTATTCGGGTGGAAGGCGGCCGGTGAGGCCGCACAAAGCTATCTGAACAAGGCGGGCAATGAGGCGTCTGGTGTCTTGTCCACGGCCATGAGCTTCTTGTCCATCTACCGAGACCCGCTGGTCGCCAGAAACACTTCCTATTCTGACTTTACCATTGAGAGCCTGATGGGTGGTCCTGATGTGGACGGAAAGCCCTGCACCCGCAAGACTTCTTTCTACATGGTGAATCCGCCGACGGATGCGGACCGCCTGAAGCCGTTGACGCGCTTGCTGCTGAATCAGACGGTACGGCGCCTGACTGAAGAAATGGCTTTCGATGAAAGCGGTCAGGGTCATAGCATCCACCCGTACAGGCTTCTGTTACTTATCGATGAGTTCCCCAGTCTGGGGAAACTGGATGTATTCCAGAAGGCGCTGGCCTTTATCGCGGGCTATGGACTCAAGGCGTTGTTGATCATCCAGAGCAAAAGCCAGCTCTACGCGGAATATACGAAGGACGAGGCCATTACCGATAACTGCCACATCCGCATAGCCTATACGCCCAATCGTATCGACTCGGCGAAAGAACTTTCCGAGACTATCGGTAACTTTACGGCAACACATACACAGCGACAGTATTCCGGCGGGCGGTTGTCAGTGCTCTTGCAGCATGTGAATACCAATGAACAAATGGTATCCAGAGCGCTGCTTACACCCGAAGAACTGATGCGTATGCCTGCATCCGATGAAATCGTCTTTGTGTCGGGTCATGCGCCGATCTACTGCCAGAAGATCATCTATTACACCGACCCGAACCTGAGCAAGCGCTGCGCGATTCCACCGCCGGTCAAATCTTTTACACACTTGGAAAAGGTTGAGGTACAAGTTGTACGGACTTCGGAGACACAGCTGCCCATTAAAGCGGACGAGACTGGCGAGACGTTGCCAGCCTCCCCCACGAACATGGTTATCCCGATGGAGCCATTGCCGGAAGATAAAGACCTACTGGATTCCACGCAAATCATGGCGCAATGCGGAGAGGATGAAAGGCCTGTCCAGCTTGAGACGGAAAGTGAAGAGATGCCAGACGGTGGAGATACGTTTCCTGATGATAACGGAGAGGGAGATGAAGACCCGTTTGCTGACGCTTAGTCGGCTGGTCGCCATTCGCCGCCCCCAGTGGCGGCGAATGATACCCGTTGTAATCACAGGAGCCATCATCGCCAGCGCGGTTATCGCGTGGAACAACGGCGATTGGCGGCTGAATTTGTCCCCCAGCGAACCGATGGGATTATGGTCGGTTCAAAGGTACAAAATCGGTGAAGTTCTGCATGTCGGTGAGATCGTCACCCTCTGTCCAATGTTACCAGCAGGATTTGATTATTCCTGGCTAGGCCACGATCAGGTGGCTAATGCATGCGCAGGTGGCGGGACGCCGTATATCAAAACCATTGTTGCAGGCCCTGGGGATGAGGTTCATGAGGACCGTCATGGCGTGACGATCAATGGCGCGCCATTGCCGGATAGCAGGCCGTTGCCGTTCACCACCAGCAAGCCGCAAATCATCCTGCCACAGTGGCGAGGGGCGATCACACTGAAAGCCGGACAGTACTGGGCCTACGGTGCCGGAGACCCCCGGTTTTCCTTCGACTCACGGTACTGGGGACCCTTCAACCGGGCACAGGTGCAATCGGTCGCTCACCCCATCGCTGTTTTCAAATACAGGTACAGCCCGCGCATCACCAATTAGAGGACCTAACCGGCAACACAAACAGGTTCCTGATGGCCATTACCAGATAGACACTCTTATCTGGGGCATGAAATGCAGAAAACAATTTTGGCCGTGGCTATCTCCTCGGCGCTACTGACTGGTGTCTGGGCAAACTCTGCCTGGGCACTTGTGGAATATTCATCAGCCAAAGATGTTGCCGTTGGTGATGGATCATCGGCCATTGGCCAGAATGACGTGGGCATCAACGGATCGGCCAATGGTTTAGGCAACACCAACATCAACGGCTACTTACCCTATACCAGCAGCACTCTGGACAATCAGGGAACGGCGGCGTCTGGTTCTTCGTCTGGATCCGGCAGCACATTGAGCAACAATCCCGCCACCGCGGTAGGTGACGGTTCCTATGTCTATTATAACGGTTCAGATCACTACGAGCCGGGAACGGCTGTGGGTTCGTACAGTGCCGCTAACGGTAATGCGACAGTCGTGGGATCGGGAACACAAGCCGGCTTGGCCGGACTATCGGATTCCATCCCTGTCTCACAAGATGATACCGCCATCGCCGGGCGTATTGATTCTGGGTCGGACAATACCGCCATAGGAGGTGGTACGGTGACGACGGGCAACGGGAATATTGCCGAAGGCGAATATGCCAGATCATCCGGAAACGGAAGTGTGGCCATTGGCTCAGACGCCACGGCAGGAAAAACCGCTCTCGCTCTCGCTCTCGATCCATCCACGGCAGTTGGATCAGGAGCCACTGCGACCGGCCAGAACTCCGAAGCCTACGGATACGATGCCTCGGCTACAGGTAATGAATCCCAAGCCCTTGGCACGAAGTCTCAGGCAAGCCTTGCTGACTCGGTAGCATTGGGGTCGGATAGCACGGCCAATACGGCGCAAACCGGGCAGGGCGACACGGAAACTATCCGTGGTCAAAGCTATTCACTGGCTGGGGGGTCGCCATCTGGCGAAGTCAGTGTTGGGTCTGCTTCGGGCGGCATAACCCGTCTGATCACCAATGTGGCTGCAGGGCAGATATCCTCGGTGAGCACGCAAGCGGTCAACGGCAGTGAACTTTTTGCGACCAACCAGGCCATCAACAATCTACAGGTGACGCAATCCAGCCAGGGCGTCCTGCATTACACCACGTCCTCCGGCGCCGCCAGCTCCACGCCGACCGATACCGCCAGCGCGGGGACATCGGCAACCGGCCCGGTCACGATCTCCAATGTCGCCAATGGAACTATCGCAGCCGGATCGACAACGGCGGCCAACGGAAACGATGTGTATGAGGCCGAACAGGGTGCGCAGGCCGATGCCAATCGCGCACAGTACAATGCCGAAGGCTATGCCGGCCAAGTTGCAGCCGTCGATAGTGGTCAGGCGTTGCAAGCAGCTAATGCGCACAGCAACAACCTGTTCACGCTCACCTGCCATCACACAGGGAATGGCTCGGGGGATATTGTTTGTGGCAGAGGAACCACGGTATCCGGCAAAAACGCCATGGCCGAAGGAACGGGGTCTCATGCCAGTGGGCAGGATGCCACAGCCTACGGCGCGGGCAGCATCGCCAACGGTCAGGCGGCTACCGCCATCGGCCCCAATGCAGTAGCCAATGGGTACTCGACTACAGCGCTAGGCGACCATGCGCAAGCACTGGCTCCCAACAGTACCGCCCTGGGAGAAAATGCCGTGGCTAGAGGGGACAATTCGGTCGCCCTGGGGCAAGGGTCGGTAGCCAATCGCGCCAATTCGGTCAGCGTAGGCAATGCCGCTACCGGCTTGGACCGGCAAATCACCAACGTGGCAGCGGCAACGGAACCCCATGATGCGGTCAATCTGCAGCAGTTTGATGCGGGTTTGCACGGATTGAAAACTTACGCGAACGCAGAGGCTGACAAAGTGGGATCGGTGGATGCGTCTTTGGGTGAGGCGGCGGCACAGGCGGCTGCTGGACACGGTGTAAACACCGTAGCCAGTGGCGTTGCCGATTATAACGGGCAGGCTTCCTTCGCGTTCAGTTATCAGCACCGTTTCAACCACCATTGGACCGGGGGTATCACCGTGGGGAGCGATGGTGGGGCTGCGAATACGGTGGTCGCAGCAGGTGCCGGATATAGCTGGCGCTAGATTGCATGTCCGGCCAGAAAGAATGATGACCACCTGAGAGATGCCTCACCTGGCCCTTGAAATTGTTGTCCTCAAGGGCCACAAAGCGCCTCAGCTCACGACTTCTTCATCCACGGTTTTCACGGGAACCATGGATTCCGCAGCATCAATCACCCCCCGCTCCGCCTCCAGCACGTCACCTTTGGCCCGCTCCCGTTCTACCAGGCTGATAATCCGCGCCACCTGCGCGGGTTTCACTGCGAGGTATTCTGCAATCGCCTTGATATCCTCTTTGAGCTGGGCCTGAATGGAATTGATGCCCTCTCGGCGGTTGATGATGTCCTCTATGGCCTCACGGGCCTTGTGATCCAGTTCCAATATCGTCTCCTTGGTTGATTTTGCCAGCGTATCATAACATGTGCAGAGTTAGCGGCGGAGACTCTGCGTTACGCAGAGGCGTGTTGTTCGCTGACAATCCGTCCTCTTTGCGCTACGCTTTCAGCATCCTTTCAGGAGGTACCATAGCCATGCCACGCTCCATCTTTCCATCCATCTTTGCCACAGGAGAGGACGCGGTGGACCAAATCGTCCTATCGCTCACCCATCTCACCGGAGAGAAGGAGGACGTGGAAGATGCGTGCGCCATGGCCGTTCGCGCCCTGTTGAAAAGAAAGGAATACGAGGCTATTGCCACTATACAGCGGCGGCTTGCGGAAAAGTCGCTGGATCTTGCCGATATCTTTTCGTCCATGGCGCTCAAGCATGCCACGCTCCGGGTAGATGACGGAAAACCGGATAGCCATCTCTTTTCCATCCCTCTTTCTAGCGGAAAGCCGCTCACGCTTTCCCGTGCGCAAGTCAAATCATTGGAAGACGCAGTGCTAAAGTCAGGGCTTGTTTGCGATGAAGCCAGGATTTTTATTCATCCTGCTTCCATCAACCTGGACTGCTATGGTTACGCTGGCGCTATTGCAATATGGGAAGCACACCAACAAATCCCAGAGGGGAAGCCGCTTTCTCCGCATTTTTGGGGAACGCCGGACACCAGCGACGAGCCGCCCGTTCAGACCATTCTGGGGGTGGTCCAATCGCCCTCTTCGCGAGAAGATTGTCTGCACTGGGACGCATGCAATGAAGCATTGATCATCGCATTCAACGAAGCTGTGTCAAAAAAGGTATTCAAGGGCAAAATCATGGTGGCACCACCCATGCTGCTCTTTGACGCGTTTACACTGCCAGAAGATGAGGTCATGCCCGTTGAGGCCATACCTGCGAGCGAAGACGCTCAGGAAGCCTACGATTATCTGATGGAGGCCATTCAGATCGCGACCCTCAAGCTGAGTAGTAAGCGGTTGATCACCTATATTGTGGAGGCAGAAGACACTATCACTGTAAGTCTCAACGATGCCAAAGGGCACCATGAGTCCTTTGGCATTGACTACGAGGATTGGGGGTTTGACCGACCTCACACGATCACCATGATATATGATGCGCTCATGGCCAGCGGAATTTCTGCGATTATCCTGAATGAGAACACGGAGGATATGGCAGAGAATGAGCCCGTTTCTCGGATGAAGCATTAGTCCAAAAGTGGGCACCACTTCAGTCATTGGTGGACATCGGTATCCAGCAATGGTGACAAATCGAACGCGGTAGCGGCAGCCAGCACCAGTTATAGCTGGTACCTATTCCACTGCATGCAAGTTTTTGACAGCCCGGTCTTTTGATCGGGTTTTTTGTGTCCACTATCCAGCACAAATAGGTCGCCGATGGCCATTACCAGATAGAACCACTATCTGGAGAAGCCAACCATGGGACGCACAGGACACAGGCTGACAGGCATTGCAGCAGGCTGTATTGCTGCCGCCATACTCTATCCACTCCTCCGCGACATAAGTTTGGCGGCCATCCCCGCCGGCTTCTTTGGCGGCACGGCTCCGGACTGGCTGGAAATCGCCCATGCGGAATTTTCGCCCCAACAGCAGCGTTGGGTGCGACAGTCCGTCATTCCCCATCGGACCATCACCCACTGGTGGCCATTGTGGCTGGTCTTGCTGGTAGGGGTAATGGTTTGGCCCGCACCTGCGTGGAGCATTGCCCCGGGCCTGTTCAATGGGCACAGCCTGTTCACTTTGAATCTCTCGCCCATATTGCGCGCCGTGGTGGCAGGCTTTGCCGCGGGCGGGATCATGCACCTCATCATGGATGTCCCCAATCCATCCGGCATCCCTATCCTTACTCCCATGGCGCGCAGCCGATGGAGCCTGCATTGGTGGAGTTCAGGTAACGCCCAGGAACCGTTGGCGGCGTTGGGTATGGCGGCTCTCGCCGCCGTTACATTGTGGCTGGCTATCCATTGAAGAGCGAAAACGACTGGATCGAGCGTCTTGTCCCTGTGGCACTGACCGGCCCTCTTCGAGAAAAAGCGCTGGATGCCACACGACTGGCCCTCACCATCTTTCACATGAGCCCGGACGATGTTGCCGGCGCAATCGGGCAGGCGGCACAGATTCGGGGGGTGGCCGTGGACAGCCCAAAGGCTTGGATAAAATTCTATCGGGATATGGCGGGGCAGATGGATGTCGTAGGGAAAAAGGTGGTTGATTCCCGGCTGCGTGCCATCGGCAATGGCCTGGGATACAGCTCCGCAGAGACCAAGGCGCTCTACCAATCTGGGGTGTTTGAGCAGGCGGCAGGATCATCTTGCCCCTCATCCCTCGTTGATCTGGACCAACGGGGTACCGCCAGTCTGAAAAGACAGTTCTCGAATGAGCGCGGTCGCCCGGGCAGTGGGCGGGTTGGCATGAATAACAATTACTCGCTGAACTCCCTCATGGAGAAGGGAGGGGACTTTTCGGCGAGCGAGGAGCGTGCAGCCACCGATGGCGACCACAACGCCGAAGAAGCCATATCCGGAAAGCGCGCGCTGGATCGCAAAATGGCGCAATTCGCTACCAAATCACAATATGCCGCCTACATCACCTTTATCGATAACGCCCACTTGTTGGGCTGCGACAGCCTGCGGTCTGGCCCACGCCGTTCGGATGATCTGAAGGAAACCATTGTCACAGCCCTGAAAACCAATCTGTTACTGGCCAGTAACGATTCTGCGCGCGGTGCCTGGCATGAATACAAAGACGCATTCCAAAGAATCGCTGGCAAGGATGATCCTGGTAAAGACCTTTCCCCTCGCGCGCAGGATCGGTTGAACACCCCCCATGACCGCGTGATCCGCGAGTTTCAAGCCAAGAAGGTGGAGCGTAAAACGGCTTTGGCAGAACCGGCGCATAAAGCCAGCAGACCCCGCGCAATGAAGCGGGACCTGGGCATGGAGCGATAGCCGCGCCTGATCCAGACCGATCGCAAACAGATTCCTGATGGCCATTGGGGATTAGGAATCCTGGATTTCCCCTCGCTTCGCGTAACCCTATGACACAGGAGAGGATCATGAGCACAGACCACACTACTGCCCTGGCACGGAATACATCAGCGACACCAGAGCGCACTCGCATGCGCGTGGCCCACGAAGACTTGTTGGCTTATGTGGAAGCCTTCGCCAAGACGGTGGCCGACAGGCCTCCTCTGCATGCAGTAGCCCGTAATATCGAGAAGAATGTCGGCGAGATCACCAGTGGCATGGAGAATATCGCCAACACGATGGCAGAGCAGCACTTCGCCAACACGCTGTCCGAACGGGGCTGGCAGGCGACCAAGGATGCCTCCTTAAACCAGGCGCAGTCAGGCGCACGAAACCTGACCGATAACCTCATTGAGGCTGCCAAACAGGTTCGAGGCCTCATCAAGGAAAATGTCCCTGTAATCGACAAGATCACCAAGGCATGGAACAACGTGCTGGATGCAACGCAGCACTATACGACCATCGGAATGAATCGTCTGGCTGGAATAGCCAAGGGATTGCAATCAGACAGGGATCGTTACGATGTCGGTTTTATGAGTGCCCATCTGCAGACCACTCAGGATGCAGCGCTTGCGCAAAGGAAACTGGGCATTCAGGTGTCGCTATCGAGCCCCCATCTTGGCGAGTATGCACTGGCCGATGCCAGAAAGCTGGGCATGATCGCAGAATCCAAATCGGTACATCGCGGTACCGTGGTCAACGTGATTGGCCATGATGCCGTTCTGAAAAACGCCAAAGGACAGCTTCTGGCCCTTCCAGTGGCCCCTGGTTTTCAGTTCAAACGTGGCGACAATGTGGTCATGAAAGAGCATGGCGGCATCTATGCAGGAAAACGACAGATCGTGGATCGAGGGATGGAGCGGTGACGATAGACAACCTACTCAGGGAGAACGGAAGATACACCAATCCCAGAATTCCAGAAATAACAAAGGAGTAAACATGAATTTGCTGATCGTAGAATCTCCCACCAAAGCCAAGCACATCCAGCACTTTCTGGGATCCGACTGGCAGGTAAAAGCCAGCCTGGGGCATGTCCGTGACCTGGAGAAGTCCGGCGCTAAAAGCCATGTTCGCCCGCCGGACTTCAAGATGAACTATGCCGTGAACGACACCAAACACAAGGATATTGTGGCCGGGCTGAAATCCGCAGCACGCAATGCCAGTGCCGTATACCTCGCCACCGACCCCGATCGTGAGGGCGAAGCTATTAGCTGGCATCTCTGTCAGGTGCTCGGCATCAAATCGACCGAAGCGCGACGGGTGACGTATCAGGAGGTCACGGAAAGTGCCGTCAAAAAGGCCATCGCTAATCCCCGGGCACTGAATATGAAGCTGGTCGCGGCACAAGAGGTGCGCCGCGGACTGGATCGCATGGTCGGCTGGGAAGTCTCCGGCCCCTTATCGAACCTGATCCACACCAAAGCCAGCGCCGGACGTGTCCAGACGCCGGCTTTACGCCTGATCGTGGAGCGCGAGCGCACCATCCAGGCCTTCAAGCCAACGTCTTATTTTCAGGTCATCGCCCACCTGCCAGGAAGCACACCCGGTACGACCTGGCGGGCGCTTTGGCAGGACGGCACCAAGGAAGGTGAATATTTTCAGGACAAGACCCTCGCATCTGCGCTGGCCGCTGCCATCCCCTCTCTTCCCTTTACCGTCACCCAGGCAGATTCCAAAACCACCCGTAAGGCGCCTGCACCCCCATTCACCACCAGCACGTTACAGATGGACGCCAGCCGCGCTCTGAAATGTGGCGCTGAGGATGTCATGAAAGCCGCCCAGTCGCTGTTTGAAGCCGGGCATATTACCTACCATCGCACCGATTCACCGAATCTCAGCGAAGAAGGTGAGGCGTTACTGCGTAACGCTCTGCAATCCGCCGGCCTGCCCATCGTCGAGAAGCCCCGGCGCTGGAAAGCCAAAGGCGACGCGCAGGAGGCCCATGAAGCCATCCGCCCGACCTTTGACAAGGTTCCACCGTCAGCAGAAGTGGCCGGTGAGGATGCCATCCAGCAGGCACTATATGCCTTGATACGCAAACGCGCGATGGCCAGCCAGATGCCCGATGCCGTGTATCAGCAGACGTCATGCACCCTGAACGGCGGCACATTTCAGAACCGGCCCGCTGTTTTCCGGGCCGTCGGCAGTATTCTGACGGATCCCGGCTGGCGGACGCTGTATATGGAAACGGAGGAGGGAGAAGAGGATGGCGGGGCAGAAAAAGAGGCAGCCAATCCGGTCCCCGTTCTGAAGATCGGGGCACGGGCACAAGCCGAACGTGGCGAAGTGCTCAACAAATCCACCAAGGCTCCACCACGCTATACCGAAGCCACTCTGATTAAGGCGCTGGAAGATCATGGCGTCGGCCGGCCAAGCACCTACGCATCCATCATCAAGGTGCTCTATGCCCGGGAGTACATGCAGCGTAAGGGCAAGGCCCCCGCCTTGTATCCCACCGCGACGGGTGAGTCGGTCATCGATGCGCTGGTCGGACGCTTTGCCTTTGCCGATCTCGACTGGACCCGCGACATGGAAGACGGGCTGGATCAGATCACCAATGGGATGGGTAATGCCCGTGGCCTATTGCAGCAGGCATGGGATGCGATTCAGCAGGGACTGGCGGGTATGCCCGCCGGTGCCGTTGCGGTAACCGAGGCTTGTCCGATGGACGATTGCGGTGGCCAGGTAAAGCGCCTGGAGAGCAAGAAAAAGCCAGGCTCCTTCTTCTGGGCCTGTTCCAATCGGGATAAGCACGGACTGCTTCAGGATGATGCGGGGCATCCCGGACTGCCTTTTGCAGACCGGCCCCAGGCAGCGTCCCAGGGCACCGGTCCCCTGTGCCCGAAGTGCAAACAGGCTACAGGCCAATTCACCACAAACACCAGCAAGATTTATTTCCGCTGCCAGAAGTGTAGTGGTGCCTGGTGGCCCGACAAAGAAAACGCGCAGGCGTTGGGGACCAAGTGGAAAAAACGGTGATCCCTGCCAATTCCCTCGCTTGATGCAATGCCTGCAAGGGGCAATAACTTGATACGGAACCGGAGAAAACGATGAGTAACGCTAACAGGCATTTAACGCATCACGTTGTTATAGGAAAAACCCGGGACGGCATGTTGCAACGTCATCTGTCGTTACGCGGTCCATCGGAGGAAGACGGCGCGAACGTGATGAAGGCACGCCAGACGACCAACCTGCTGGCAAGTGACATGGCGGCGCTACGGCCATCGAAGCATCCAGTGCTTTCTCTGGTTGTCAGAGATATCGAAGAACGGATAGCCGAAATAGCCCGTGCCTTGCGCGAGATATCGGAAGCCATCGCCGACACTTCAACCGATATCAGCGCGACGGATGTTCAGGAATGGGCAGCGGAGCTGCGTGACGAAGCGGTTCTGACGGCGATTGGTTACTACGATCTTGGGGCCAAGGTGGAAATTTTTTCGCGGTCCATGAAAGCCGTGCGGGCAGGTCGTATGCAGCCCAATGAGGAACGAACGGCAGCAGGATGAATATCGGCACTCTAAAAGCCTGGGCGATCTATTACTACGAGGTGGCCCTCCAGTATGTCCACACCTTCATAGGAGGCAACCCCATGATCTGGTTACTCGCGGTTATCGGTATTCCCATTCTTGTTGTGCTCATGCTGTTTTTTTCCATGGCGGACGACTTCTGGCAACTCGTTCGGCTACGGCTGGACCTGTCGCGACTTTTCGGCGACCTGATCCACGTCCTTTTCATTGTGGGCCTCGGCATCGTCGCAGAACTGTTCAGTCTCTTTATGCTGATTAAGGATGTGTTATGAGCACAGCACAATGTACCACGCCGCAGTTTCGGTTTTCGGAGGGCTTGATCCATGACATCGCGGTAGCACAGACCGCATATCTGGTGGCGGCCCTGTCTCCTATCGTTTCGGCCAATGTGGACCGCGATGCATCACCAACAGCCTGCCAAGCTCAGTTCAGGGACATGCTCTCGAAACTGACCATATCCACGATTGACGACATGTACGAGCTCATATCCTCTGGCTCCGTGCGCCCCGACATGGTGAGCATGGGTCTGGAAATCGCACGGTGGCGGGTCGAGTCGCAGGAACTGGATGAGCGCGAGTGAACACTGGAACCCGAGACCACAAACAGGTCCCGGATGGCCATTACCCCATGAAGACATACAAAGGAGAATTCCCATGCTGGACGCCAAGACCATCACCGATAAGTATTCAGTGGCAGAATACGCCCTCATCTATCTGGGCGGACGCCAGCCGTCGCCCACGGTAAGACCCGGTATACGCTATTGTGTAGAAGAGTCCGCAGGGTCTCTGTACCAGGACAAAAACCAGGAAGTCATAATTTTTGACAATGAGGCCCAGGCCTTCGAGTTCCGTCAGATTCTACGCGGCGCATTGCCGGTACTGGCCTTTTATGATCAACCCATGCCGGAATGGGACGGAACTGATGAAGATGTCCCGCTGAACGCTCCGGAATTCGCGGATGTTGATGAGGCGCTGGCATGAATACGCTTCGTGGGTCCGTCATCATGGCGCTGTTCGGTTTGCTGCCGTTTACCGGCGCCATCGCTGCAACAAACACCGCATCCAGTGCCGCCTTGGCAAATGACGCAGGGGTATCCCAGGCGGAATTGCAGGCCGGCAATTCGTGGTTCAACAGCGACCAGAACAGCAATGGCGCCCAGAATAGCAGCCGATTGCAGACCGGCAACACACTGGGCGGTCAGTCGCAGGTACAGGGTTCTTTGGCCAGCAGCCAGCAAGCTGCGGCCACGGATAGCGTTTTGGTCCAGGAAATGGACCGTTACTACGGCCTGTACAACCAGTATTACGACAGCTATCTGACTTATCTGTCGGATGCATCCGATGCTGCGTCCGCTTATTCTGCTTGCGTGGCGGCAAAAGGTAAGGATTGCATCGACGATAGCAGCTATTACGGACAGCAGGCGGGATCTGCCTATGATGCGTATCAAAAGTACTACGGACTCTGGTATCAGGACTGGCAACAACAGCAGGCGATGGAGTCCACTGCCGGCCAGCAGTCGGTGCTGAGCGGCGCCTCTGCACAGGCCAGTGCGAATTCCTACAGTAACTACCAGAATGAGCAGAATACTATCCAGTCGGATGCTCAATCCTCTGCCAGCAATACCAAAAGCGCCAATACAGGCAACAACAGCACGGCAGTAGCTTCTGGGCAAACGGCATCATCCACCGCCCTGCAGACGATCCAGAATGAAACGGGTGTCCAGCAGGGACAGGGCGCGCCAACCGCCACGGCTCCTACGGAATCCTCTACTCCGTTCTCCTACACCAGCCCGCTACAAACCCAGATGACCAACGATGAAACGGCGGCCATGGAAAATGCCGCAACGGACGTGGTGCAACAGCAGTATGCCGACAACCGTGCAGCGGATGCCACCACAGCCGATCAGCAGTCGGCGGCAGACACGGCTGCTGCGGACGTTGCGCCATCGGCTGGAACCCAGGCGATGTGGTCGTATGGCGCCAGTATCGCCAGCAACACGGCAAGCACCTATCAGCAGGATGCAAATAATACGGCCGCTACCGCTGCAGCAGCACAGCAGACTTTTGTGCAGGACCAGAATCAGGCCAATGCCGATGCTATTACCATTGGCGAGCAGACGGACGCGGCAGCGGAAGCCTATGCCCAGAAGCAGGCGGCAGCCAATGGGGTGACCTACACGGTGCCGACCGCACCGGACACGTCCGTACAGTCGGCGATCGCGACCGATCAGGCCACTATCAATCAGGATACGGTGACGGCGGAAACGGAGGCTGCAGACGCCTACAGCCAGGAACGGGTGGCAACCGATGCGAATGGCACAGCGACGACCGCCACCCAGCAGGCCCAAACCGACCAGGCTAACGCACAAAGCGCACCCGACACGGCTTTGCAGAATACCTGGAATGCCGCCGCCAGCTCCGAGTCCAATAGTTCCACGTTATCCACCCAGGCGGCGCAGGCCGCATCAAGTGCTGAAGCTACTGATGAAACCGCAGCCAATGCCGCTATGGCCGCGGCGGAAACGGCTGGTGGCAAATCCGGCATGGATAGCGCCGCCATAAATCAGGGAGACAGCGCAGCACAGGCGGCTTTGCAGGCGATCCAGAATGCCACCGGCGTAGCCCAATCCGCAAACGGATAGTCACCACCGACAGGAGTACGAAAAAATGAGCACGAACACCCGCACCCAGGCCCAGGTTTATCGGGAGCGTCAGATCGAAAGCCTGCGCCGTACGCTGGGCGACGATATTCTGGGTTATCTGCAGGACCCGGTCATCATTGAAATCATGCTGAATCAGGATGGCAATATCTGGGTGGATGTGCTGGGCGGCGATATGGAAATTCGGTCCCGGATGGATCCCGTCCGGGCCAAGATGGTGATTGAGACCGTGGCCTCCATGCTGGATACCAGCATCACCAAGGAAAACCCCATCATCTCCGGTGAATTGCCGCTGGATGGTTCGCGCTTTGAGGCGCAAATCCCGCCCATCGTCGAAGCGCCTACCTTTGCCATTCGCAAAAAAGCCCTTCTGGTCTTTACGCTGCAGGATTATGTGGACAAGGGCATTATGACGGCCACACAGCATGACTTGATAATCTCTGCAGTGCGATCCCGCAAAAACATTCTGGTAAACGGCGGGACCGGTACCGGCAAAACCACCCTGGCCAACGCCATACTGCATGCTATCAGTGTCGAGACACCGGAGCATCGGGTGGTAGTGATCGAGGATACCCGTGAGTTGCAAATATCCGCACCCAATGTCGTTTCTTTCCGCACCTCTGACCAAATCGATATGACCCGTCTACTCAAATCCACCATGCGGATGCGGCCAGACCGGATTATTGTCGGGGAGGTTCGGGGAAAAGAGGCACTGGATTTGCTCAAGGCCTGGAACACGGGGCACCCGGGTGGCGTGGGTACCGTTCATGCCAATGACGCGCGGGCCGCACTGACCCGCGTCAGCATGCTGATTCAGGAAGCCAATGTTCCCCCTGTCCCGGAGTTGATCGCCGAAGCAGTCAACATCGTGATCAGCATCAAGCGCACCTCCACCGGACGTATTATCGACGAAGTCATGCAGGTGACGGGTTTCCGGGATGGCCAGTTTGTGACCGAAATGCTGTAACCACGATCTGCCCTCCCCAAGACACCGCTCACAGGAGCGGTTTTTTTGTGCCCGGGCAGCACAAACAGGTCCCCGATGGCCATTACCCGATAGGCAACAACGCCTATTTCTGAAGGGTCATCATCATGAAGAAGCATTTCGTTATCGCTGCGCTGGCTCTCGCCGGCCTGTCTCTCTCTGGTCTGGCCGTGGCCGCCGACTATTCCGCCCAGGTCGGTTTTGAAAACTACGGCATTCATGTCGGTGGTGTCGGCTCCAGTGTGCCAGGAGGCTTCCTGCACGCGCATGAGCGTTTGGGGAATCTGGATTTTGGTCAGCGCATTTTTGGTGGATCGGGCGCTTCCATCAATGGGAATGTGCTCACCGGTTCCTTGAGTGCCGGGTACCTGATTCATCCGGAAAAACACCTGACCATCAAGCCGGAAATTGGTGTGGGCTACATCGGCATTCATCCGCAGGGTGGACATATTGATACGGGCTACGCCTATTGCGGTGCCAAGGTCAGCTATCAGGTGTTTCCTTCCATCGGATTGTATGCCCGTGGGGCGTTTGGCCGCGATTTTGGCACAGCGGTCAGCGGTGTGAAGACGATAGGCGGTCTGTATTACAGCGGCAGCATGGGTGCGGATGCCAAAGTTGGCCCGGGATTCGCAACGATCGGCTATCAGTATCAGAGCATGCCTTTCGGCGGCGGCATGGCCGACCTGATTCTGAGCACCGACCAGTATCGCATCGGCTACCGCATGTCGTTCTAATCCGCAGCTCAGCATCCCGGCAGACACTGATGTGTCGCCGGATCTGCCAGCGCAAACAGGTTCCCGATGGCCATTACCTCATGGAGAACATCCATTTCGTCGTCATCCATCGCCATTGCAAGGAAGATTACACATGAAACCATCTATCAATCGTTTCAGTAACGGAGTTCGGGACACCTACTTCAAGGCAGGTGTCATTATCGGTGTTGCCATACAGAGCATCGCTCCCGCTTTTGCGGAAACGACGGGTACCTCGCTGCCCTGGGATAGCCCCATTCAGGATCTGACCAACAACCTGACGGGTCCTGTCGCTACCGCCATCAGTATTGTGGCGTTCCTGGCGGCCGGCGCTGCACTCATCTTCGGGGAGGAACTGGGCGGCATCGCCAAGAAGGCCCTGTTCGTCGTGCTGGGCATCTCCATGATCGTGTTTGGCAATTCTTTCCTGACCGACCTCGGTCTGACCGGAGCGCTGGTGTAAGGCCAGTAACGGCCGAATTGGTTGGCCGTTACTTTTGTCCAGATCAGGCACAGGAGAAATATTTATGGACCAATCACCCAGGCAAGAGATTTCCATCCACCAATCCCTCCATAAACCCATGCTGGTTCTGGGGGGAGAGCGCAACCTCGTACTCATGCTGGGGGTCCTTGCCGGTATTTTTATCTTTTCGCTGGCGCAACTCTGGGCAGCCGTCATCGGGATAGTCCTTTGGGTTTTTGGCACATGGGGTCTCGCACAACTGGCCAAATACGATCCGATATTGAGTAAAACCGGGAAGCGCAGCATTCAGTACAAGAAATATTATCCGGCATCGGCCACGCCCTTTGCCCGCAATCGCGCCATTAAATAATCAAGGAGATTTTCATGCGTGCCTTAAAAGAATTTCGCAGCAAGGCCTATGGCTTGCCTGACCTTCTGCCCTGGGCGGCGCTGGTCGATAACGGCATCGTGCTCAACAAAAATGGCAGCCTGATGGCAGGCTTCTATTACACCGGTCCGGATCTGGACTCTTCTACCAACGCGGAGCTGGCCGCGATGTCCAACCGCATCAATTCCGCCGTGTCCATGGGCGATGGCTGGGTGCTGAACTGCGATGCAATCCGGATACCCGCACCTGGGTACGCCCAGGAAGGCAGCTTTCCTGATCGCACTACGCGCCTCATTGACGCCGTTCGCCGGGCGCGCTTCGAGTCGGCAGACGCTGGCTACACCAGTCGTTTTGTTCTGACGCTCACGTTCTTCCCTCCTCCGGATGCCGCCACCAAGATGGGCGACTTCCTGATTGATGGAGAAGACAAAGGCTCGCCGGGTAGCAATAACCTGCAGCGCTTCAAAGAGCGCATCAAGGAAATTCAGGGACGGCTTTCTGGGTTTCTTAAAATCCGGCGCATGGAAGACCATGTGGATGAGAACACCGGTGAAATCATCAACAGCGAAATCCTGCAATATCTCGAATATTGCGTGAGTTTCCGCAACCGGCCCTTTCGGCTCTCCATGGTCCCCATGTATCTGGACGCCGTCCTTGGCCGGCATGATCTGGTGACCGGCTTCAATCCGCAGATCGGCAATCTGCATATCGCAGCACTCGCCATTGAGGGTTTCCCAGCAATGTCCTCACCCGGGATTCTCGACTTCCTGTCACGGCTCCCAGTGTCTTACAGGTGGTCCAACCGCTTCATCTATCTGGATCCGCAAGATGCCGAGAAACAGCTGAACCGCTACCGCAGTCGCTGGAGCCAGAAGCGCAAATCGGCGCTCAATGTGGTCCGGGAGAGTCAGGGCGGACAGGCAACACACATCAATATCCATGCGGACCAGCAGACTAATGATACCGTTGTGGCCATGGCCGAAGCATCCAGTGGCGACGTGCGTTTCGGATATTACACCAGCGTCATCCTGCTCGCCCATGACAGTGAGAATGTCGTGCTGGATATCGCCCGCGACGTGCAGAAGGTGATCGAGAATCATGGCTTCGGGGTCCGCATCGAGGACGTGAATGCGGTCGAAGCGCTGATGGGTACCATGCCCGGAAACACCTATGCCAATGTGCGGAGGCCGCTGATTCACACCCTGAATCTGGCACATCTTCTCCCGTTCACTAATGTCTGGGCGGGACCAGATGAAAACCCCTGCCCGTTCTATCCTCCCCATAGTCCGGTGCTCATGCGTGCGAATACCGATGGCAATACGCCATTCCGTATTTCCCTACATGCCGGTGATTTAGCCCATACCGCCATACTCGGCCCCACCGGCATGGGCAAATCTACATTCTTGGCCATGCTGGTGGCCCAACAGTTCCGCTACGCTCATGCCCAGGTCTT
Organism: Acidithiobacillus sp.; assembly: GCA_028065135.1. The sequence goes on from JAPTWR010000054.1 coordinate 36,532, forward strand.
CGCCTTCGATAAAGGGTATTCCATGTTCCCGCTGGTCGGTGCCGCCGGTGGCCAACACTACGATATCGCCGGTGAAGCGCACGATCTGGCCTTCTGTCCCCTGGGCAGGGTGGATGAGCCCTCTGAACAATCCTGGGCGGCCGAGTGGGTGGAAAGTCTGGTGGCGTTGCAACTAGGCAAAAACACCCCTATCACGCCCCGCATGCGCGATGAAATCTACCGCGCCATCGTACAGCTTGGGACCAGTACGACAGAGATGCGGCAACGGACCTTGGGCGCACTGGTGACCGTCATTCAGGATGACGCGCTGCGTAGCGCATTGAATTACTACACGCTGAAAGGTCCGGCGGGCCACCTGCTGGACGCCGAGAGCGATGGACTGGGAGAAGATGTGTTCCAGGTGTTTGAAATGGAGCACTTGATGAATCTCGGTGAGAACATCCTGTTGCCGGTACTGACTTACCTGTTCCACCGGATTGAGCAGCGATTCAAGGGCCAGCCAACGCTGCTGGTCCTGGATGAAGCCTGGGTTATGCTGGGACATGACACCTTCAAGGCCAAGATCCGGGAATGGCTCAAGGTACTGCGCAAGGCCAATGTCGCCGTTATCTTCGCCACGCAGTCCCTGAGCGACCTGATCAAGTCCGGCATTGCGGATGTCATCTTTGAATCCTGCCCGACGAAGATTCTATTGCCAAACCCGGAGGCCCTGACGGACCAGGCACGGCCCCTATATGAGTCCATCGGACTCAATGCCCGCCAGATTGAAATTCTGGCTTCCGCCATTCCGAAGCGCCAGTACTACATGATGCACCCCGATGGGCGGCGCCTCTTTGAGTTGGGCTTGTCTGGTCCCGAACTGGCCTTCGTAGGCGCATCGGGCAAGGAAGACATTGCCCATATCCGTGAGCTACGGGAAGCCCACGATTGGCAATGGCCAGCCGTCTGGCTGCGCGAGCGCGGCGAAACGGACGCCGCTGTTCTTTGGGAATCCTACTAACCAGTTACAGAATACTTTAACCAGGAGCACTACCATGTTCTATTTTGCTGACCCTATGTATGCGCCACCTCCAGTAGCCCCGCCCGCCATGGAGCGGGTTATGACACCACCACCAGATCCCGTGTTACCGAAAGGCTGGCAATGGGGCAAACCGGCGAAAGCCTTACCCATCCCTCAGCCGCCCATGCCGACGAACCCGTATGCAGCACATCGCTTTGCAGTCTGTATGGGGTTTGCCAATGCACAGACGCCGATACGCCCACCAGAGCAGGTGACGCGGCCTACCTGGTCGGTCGTATCGTGGAAAAACCTGGCTCCGCGCAAGATGGTCGGTACCCAGAAAGAAGTAGTTACCACTGTTGAGCGCGCCCTGGCCGCCGCGGGTATCCACCATTTCTCCATCACGGCCTACGGTGCAATTCACGTTATCGTGGCATTACAGGATTGATGGCTATGCAAGATATGGTGGATTTGATCATGGAAGAAAATGACTTGGCGAAGCTGTGCGGGAAATACGAACTCCCGCCCATGAAATATAGCAAAAAACTGAAACCGGGTGATGGCACATTCGACCGGACAACGGGCGAAATCCATCTGTCTGAATCGTTGCGCTTTGCGCGTGAGGAAGCGTTGTTGCGCGTGGCCTTCCATGAGGCGGGGCACTATCACACGCGGTCTTTCCGGCGCGATGTGTTGCCACTGTACATTGCGGCTGTCTTCGCGGTGCTCCTGGGATTTTGCCTGGTCTTTCCGCAATTACGAGATTTTGTTCCATCGTACGTCCCATTTTTTGGGCTGCTTGGTTCAATCCTGGCCTTCGAGACAGCGCGAAAGCATTGGGAGATTGCGGCAAATCAATGGGCCAAGGCACATTGACCACATGATCTGTCCACACGGGGCGAAGTGTATTTATATGGCGATTGACCCAGAGCAAACGCTGTCCGCGCAAGAGCAATGGCTAAAGGCTTTAGGAGCGATGGAGTATGGATTACAGGGATATTTCGGTCATCAATCAACGCCTGATGAATAGATGGTCGCATTCCGATGGCCGACCAGTCTACTGGTTGCTGGTCGATCGGGGCCGCATCGTTGTTCGGTCTTGGATAGCTGGTTATCGCGGTAGGCCAATGGGCGAACACGTCCATCTGGCCCGTTCAGTACCGGAAGCTGTGGCATGGATTGTACGCCACCACTATCAAAGCAATTAACCGGTTTCTGATGTAGCCCGAAGCCCAAGGTCAGTTTGTTACGATGGCCTTAAGAAACAGGTCACATCGTCTGGGTGCATTGGGGAAGCAAGCCAGATAACCATCATCGGCCTTGCTGGAGGGCGGTAGCCCCAACTTGGTTTCCCCGCATTGCCCCAAGCCTTGAGGACCTATGGCGCATGGCGTGAAGTGCTGACATTGGCTGCAGGTAATTTTAGTGATGTCGGCCATGTGCGCATCATCGCACAATTCCAGAGATGGTTGGAACCCAGAGCCCCAGGTTGTACCCCAAATCGCTGCAAGTCAGTGCCCAACAGTATAACTGCCCTGGCCAAGCATCCTGAAACCCCATCGCTGCAGGCAAACCCTGCCAAAAGAACACACGCACCACAAACAGGTCCCCGATGGCCATTACCAAAAGAGAAGCTTCTTTTGAGGGCGATATGGCTGCATCACGTGAACACATGGAACGGACCCTGGCCGGGTCAAGTACGTCCAGCCTCTGGCGTGGAATGTACAGCGATGGTCTGCGCCTGGGGTTTTGGATTCAGTACGACCAGGACTCCACACCCCGCAGCAAAGAGGTCATCAAGAACCATGACTTTGGCTGGATGCCGAAAAAGAAAATATGGGTAGGCCCCCTCATAAAAGCCACCGCCACCATTGAAGCCCTGGCAGAAGGCTGGCCAGCACAGCACCCACGGGAGCTCGGGTTAGCCATTCTGGCGAAGGCCATGGCCAATGAGGAACCCTTCTGGGCCATGTGCGTACGACCGAGGTTGATGGAAACGCCGGATGGTCAATGGTCCTTTTCGTTTCCATATGACACCACGACCGTGGCGTTCCTGAAAGCCACCCGGAAAGCACATTGGAATGCCGGCACCAAAGGCTGGGATATTCATGGCAATCGGGCTGCAGCACTCGCCGTATTGGAAGAAGTGGGCGTGCCTGACCGCTACGTCATCATCAGCGCACGGGGAGAACCGGATCGTTTGCCCCAGGCCACGGGCGGCTGGACGCCATACCTGGTTTGTGTAGATGCCGACGATGTAGAGACAGAGCGGGTGAAGCTGCAGGTAGGTGGTGCAGAGATGCCCCTTGAGTCCAACGGCGCTGGCCCGAGCGGCGAAGAACTGGATGCCCTCGAAATGGCCAAGGCCGAACGCGCGGAACTTATTCAGCGCGCTTTCTTTGCCCCCATGGCTCTGTTGCCGGTGGAAGATGCAGTTATTGACGAAATTGCAGCACGCTGTTCGCTCATGCCGCACCAGAATGACGGGGTGCGTCACTTTCTGACCCGCACCAGCGCGTTGAATGGCGATGATATGGGCTTGGGCAAGACCCGCCAGACGGTATCTGCCGCCAGCCATCTCCCAGGTGGAAAGGTGATCGTCTGTCCCGCCAGCCTCAAAGATAACTGGGGTCGGGAAATCAGGATGGTGATTCCCGATGCAGAGATCTTCATCTTCGAGAATGCATTGCCCAACATGCAGCCGGAATGGTTGATCGTGAATTATGAGCGGTTGGGCGCGCTGATGGAACGACTGGACGCCGACCTCTCGCAGGGGGCAACCCATGACTGGAAATTCATCGTTGCCGCTTTCGATGAAGCCCATTACCTGAAAGAGCCGTCCGCCCAGCGCACGCAGGCATCGTTCGACCTGGCCAAGCGTGCGGAACGCAAATGGCTGCTGACGGCAACCCCCATGCTCAACAAGCCGGAAGAGACCTGGACCCTGTTGCGGCTTTCCGGGCACCCCGCCGGCGACGTGGATGTGAAGACCTTTGCCGGACACTTTGCCAAATCGCGCAATGACCGCAAGGGTCTGGGCGATCGGATCAGTGAATGGATGATTCGCCGCATGAAAGACGATGTGCTCACCATGGAGGGTAAATTCCGGCAAGAGCCTCTGCTTTCCGCCAGCGATCAGCAGATGACGGAATACCATAAGTTCATAGACGACGACACGTTGATTCCCCTGCAGAAGATCAACCTGGGCAGGCAGTGGCTGGAACGGGTGAAACGTGAACCCATCCTGGAAATGATGGGGGATCTGCAGCAGGACGCCAAAGCCATCATCTTCTGCAATTTTGAAGCGACGGTGGAATGGTTTATGGACCAGTTGCCTGCAGGCTCAGCCGTACGCCTCACCGGCAAGGAGTCCCGCAAGCAGCGGGACCGCGCGGTCCAAAAGTTCCAGAATGATCCCGAGTGCCGCTGGTTTGTGGCCAACATCAAGGCGGCTGGGGTAGGGCTCAACCTTACCGCGGCGACATATGTTTTCTTTGTCTCCCGCCCGTGGACACCCGCTGACCAGACGCAAGCCGAAGATCGCGCGTACCGCATCGGCCAAAACCGGCGGGTCGAGATTTATATCCCCACCATCCCGGACACCATTGATGAGCAGATCAAGGCGCTGATCCAGAACAAGGCCGAGATCACCGCGGACGTGTTGGTCGGTGCTTTGGATGCGGGGAAGAGAAGGGCTTTAGAGCAGATAGCTGACCATTAACCAGTGTAGTTTAACCAGTAATCATCACAAACAGGAGCAAACCATCATGAGCAATGAAACATCATGTGTCACCACAGATACCGTGCCGGGCTTTCGGGTGAGCAAGACCTTTGGCACGGTCATGGGGGTGTCCATCAAGTCCCGCAACTTTGTCGGCAACTGGCTGGGTAACATGCGCGCAACTTTTGGTGGAGAGCAAGGCGGGTTTGCCAAGATGGTGATGGCGACTCGTGATGAAGCCATCGGGCAGATGTTGGCCCAGGCGGAGTCCATGGGCGCCAACGCGGTGATCGGCATGCGCTTCGACTCCGCCGAGTTTGATTCCGGCAAGGGCCAGAGCATGGAGCAGGTCTTGGCTTACGGGACGGCCGTGGTATTGGAACCGGAGCATTAAGAGGCCTCACGCCGCAATGTCGCCAGGGCGGCGCGAGCGAGAAAACCAGAACGACTCTCGTGACGGCTTTTAGCCGCCTCATCCACACGGCGCAGCACTCTTGCGGGCAAGGTAATATTGACTCGCTCCGCCTTGTCAGAGAGGATCGCCGGGTCTACATCCACCAGCGCCCAGATCCAGTGAGCAAACTCCGGATTGGCCTGGTGCTCCGTGATGGATTTAGGGTCAGGAATATCTCCGCCCTCATCAATCTGCACCTCCAGCCAAAGCTCGATACTTTCCCTAGCCATCTCGATGGCCTCGTCCAGGGTGTCTCCGGCAGAGAAGCAGCCAGGCAAGTCGGGAACCACCACCCCAAAGGTATGGTTCTCATCCCCGGATTCGATAGCGATTGGGTATCTCATTTGCAGTCGTCCTCCTTAAGTCCGGCTTGCTTCAAAAGTTTGTGGAGCAACCCTGTCCCCAGGTCTTTACGCGGATGCGGTATCGAAAGGTGCCCGGGACGATCAGGGTGCACATAGACGTGATGCGACCCCTTTGTGCTTCGATGCAACCATCCCGCCGACTCCAGGCATTTGATCAGTTCTGAGCTCGTCATAGTGTGTATTATACACACGGATTTCCGTAAGTCATCGACCAGAGATGTTAGCCTGGAGACTGACTGGCAAACCTCCATTTCCCTCGCTTTGTGCAAGGGGTGTATTCATGGAGGATCGAAAGATGGAAAGCAGACTGATTTTAGCCCTTGTCGCGGCATCCACGTTGGCTCTTGGGGGTTGTGCAACCGCTCCGTTGTCCTACCAGAATTACAGCGCGACCGAGAATCTGGGTACCCAGACCTTGCAGACGGGCGTGGTCATACGAACCATGCCCATTGAGATCAGGGACTCTGCAGCACCCAACGCGAACGGCACCATGGGTGGCATCGGCGGCGGTGCCATTGGATATGCGGTCGGTGGTAACGCGATTGGCGCGATCCTCGGCTTTGTCGGCGGGATGCTGGTAGGGCATGCCCTGACCCCCGGCGAGATCCACGGTACCGAAGTCATGGTGCGGCTGAACACGGGGCAACTGATTGGCGTTCCCGAGATCGGAAATCCTGCCTTGAGCGTCGGTGAACAGGTAGCCATCCTACGGGGTGCGCGGGGGCGGACCAGGGCAGTACCCCTGTCCTGAGACCCCAAACAGGTCGGCGATGGCCATTAGGCAGCAGGAGAGCAGCGTGCTCATTGCCTGGAGAGAAAACATGAATACCAAACAGTTAGTATTGGCAGCAGCGGTATCCCTTGCTATGGGGGCCCCGGTTGCCGCGTTTGCAGGCACCTTGACCGGCGGCGCGACGATGCCGGAGCAGATCGTGCAGGAGGTGACGGCAGTTGAGTCTCTTGCAAAGCAGGCGGAGTCGGTAGAAAACCAGATCCAGATGGTCTACAACCAGGCTCTTAATTTGGAGCAGGTGCCCATAAAGCTCTGGGACTCCGTGACGGCACCGATCTCGCAACTCATGAATGTCGTGCAAACGGCCAAAGGGTTAGCCTATTCCGCACAGAACATCGGGACGAATTTCAACAATCTTTATGGCAACGGAATGCCTCCGCTGGGCAGCAGCTATTCACAGTCCTTGAGCAGCTGGAATACGAACACCGACGATCAGATCAAGTCCATGATGCGGCAGTTTCATTTGCAGGCCAATCAGTTTTCCAGTGTGCAAAGCGGAACTGAAGCGTTGGTCAACGCCGGGCAGTCAGCATCTGGACGTATGGCGGTATTACAAGCGGCCGACGGAATCGCGGGTGTCGAAGTCGGCCAGATTCAGGAGTTGCAGCAGGATGTCATGGCTGAAGCAGCAGCACAGGCTGCCTATGAGGCGCAGGTGACCAGCGCAGACAACACCGCTATAAACGATCAGAAAGCCTTTGTGAACGGACAGCAACAGGACCTAACGGATGCCCAAAATGGACAGAGCCTTTTAACGTTGCCTCCCGTTGCTATTACGCAGTCTACGCCCTAAAAGGGTGTAACATATTCAATACACTATTGGGGACATGCCTTCCCCTGTAGTAATTTAACTCAGCAGGAGAAAACGATGTCGCTAAAAATAAATATGTATGCCGTTACGCTTATTAGCTTAGTAGCTCTGGCTGGATGTGCCAATAAAGGCCCGGAGAGTGGACATACCACAAAATGGTACGAGGCACATACGTCCGCTCAAGCGGCAGAGATCCTATGGTGCGGCAAACAATCATCTGCTGTTGAGCAAGACAACAGTTCCTGTAGGGCGGCAAACGCCGCCTCAGAAACGGGGCAGAAAGCCTTTGTGCATGGACAGCGGCAGGACGCAGCGCTAGCTGAACATGGTCATAGCCTTTTAACCTTACCACCAGTTCCCATTCCGCAATCTACTTCTCGGTGACTCAAGCTGAGGCTACCCTTTAGTAGAGACGTACATCTGACCACAAACAGGTCCCCGATGGCCATTACCCTGTAGCGACTTATCTCTTATCTCGTTACCAGGAGTGGCAATATGAACTTGATCACCTTATCTACCACTGGCGCGGGCAGCACATTAAACGGTTTGGCCGCCCAATTCCAGTCCGCTACAGCAGGCTGGATGACAACCGCCGACCAGTATGCAATCAATATTTTTGCATCATTGGCGGTGCTGGAGTTCATATGGGCTGGTGTAACAATACTACTGCGGAAGAACGACCTGGGAGACATGATTACAGGAGTTCTGTTAAAGGTCATATCCCTCTCATTTTTTTACATGTTAATCCTTAAGGCGCCAACGTGGATTCCGGATATTATCGAATCATTTTGGGATATGGGAGCAGGGATAAGTGGCTCCGCGGTCGCAACACCAGGGCAAATATTCTCAAATGGCGTAATGATGGGGGGAGACCTGATTACGGCTGCGGAACATGGATCGCTTCTGCAAACCATCGCCAACATTATTCCTGCTGGACTAATAGGCCTGATGATAGTCATCGGCATGACCATCCTCGCCCTGCAGTTGATGGTTGCGCTTATAGAGGCATTTATCGTAGTGGGTGCTGGTGTAGTGATGATGGGATTCCTCGGTTCAAGGTGGACATCTGCATGGGGCGAGAAGTATTTTGGATATGCAGTATCTATTGGGGTAAAACTTATGGCCGTGCAACTCATCACAGGCCTTGCTTTTGGCATCACGGGCCCTTGGGTGATGCAGCTTTATAACGACAGTAACAGCGGTGCAATTCCTTCATGGACGACCTTGTTTGATATGGGCGCGACGTCATTATTATTGGGCGCCCTTGCCATCATGGTCCCATCCATAGCATCCAGCATGATGAATGGTTCCCCCTCCCTCTCCCTCGGCAATGTTGGAACCGCCGCTGCAGCGATCGGTGGCGGTGTCGTCGCAGCCGGTGCTGGTGCGGCCATGGGCGGCGCATCTTTGGCGAACTCTGCCATAGGTGCTGGCAAAGCGGCTGGTGCTTTGGGCACATCCGCAAACTCCACTATGGGCGGCATGAAGGGGCTGGGCGCAGCCTTTACGGAAGGTGCGGGTGCCGCTGGCGAATCCGGCATTCTGGGACTGGGTGGCCCTGGAGCCAGCAAAGGTTCGCAAACAGCAGCCAAAGCAGTCGGCGGCCTAGGTGGTCTTGTAAGCCAGGCTGGCAAAGGCATGGCCACAGCAGGTCAGCATGGCGCACAAGCCTTGAAGGGGATGGCAAAGGACAAGTTCCACGGCAGGAGCGGACCTGGAGCCAATGACATTGCTCAGAATCTGGGCGACAAGGCCGTTCAGGGGCATGGCACTGGGACAACCGGTGGCAACTTGGCAAACAGGGTACGTGCGCAGCATGCCCCTGCACCGGAAAAGGGAAATAGCGTAGGTCTGGGCGCGACTCCGGATGCCAGTGCGTCATCAGCCGGTCAGAGGCTGGGTGGATCGGGATCGGATGGCGGCAGCTCCGCGCAAATGGGTCGCCAGGATACCGGCACAGGCAATAGCAGCGGTCGGAATGATGCCGGCAGTAGTCAGAGCACGGCATCCCAGAGTGGCGGAAGCACCAACAGCGCACCAGGCGGCAACACCAGCGCAAATCCGGCCAGTACCCCTGGTGGTGATAGTATCGGTGGTGGCGGTGGACCAAGTCGTGGCGGTTTCACCCAAACCGAAGGCGCGCGTTTTGATCAGCGCACGAACCATGAGCAACGCATGGATAGTCTTCAGAAAATCAAGGAAAAGTATGCGCCGCGTGGATTGCCTCACGATGGCGGTGGTGGTGGCATGGGTGGCCCGAATATTCGCCATACCGAATGATTCCGATTTTTCTTCTCTCCCAGAAGTTGCCCGGCATGTCCGGGCTTTTTAATGGCCTCTGCAAAGCGACCGCAAACAGGTCCTCGATGGCCATTACCAGATGGAGAACAACTTCCACTGGAGATAACCATGGCCTTAATGAAGAAGCAAAAAAGCAGCAGGAGCGGGGAAGGTGAGCCACCCACCCGCGCCGGAAACGGCACCAACAACCCCTACCTCAATGCTCGACGCGAATGGGATGAACGTACCGGCGACGCAGTGAGTCGTGCGCACAGCTGGAAGCTCATTGCATTTGGCGCCATTGGCATTGCCGCCATCGCCGTTTGTGGCGTGGCTTATATCGGCGCGCAAAGCAAGATCGTGCCGTTTGTCGTCACCCTGGACCACATGGGTGATCCATTGGAGGCGGCAGCTCCCGTGGCCGGCAATGCAGTAACCCAACGAATCATGGAGTCACAGATTTCAAGCTGGATATGGAACTGGCGATCCATGCTGGCCTCCCCCGTGGCCCAGCAAGAGCTGCTGGCCAAGGTCTATGCCATGTCTTCCAAACAGGTCGCTGCGGAATTGAACGGCTGGTACAAAAAGGCATGGACCACGAATGCAGGCTACGTCGTGTCCCCGCATATCACCAGCTTGTTGCCTAT
>JAPTWR010000126.1 GCA_028065135.1 Acidithiobacillus sp.
CCGGCAAAGCGGTCTGCGGCTTCTTCTGCTGAGTCGAAGACGAAACTGGAGGTGGGGAAGATGGCTTCGCTGTGCTCTTGCTCCTGGGTACGGTGAATACCGGCACGGATGGCGATGGTTTCCGGACGCAGCCGGTCCGCCCAGTCGGGGTTGGTATTTTTGGTGTTCATCGCAGCTCCTTGATCAGGTGCAGTTGGCGCGAGCCATGTCCTTCGGGCGTCGGTAACGGATAATCATCGCTGAAGCAGGCATCGCAGAAACCCTGCCCACGCCCCCCCACCGCCTCATACAAAGCGTCCAGGGTAATGTAGCCCAGGCTGTCGGCGCCGATGATTTTACGCACCTCTTCAATGCTGTGCTGGGCCGCGATGAGCTGGGAGCGATCCGGAGTATCGATGCCGTAATAGCAGGGGCCGATCGTGGGCGGCGCGCTGACCACGAAATGCACCTCGCGCGCGCCGGCGGCCCGCACCAGACTGACGATTTTAGCGCTGGTGGTGCCCCGAACGATGGAATCATCCACCAGAACCACCCGTTTGCCACGCAGTATGTTGGGCTGGGCATTGAGCTTGACCTTAACCCCGAAATCACGACCACGCTGTGCCGGTTGAATGAAGGTGCGGCCCACATAGTGATTGCGGATCAGCCCCAACTCGAAGGACAGACCGGAGGCCTCGGCATAGCCCATGGCCGCCGCAACCCCGGAATCGGGGACCGGCACCACCACGTCTGCGTCGCGCGGATGCAGGCGCGCCAGCGCCTGGCCGATGCGCTTGCGCGCCGAATATACATGAATGCCATCCAGCACGCTATCCGGACGGGCGAAATAGATATATTCAAAGACGCACATACGCCGGCCAACGGACGCGAACGGCTTACGGCTCTCGATGCCGCTTTTGGAAATGACGATCAGTTCGCCTGGCTCGACATCACGGACAAACTCCGCCCCCATGAGGTCGAGGGCGCAGGTCTCGGAGGCCAGCACAAAGCCGCCGGAGTCGATCAGACGCCCCAGCACCAGCGGCCGAAAACCCATGGGGTCGCGTACCCCGATCAACCGGCTCTCGGTCAGACAGACCAGGGAATAGGCGCCGGAAACCTGCTGCAAGGCCGCCGCCAGGCGGGAACCGGCATCGTCGCCCGGAACACGGGCGAGCAGGTGAACGATGACCTCGGTATCCATATCGGTATGGAATATGGCCCCCTCCCGCTCCAGCCGAGTGCGGAGTTCCACCGCATTGACCAGATTGCCGTTATGGCCGACGGCAAAGGCACCATGTCGGTAATTGATAAATATGGGCTGGGTGTTGCGTAATTCCGAGCCACCTGCAGTCGAATAACGCACATGGCCGATCGCCTGTTCGCCGGGCAGCTTGCTGATCTGTTCCAGTCCAAAGACATCTGCCACCCGCCCCATACCGCGCTGCACAAAGAGCTTACCTCCGTCACCCGAAACGATGCCCGCCGACTCCTGTCCCCGGTGTTGCAGGGCATAGAGGCCGAGATACGTCAGGTTGGCGGCTTCGGGATGGCCAAAGACCCCGACGACCCCGCATTCATCATGGAAATGGTCGTCGTCCACGGCATGCTGCATCACATTGTCATTTTGCAAATTTTTGCGACTCCAAATAGGAGACGGCAGGTGCCGTCAACGATTGCGACCAGCGGCTCACCGGCTCCTGTGCCAGCCAGGAACTCTCCCACCAGGGGGACCGGGACAGGCCCGCAGACTGCACCAGAGTAACTACGATGGCAATCAGTACCAGTCCCCGCAAAAAACCGAAGAAAGCCCCCAAAAACCGGTCCGTCGCCCCGAAACCAATGCCGTATAATAGCTTACGAACGACAAAAGCGCATAGGGTCCCGACGATCAGGCAGGCAAAAAAAAGGAGGAGAGAGGCTAACGGCACTCGCCAGTCCACGGGGATCTGCGCAGGCAGCCGGGGCGCCAGCCAACTGCCGCCCCAGTTCCAGGCCACATAAAACCCACCGACCCACGCCGCCAGGGAAAAAAACTCGCGCACCATTCCGCGGAAAAGGCCCCAGAGTGCAGACAGCACTACCAGCCCCACCGTGGCGGCATCTACCCACAAGATCATGACGGGTCACTCATCAGCCATGCCATCGGTAACTGTTTGACGAGATGAAAGGAACCGAAGCAAAGCAGAATATCTCCGGTCGCCAGCGTCGTTCTGGACCGCGCCAGGGCCTGTTCCATGCTGGCATCCGCCGATACCGCCGTTGCCCCCAGCCCCTGGAGGGTATCGCGGAGCTGCAGCATCGTCGCCGCACGCGGGGTATCGGTGATCTCCAGCACATGCCAGGCATCCACCTCGTGCAGCAGTGGCGCGAGTGTGCCTGCGATATCCTTGTCGGCGAGCATGCCGACAACGGCGTGACATCGCCCGGAGCCCTTTCGTGCCGCCAGCAACGCCGCCAGTTGCCGCGCCGCCTGCGGGTTATGGGCGACATCCACCAGCAGGTCGGGGCCATTCTTACCCCAAGGCTGAAGCCATTGACAGCGACCCGGCAATTGCGGCAGCAGCGTCCATGCGGAAACCGCCGCATCGGACACTGGTAACTTCTCCTGCAGCAACGACACGGCCGCCAGCGCCAGCGCCAGATTGGCCCACTGTACGCCGCCCCCCCACAAAGGCGGGGGCACCTCCTTCCCGAGCCCGAATCCTGACCATTTCCCGCGCAGTGGATCAATATGAAAGTCCCGCCCCAACCGCTGGAGGGGTACTTCGTCGCGTACCGCAGCCTCCAGCACCGACGCGCAGGGGTCTTCCATATCCCCATAGAGGGCGGGCACTCCACGACGGAATATACCCGCCTTTTCACGGCCGATGGCGGCGCGATCGGATCCCAGCCAGTCCTGATGGTCCAGATCCACGGTGGTTACGATACTGCAATCCGGGGTAAAGGCATTGACCGCATCCAGACGTCCCCCCAGGCCGACCTCCAGAATCGCCACGTCGACCCTGGCGACAAGCATCATCCGTACCGCAGCGAGGGTCGCGATCTCGAAATAGGTGAGCGGGATCTGTCGAACTGTGGCGGTGATTTCCGTGAATTGCTGATGCCAGAGGGATGCGGGTGCAGGCTGGCCATCCAGCCGCAGGCGTTCGGTAAACTGCCAGAGGTGCGGGCTGGTATAAGCGCCAACACGATAGCCCGCCTGGCGATAGAAGGTCTCTAAATAAACCACCGTGGAGCCTTTGCCATTGGTGCCACCCACCAGTATTACCGGCATGGGCAAACGCCCGGGCATCTTCAGCGCCGCCAGAGCGGCCCGCATTCGCTCCAGACCCATGACGATTTGCTCCGGTGGTCCGGCCAGTTCAGCGACCCGGTCGCTGAGAGAATCCGCCAGCAGTGCCACCGGCTACACCCGCTCCCGTGCGCCGCGTTTAATGCGGACTCGGGGCATGGGTCAGCATCCCCAGCATCTCGCTCACCACCGCGCGCATCTGGCGGCGATCGACAATCTGATCGATGGCGCCGTGCTCCAGCAAATATTCCGCGTGCTGAAAACCCTCCGGCAGCTTTTCACGGATGGTCTGCTCGATCACCCGCGGGCCGGCAAATCCGATCAGGGCCTTGGGCTCCGCGATCAGAATATCTCCCAGGGTGGCCAGACTGGCGGAGACACCGCCCATGGTCGGATCGGTGAGCACCGAGATGAAAGGCACCCCCGCCTTGGCCAGCCGCTCCACGGCGGCAGAAGTCTTGGCCATCTGCATCAGGGAAAATAGTCCTTCCTGCATCCGTGCCCCGCCACTGGCACTAAAGCAGACCAATGGACAGCGCTCGGTCAGCGCAGTCTCCGCTGCACGGGCAAAACGGGCCCCCACCACCGATCCCATGCTCCCGCCCATGAACTCGAAGGCAAAAGCGGCAACCACCACCGGGCGCCCTTCCAGGAGGCCGCGCATCACCACCAGGGCGTCTTTCTCTCCGGACTTGGCCTGGGCTTCCTGCAGGCGGTCCTTATAGCGCTTCTGATCCTTGAAGCGCAGGGGATCCACCGGAACGTATTCCTTCGCAATCTCCAGCCGGGGTTCTGCATCGAGGAAGAAATCCAGACGCCGCCGGGCGCTGATCCGCTGATGATGTCCGCAGTGGGGGCAAACGTAAAGATTTTCCTCCAGCTCCGTACGGTAGAGCACCACCTGACAGGTGGGGCACTTGGACCACAGTCCCTCAGGTACGGTGCGCTTGTTCTCGCTCACAACGGAGGCGTCTGCCGACGTTTTTTTGATTTTGGGTGGCAGTATCCGATCGAACCAGCTCATGCGCCTCTCCTTTCCGTACTCCGCACGGCCTGGACCAGCGGCTCGATAAAGCGGGTCGCCGCCGCAATGGCTTCCTCATCCGTCGCACATGCCGCCAGTTGATCGACCAGTGCACTGCCGACGACCACCGCGTCGGCCCCGGTCGCCACCCGCGCTACCGTCGCCGCATCGCGAATGCCAAAACCGATGGCCACGGGCAGGCCCAGTTGTTGGCGCAGTTGCTGTACCCGCTCCAGAACCTCAGCCCAGTCCGCCTGGGCTGCGCCGGTAATACCGCGCAGAGATACATAATATACAAAACCACTGCCCATACTGCGGACGGTCGCCACGCGTTCCGGCCCGCTGGTCGGCGCCAGCAGGAAAATGGGATCGATACCCTGCTGGCGGAGAACGACGGCTTCACCGCGCCCCTCCTCCGGGGTCAGATCCACCAGAATGACACCGTCCACCCCCGCCGTCGCAGCAGCCTCGGCAAACAAGGTTATACCCATGGCTTCTACCGGATTCAGATAACCCATGAGAATGATGGGCGTGTGGCTGTTGGTCGTGCGGAATTCGCGCACCCACTCCAGGACCATGCGCAGCTTCACCCCCCGCGCCAGCGCCCGCTCACTGGCGCGCTGGATGCTGGGACCATCGGCCATGGGGTCGGAAAAGGGCATCCCCAGTTCGATGGCATCGACACCCGCGGCGACCAGCGCATGCATCAGGGGCACCGTCGCGGTCAGGGATGGGTCACCCGCCGTCATGAAAGGAATGAGGGCGGCACGACCCGCATCCCGGAGTTGGGCAAACAGCCCGGCGAGACGGCTCATAAATGAATACCCTCCAGGGTGGCGACGGTATGGATATCCTTATCGCCTCGCCCGGACAGGTTGACGATAATGGTCTGATCAGAGCGCATGGTCGGCGCCAGGCGGAAGGCGTGGGCCAGCGCATGGGCGCTTTCCAGCGCCGGAATGATGCCCTCGGTGCGGCACAGGCGATGGAAGGCGGCCAGCGCTTCTTCATCGGTAGCCGCCACATACTCTGCCCGGCCGGTATCCTTCAGATAGGCATGCTCTGGTCCCACCCCCGGATAGTCCAGCCCCGCCGAGATGGAGTGGGTTGGCAGAATCTGCCCGTCTTCGTCTTCCATCAGGTAGGTCCGGTTACCATGCAATACCCCTGGACGTCCGGTAGTGAGGGGGGCGGCGTGTTGTCCGGTGCCAAGACCCAGACCACCTGCTTCGACACCGATCATCCGCACCGCCTTATCTTCGATAAAGGGATAAAACAGGCCGATGGCATTGCTGCCCCCGCCCACGCAGGCGATCAGACAATCGGGGAGCCGTCCCGTCAGCTCGAGGCACTGCGCCCGCGCTTCGTCGCCAATGACCCGGTGGAAGTCCCGCACCATAGCCGGATAGGGATGCGGTCCCGCCACCGTTCCGATCACGTAAAAAGTGCTTTCGACATTGGTTACCCAGTCCCGCAAAGCTTCGTTGAGCGCATCCTTCAGGGTGCGGGTACCGCTGCTGACCGCCGCCACCTGCGCACCCAGCAAACGCATGCGAAACACATTGCTGGACTGGCGCCGGATATCTTCCTCGCCCATATACACCAAGCATTCCATGCCATAGCGCGTCGCGACCGTCGCCGTGGCGACGCCATGCTGCCCCGCGCCCGTCTCGGCGATTACCCGTTTTTTGCCCATACGCCGGGCGAGCAGCGCCTGACCGACGGCATTATTGATTTTGTGCGCGCCAGTGTGGTTGAGGTCCTCCCGCTTGAGATATATTTGCGCTCCACCCAACTCCCTGGAAAGGCGCCCGGCATGATAGAGTGGATTGGGACGGCCGACGAACTGGCGCAGTTCGCTGTGCAACTCGGCACGAAACTCCGGATCCTGCTGCGCCTCCTGGTAGGCATGCTCCAGTTCCTCCAGCGCCGGAATCAGGGTTTCTGCAACGAAACGTCCGCCGTAAGGACCATAGTGTCCGAACGCGTCCGGTAAAGCATAAGTTCCCATTCTCTCTCCCTCAGGTACCGCGCACCCGTGCGACAAACCGTGCCATTTTGTCATGATCTTTGCGTCCGGGCGACCGCTCCACCCCGCTGCTCACATCTACCGCATAAGGCCGGGCGATGGCGATGGCCTCGGCAACATTTTCAGCATGCAGCCCACCCGCCAGAATCAACGGCTTGCCCAGATCCGGCAGTCGCCACCAGTCGAAACTCCGGCCCGAGCCCCCCCAGACGCCCGGCGCGGCGCAGTCCAGCAGCAGTCCCTGCGCGTCGTGATAGGCGTCCACCGCCGGCCGCAGGTCTTGCGCTGCAGTCACCCGCAACACCTTGATGTAGGGACGGCCGAATCCCCGGCAGAGGGATGGCGATTCATCACCATGAAATTGCAGGACATCCAGAGGGCACTGCTGCAGCGTAGAGGCGACATCGGCAGCTTCCGCGTTGACGAAAAGGCCGACGCGCGTGACGAACGGCGGCAGTGCCGCAAGAATTTTCCGGGCACGCACAGCATCCAGCGCCCGCGGACTGCTCTGGTAGAACACCAGCCCGACGGCATCCGCGCCGGCGGCGGCCGCCGCGCGGGCGTCCTCCGCATTCGTGATACCGCATATCTTGATACGCACCATCGGCACATTCTAACACTGCGACTGGCAGAAAGCATGAGCGCCGCCGACCGGCAGCGCCCGTCAATCACCCGTCAGGAAACCGGCGTCCACCGCATCCACCGGCAGCCCGAACTCCGCAGGATAACGCGGCGCCACGAAATAAAGGCCACCCGGCGGGGCCGTAACACCGGCCCGACAGCGATCGCGACTGGCCAGCACCTCCGCCGCCCAATCCACGGGCCGGTCAGCCTTGCCGATGGCAATCAGCACACCCACAAGATTACGCACCATGTGATGCAGGAAACCGTTGGCCTCGGCATCGACGGCAATCAGATCGCCCCGCCGGACGACCCGAAGCTGGCACAAATTCCGTACAGGACTTTTGGCCTGGCAGGCGGAGGCGCGAAAAGCGGAAAAATCATGGGTGCCCAGCAGGGTTTGCGCCGCTGCCTGCATGGCCTCCACATCCAGGGGGCTGTATATCCAGGCGGTGTGATTCCGCCATAGGGCGGATTTCTCGCGACGATTGAGGATCACGTAACGATAACGCCGGGCCGTAGCGGAGAAACGGGCGTGGAAGCTATCCGGGACGACCCTGGCCCAACGCAGCGCCACCCCCGCGGGTAACTCGGTATTGGCGCCACGCACCCAGGCGTCGGGACGCCGCACGACCGGGCTGTCGAAATGCACCACCTGACATAGGGCATGCACCCCCGTATCGGTTCGCCCGGCGACGACGACAGAGATCGGGCACTGGGCCACCTGGCTCAACGCAGTCTCAACAACACCTTGTACACTGTCCTGATCCAACTGGCGTTGCCAGCCACAGAACCCGTTGCCATCGTATTCGAGGCCCAGTGCCCAGCGGGTGCCTCTCGGCTCTGCCAACTGCTCCACCGCCAGGCCGGGTTAAAGGCTTCTCAGCAACTGCCGGGCTTCTTCCTGATGGGCACCACTGTCTTCCCGAATCAGTTCTTCGAGCAGATCGCGTGCCGATTCACCGTCACCCATCTCCACATAGGCCTTGGCCAGGTCGAGTTTGGTGCCCATGGCATCCCAATCCGCGACACCCGGACTGTCAGACGGCGCCCCGCCGGCGGGAGACTCGGCAGCAGGTGCCGGAGCAGGTGCCGGAGCAGGTGCCGAAACGTCCGGCGCCAGTTCCAGTACCGATTTTGCCTGAGGTCCCGGGGCCCCCGTTTCCGCCTCTGCTTCCTCCATCAACCGGAACTGCTCATCGATATCCTGCAGGAGCCGCGCCTTTTCCGCCGCCGGGAAAGCGTTCAATGCTTCTCCTGCCGCAGGCTCCGCAGAGGTATGGTCGAAGTGGAAATCCAGCACATCCGGGGGCACCAACGCCGGGGACGCTTCCCCGGGGGCAGGCTGGTCTACCCCGACGACCGGGACGGAAGCGACTACCGCCCCTTCGTCGGAGATGGCGAAGAGCGGGTTACCGGGAAAGAGTCGCGCCCCTTGAGCGGCCACTTCCTGCCACGCTCCATTGTTCGGTCCGAAACGCCCCCGCATACGTTCGGCGAGATCCAGATATTCCGCGTGGCGATCCAGATTGGCATAAATGTCGAGTAGCTTGACGTACAGCTCCTTACGCCGCGGATTTTCTTCGAGGGCGTCATTGAGCACGGCGACCGCCTGTTCCGCCTTACCGTAGGTCAGATAAAGATCGGCTTGTTCGACGGGATCGATTTCGGCGGCGCCGGCATGGGGCACTCCGGCGCTTATGGCATGATCCGCAGATGGGGCGGCACTGGCCGGGGCGGCCGCGCGCGCCCCGGCGGGGACGACCGCCGCGGGCGCTGGTGCAGTAGCGGCAGTCACCGGGGTGGGCGTCCCGGATTGAGGAGGCGCTGCGGGCGCTTTAGGCGCGGTGCTCAAAACGGAAACCCGCTGGGAAATCTCTCGCTGGCGTTGTTCCGCCTCTTTTTGGCGACGCCACATCCAGATGAACAGGGCCAGCAGCAAAAGATTTCCGCCCAGCGACAGGATCAACGGAAGATTGTTGTTGCCCTCCGCCCGGGAAAGAGCGGCAAGCTGCGCGCCCTGATTGGCCAGCAGGCGCTCCTCCGCGCTCAGACGCTGCCCCAGGCCGGCCACTTCCGCCGTCAGCTTCTGATTATCCTTGCGGAGCATGGCATCCGAGTTTTGCAGCAGGCTGGCCGGGGATGCCCCGCTGGCTACGGGAGCGGTCACCGCTGCGGCAGGGGCGCTGGAAAGCACCAGGTGCGTCGCATTCCCAACGGGTTTGGCTGCAGTCGCCGCAGAAACGGCCGACGCGCTGACGGGAGCGGCGCTCGTTGCCGCTGCGGAGGCCGTCGGCGCAGTCGCCACCGCAACGACGGACAGTTTGTTCACCGCCTTTCGGGCAGATAACCAGGCGCTGGCCTGTGCGGGTGAAGCAGACTGCACCTGGGCCAGACTGGGCACCGTCAACATGGTTCCGGCATAGAGATAATCGGGATTACCGCCCTTGAATG
Organism: Acidithiobacillus sp.; assembly: GCA_028065135.1. Next base: position 9,403 of record JAPTWR010000126.1, read on the forward strand.
CCTGCGGATTGGCCTTCAGCAGCGCCGCCATGACCTGATCGATGGTGACCGCATTACTGTTGACAATAGACTGCGCGGCTTGAAAAAGAGAACCGTTGACCGGCACCGGGCCGTAACGGCTGACTCTTGCCCAGCCGTGATAGAGGGGTGCGGCAGTCGTATGGCGGGCGGGCCGCGGCGTTGTCGGAGAGGCGACGGACTGCGGAACGGACGCCGGTGGCGCGGCGACGGGGACCACGTTATTCCCGATACCGGATGCCGTATACTCCCGGACCATCTGTCCTCCGGACCAGTCGAGCCGCACCAGGAAATGCAATTCCGGCTGGTCGAGCGGCAAGGGACTGCTGATCAGTACCGCCGGCCTATCACCGCTGCGCACCGTAAAATGCCAGTGATCCAGTGCGCCCGATCGGGGAAGATCGATCATCGCGAAGTCGCGGGCCGACGCGAGTCCGACGCTGAGGTTCGCTTCGCCTTTGGGGTTCAACGACTGTAGGGGAATCTCCGCGCGAAAGGGCTCCCCCGGCGCGGAGAGCACCTGCAGCGTACCGAGTCCCAGCGCCTGCGCTATGCCCGGCAAAAGCAAACCAACGCCGGCCATGGTCAACAACCACCTGTTCTTATTCATCGATATCTTCCTCATTTGGGTAACGCCAGCGCACTACGGCGAGGTCTGTCGCCGATGACGTTTTTATAGATAGTCGCGAATCAGCAACTCTGCAATCTGGATGCTGTTCAGTGCCGCGCCCTTGCGGATATTGTCCGCAACCACCCAGAAATTGATGCCCCGTACATGGGAGCAGTCGCCGCGAATGCGGCCTACATAGGTGGCGTCCTGGCCGGCCGCATCCAGTGCGGAAGGCCAGGCGCCAACCGTACCACGGTCATCCACGACGGTGACGCCCGGGGCCTTTTCCAGCAGCGCGCGGACGGCCTCCGGCGTGATGGGCTCGCGGGTTACCACGTTGACCGCTTCGGAATGGCCGTAAAATACTGGTACCCGCACACAGGTAGCAGTCAGGGCAATGTCCGGAATCTCCAGGATTTTGCGGGTCTCCCAGAGCATTTTCATCTCTTCCTTGGTATAGCCATTGTCCTGGAAGACATCGATCTGGGGCAGGCAGTTGAAGGCAATCCGCTTGGGAAACACCTCGGCAAC
>JAPTWR010000170.1 GCA_028065135.1 Acidithiobacillus sp.
CAAAACCGCCGGCGCAGTGGACTTAGCAATCCCCCCTTCGATTGCCTGTGCCAACCCTGTCACGTTGGCCAGAACCGCAGCTTGCACTTGTCCAGAAATATCTCCCGCTCCTGAGGTCACCGCGCGGCATATAATGTCAGGGAGCTTCGACACATCCTCATGGATAAGCGTTGCAGCTTGCCCGGCAGCAATCGCCGCCGAAAACGTGGTCTTTGTCATGATGTACCCGCCGAACAATGGATCATCCCCGCCCAGATGGTAGGTCTGGACCCACTTGTTGAGCGCCTTGAGTTCTTCATGAGGCAGCAGGTCTGCGATGACGTCGTACCCGCTGCTCACTGGTGCCGTTTGCACGGACAGCAACGGGGGAGGGGTTTCCCCCTTCCCTGCTTCCGTGTTCCCCGTACCGATACCACTCATACTTTCCAAATCGTTCAGTTCCATATCATTCTCCCAATGCTTGGTAAATTGGCGCCACACCTTCAGCCCAGGCGTTGTCTACCCACCGTTTTACCGCCTGGCGCTCAATAATGGAAAGCCCAACATCTGCGGTGACGATCTCAGAGAATGGCATTTGAATTTCCCGGACCTTGCTAACTACGCGTTCCGTGAGGCCTGGCAACGTCACCTCCAGACCGCCGCTTTTCAACCACGCATCACGCGCTTTGTGGGTAGCCCACGGCAATGCGGCGGCGGCTTTTAACCGGGTATTCCGCACCGCCACTTTCAGATTGGCGAGTTCACAGAGCTTGCTTTGCATACTGAGCCGCGCGCTATCTTCACCAACGTCTACCATCCAGCAAACCACCAGTTTATAGCCCAGCCCTTCGATGGCCGGAACAATCAAGTCAGCCTGTGCATCAAGCGTCTTTCCCGCACTGGCGGGCGTATTTATGATGATATGGGAATCACCATCAACGCCGCGTTCGATTTCATCAAACAGTGCAACAATCGCGTCTTCCGACATATCTGGTCGCGCCAAATCCACGGCCATAATGTCCATGTCTGGGCTGTTCTCAAACCGTGGCGCAACATCGAAAATGGTGCTGTCTCCCTCGACCAACGCTGCCTTCCCGAACGTGTGCAACACATAGTCAGTTGCTAACGCGGCGAAAGTGGATTTACCGACGCCGCCCTTATCTCCGTGTACAACTAAAATGCTCTTATCCATTTTTGATGCTCCTTATTGCGGTCCGATATACTTGATACGCGATGGTTTTGGTTCCGCATTGCCACCGCCACTACTCCGGTTTTGTGCCTCTGGTGTAGTAACCTGTGACGGCGGCTGCGGTTTTGGTATGTTTGGTATGGATGGCAATGGCAATTGTTCCTCAGCGCGATACCTCCTCTTCGCCGTCTTCGCTGCCTCAGCCATGTATTTCCCATTGGTTCCAAAAAGTGCGCCTAGTTGCGCCCAGGTAACCCCAGCCTGCCGCGCCAGATCAATCGCATTCAAATATGCGGACAACCGGGCAGACAGCCGTGAACTTTCCATTTTTCACCTCCTTGAATGCACCCTCGCTAATGTGTGCCAAGCGGAAACAAAAACACCGGGAACAACCCGCGAATCGCCCACGAAGCACCAACAAATGCTCCCTAATTCACCCGTAATCCATGCTATCAGTCTGTAAAGCGTCATCGAAACGCCAGACATACGCCCGCGAATCACCCGCATAAGGCCCTTTTTGGGTTATTTGCAGGCTAAAAGCAGTATGAAGACGGGCACCGCTTCGCAGTACCCTTTTCACGCACAGCCCCACCCCTTCGGGATGGCGACGTGCCCCTGCCGGGGCTCTCTTGTGCTGACTGTCACGCCCGGTGCGCTTTCGCCGTCCGGCTCCGTTGTTAGCACCGCCTTTGTTCCTGCCCCTGTTTTTCCTTGTATGTGTGCCCGAAGGGCACTATTTCAGGACAAACCATCAACGAGAAGCGACAGGGCGCAGCCCCGTGCGCAGCCGGGGTGGAGCCAGGGCGCGTCTATTCATTTCTCAAAAAATAATAAAAAACCATGCAACACATCCAGTCTTAATTGACGCCACAAAATACACCAACACGTTGATCTTAATTATTAAAATAATATTGTCAGGATCAATATATAGACTAGCTCTTTATGCGTCACGCATGCGTGACGCATAGCATCCGCATACCTAACGCATGATTGTTTCCGCCTGGCACATATAAGTGAGGGTACCAACCCGTCCGGTTCATCAGCCAAGAGGGTGTGAATCATGTTGCAAAAGCAAAAGCATCGGCGCCAGCCGCGGAAACACGAAATGCCAGGCGCGTCAAAAGTTATAACCGAGCGACTTCTAGAGTTACGGGAAAAAATAGATTTTGAATACGGTTTCTCGGCAGAAAATGCGCGCCATGAATCGCAGTATGACTATGCAAAGGAAATCGGCCATGACCACTAAATCTAAATCCACGAGAAAGGAAAAGGGGTACGCGCAATGATTCCGCCAACGCCAGATGAAATTCGCATTGGTGGCGGGGTCGCGCACTTTGCCAAAAAGTCGATCCAGTCCGCCGTTGCACGGGCATTGGCTGGCGATAAACACGATCAGGAAATGCTTATCAATAGCCGTTTTCTCTCTGCATTTTTCAATTACATCAATGAAGACCTGGAGAGAAAAGCCGCGCAGGCCATCACGCCGACCGTCGGTAATGGCGACGGTCTTAAGCATAATGATGAGGTTGCGCCATGATCCGGAACACTCACCTGACCGGATCACCGGTCGCTGTTGCCAAATATATGGAAAGCAAGCACGAAGAGCACCTTACGCGCTCCGGAGAGGTCAAAGCGACCGGCTACTACTCAATGAGTGGTGGTGCCCCGTCTGAGTGGTTTGGAAAGGGTGCCGAAACACAGGGTCTTATCGGGGCGGTGTCTGCTGAAGATATGGTTCGTGCGCTCTCGGGTACCGTGAAACATACCGGCGAGGACATCGGTACGCGCGGTGGTCAAACGGCTGAAACCCGGCGGATGGGCGAAGAACTCACGATTGCTGCGCCGAAGAGCGTTTCCATTATGGCCGTGGAAGATCCGCGTATTGTTCAGGCTCACCAAAGGGCCGTACGGGCGGTCATGAAGTACGTGGAGTCCGAAATGGTGCATGCCAGGATAGGAAAAGGCGGAGGCAAAGGTAATGACTTCAACGGAAATTTAACGGCGGGGCTTTATGTGCATGAAGACGCCCGCGACTCCACATCTGAGCGGGTAGCTCCGCACCTCCACACCCATGCCATCATCTCAAATATGACGCAACGGTCCGACGGCCAATGGGTCGGACTGAAACTGGACTGGGGTCACAACAACGAAAAAAAGATGGCCGCCGATGCCGTTTACAAAGCGGAACTGGCCCGAGAGGTCAAGGATCTTGGATACCAGATTGAAAAAGGCAAGGGTACTGATTTTGAAATTGCAGGCATCACTCGTGAGCAAATTGAATACTTTTCCCCGCGCTCCCAGGACATAAAAAAAGAGATCGGTGGAGAACGGGACGCTGTATCGCCGAAAGAGCGGCAGGCTGCCCAGAACAAAACGAAGGGCAACAAGTCCACCCTCAATCACATTGACCAACGCTATGCCTGGCGCCGCGAATTTCGTGAGCAAAACATGGACCTTCACGCCATCCATGATGACGCTCTGCGACGTCATACCGCAGGTATCCCCGCATCCCAGATAACGGCGGAGGATGCCCTTAAATCCGCGATTCGCCATTTGAGTGAGCGCGACAGTGTTTTCAGTGAATCTGCTCTAAAGTCCGAAGCCCTGGCGTCCGGACTTGGTGACATTTCCTATGTGGATGTTCAAAAGGCCATAAAGGAATGTGCGGGCGGACTGGTGTCCGCAGGCAAGGGCGAAGGGCTTAATGAGCGTCAATTCACGACAAAACACGACATTTATAGAGAAGCAGAAATCCTGAAAAGAGCCGAAGGCGGAAAAGGTCAAGCACAGTCCCTTATAAATATAAACCATGAAGAAAAGGAAAGCGTTGTACAACCAGATGTTTCATTTACCCAGCAGGAGATTCAAGATGGAAAACGGCGATACAACAGCGACGACACAATCAGCGGTCCTCAAGAAGCTGAACCACTCACCAGCCACGGCATGCGGGAATTGTCCCAATGCCGTATGGATGCAAAACGAATCGGGGAAGATTCAAGTGTTTTGCATGGTGATGAGGGCCTTGATAGATCAGGAAATCAGGGTTTGCGACGGGCAGTTGATGACGAACGAGTAAGCAAAGTGATAGCCGAACGCGAGGCCCGCCAAGGCTTTACGTTCAGCCAAGGCCAGCGCAATGCTGTCGCTCTGGCCCTGACTACCGAAGATCAGCATATCGGCATCGTGGGCGCCGCCGGGGCGGGCAAGACGACGGCCATGGCCGCGATTGTTGAGCAGTACAAAGCGGCAGGGTTTGAGGTTATAGGCGTTGCGCCTAGCGCCGCAGCGGCGAAAGAACTGGAATCGGCAGGGTGCGATGACACCCGCACCCTGGCGTCCGCATTGCTGCAGAAGCAGCAGGAAAAGGACGGGGAACAGCCACCCAAAAGACTATACGTGATGGACGAGTCGGGCATGGTGTCAGCAAAAGACATGGATGCTTTCCTGAAAAAAACTGATTCAGAAGGCGCGAGATCAATTCTAGTCGGTGATCCCTTGCAACTGGCGGCGGTCGAAGCGGGCAGCCCGTATGCGCAAATGCTAAAAACGGGAGCCATCGCGCACGCGAACATCGACGAAATCCAACGCCAAAAAGACCCGCAACTGCGTGCCATTGCCCAGGCTTTTGCCCGGGGCAATGCCGCTGCTGGTGTAGAGCTTGCTAGGCCGTACATGGTGCAAGTCCAAGCCACCGATCAGGATTTTGCGGAAGCGGCGGTGGACAGGGACGCGGGAAACGCCCCGCCGGACGCAAAAGCAACTGAAAAAATGCTGGATTTTGCGGCGGATCACGGCTGGAAGGGCTCTGATAATTTTGCCGACGTTCGCAAGTTTTTAGACGCAAAGGCCTACGAAATAGAGCTTAATAACGGCACGGCGGACGTACCCAAGGCCCCGCCAGCGGTTAGGCAAATTGCTTTGGCCCGTGCCGCGGCCAATGCATACCTTGATCTATCTCCGGACGAGCGCAGCAAAACGTTGTTGCTTGCGGGCACCAACGCAACCCGGCAAGCGATCAACGAAAAAATACGCGATGGGTTAAAACGTGAGGGTACCCTGGGCGATTGTGCGGTAAAAATAACAGCCATGGACAAGCTGGATCTCACCCGAGAAGCCGCGACCAGGGCCGAAAACTACACAAGCAAAGACGGCGCGCAGGTGGTCGTGCAATTTAACACCGACCTCAAAAATAACGATCCCGGAAAACACGGCGGTGCGCCGCTGGCAGCGGAAAAAGGCAGTCAGTGGACAGTAACCGGCACTGCGAGCGGCAAGCTGCAACTGCGAAGCCTCACCGACCCGTCAAAAACACTGGAAATGCGCCCCACGGATGCAAAAATAAGCGCCTACGCCGTCCGGGAAATGGAGCTATGCGCCGGGGATCGGGTGATGTTCCGGCAAAACAATAAAGATCAGGGAGTGAACAACGGCACGCACGGCACTGTAATTATTGACCAAAACGGCAAGGCAAGCGTTAAAACTGACACAGGGCAAATCGTGGCGCTGGATGCCTGGCGCGGGCAAACGATTGATTACGCGTATGCAAAAACGGTGCATATGTCCCAGGGGGCCACCGTGGACCGAACTATAGCCGTCGGTGAAGCGGGCCGGGTGTCTACCGCCGAGGCGGCGTATGTAGGTAACAGCCGGGAGCGGCGCGGCCTGATCATTATTACTGACCACATCGAAAAACTGTGCAAGTCCTGGTGTAAATACGCGGACCGTCAGAACGCTATAGACGCTGCGAAGCTGCAAACCCCGGAAAGCCTGGAAGAAATCCGCAAAGCGCGTCGTGCAGCCGATTATGAACTGGGTCAGGCTGGCGACTTGGCCGAAAAACGCTCACTGGAGGTGGAGCCTGAGCAGGAGAGAGAAGGTGAACCAGAACCCGAACATGCGGCATATCAGTTCTCCTCCGGGGTGGAGGCGGAGATGGAACTCGGGGAATAAAAATGTTTCCGCCTGGCACACATATACAAGAACAGCAAATGGAGACAGAAATGGAAGACAAGACGATGATTTTCAAGAGGCTTATCAAAATTTGGCCCAGCGGGGTAAGGCACTTGGGCTTTTTGATCAGGCATTTCGATATTCTTTATCCTCTTGCACCTGGTGAGCCAGATAGCTGGGATAATGGTCCTGACCTTGAAACCGTAAAATTGCTGACTCCGCCGCTTGAACATGAGTAAGTATTCAGGTCCAAATGATCCCCGTTTTCAAACCGGATCAGGCTTTTTTGAGGTCGTTGGTTTGGGCACGGTTGCAGGCGGAGCCGTTGGATATTTTGCTGGCTGGGAAACGGTCGGGCTATGGAAAGGCGCGGGTTTCTTATCTCCTGGCACGATCATGGCGGCAATCCATCAAGTGGGCATCCTGCCCCATGAGTACTTGCCAATTATTGCTGGATGGTCCGGTATTGGCGCACTTGCTGGGGGTGTGGTTGGGTTTTTGGCAGGGAACATTTCTGCCGAGATCCACATACGCGGATCCCAATTGACTAAAAATCCCAAAGTGTTGCAGCAGGCGATTATGGAAGCCTCGCCTCCAGTCAAAGGAAAAAACGCGGGCATCCGGATCCACCCGAAGATACAAACTACGGAAGCGTTGGAAGCCTCTCACATGCTCATCGTGGGAGGATCAGGCGCGGGCAAAACCACGATCATCTGGCCTATGATCAATCAAATTATAGCCCGCGGAGATAAGGCGATAATCTTTTCTTTTAAGGGAGACTTTGAACAGAAAATAGGCACAGGAGAACGGCTCGGAAAACAATTTGCATTGCTTGCTCCGTGGGATAACCGCAGTGCACTTTGGGCGCTAGGGAAAGATGTTCGCACACGTCTTGATGCCGAAGCCTTGGCCAACACGCTGATTCCTGAGCCTGAAAAATCAGACAATCCGATGTGGACAAACGGCGCCAGAAGTCTTGTTACAGGGATCATATCCGATGTTCAGCGTGAATATGATGGGGAGGCTTGGGGCTTCGCCGAACTCGCAAAGCACTGTGCTGAGGCATTGGCCGACTTCAAAGTGCTCAAGGAAATAATAACGCGAGAGAATCCAGTTGCGGCGGCACTTATAGGCGGCGGCGCGGATAGCAAAACCACAACATCTTTTCTTGCGAATATTTCAGCTTACCTTACTCATGTGGTGAACCTTGGCGTTGCCGCCGATGATTTGAAAGACGCGGCCAGGGGCAAGCAATGGAGTGTAAACGGCTGGATCGCTGGGAGGGTTCCATCTATTGCAGTGCTCGGCTTTCGTCCCTCAGCGAAATCCCTCAGCGAAGCGTGGTGCGCTTCTCTAATAGAGCAGATTGTATTGAAACTTGAGGATTTGCCGGACGTTTCGCCAGAGGACCGGCGCATTTGGCTTATCCTTGATGAAGTTCCCCGCATGGGAAAGATACCGAGCATAACAGAGGCGCTGGAAGTGCTTCGGAGCAAAGGCGTTCGCATCGTGTTAGGGTGTCAAGGCATCAACCAAATAGAAGAGAAGTATTCAAAAACAACGGCGCGAAGTTGGGCTATGCAAACCGCCACCAAGATTTTAGGTAGAATCACTGAACCGGAAGATCAGCGCTGGGCGTCATCACTTGTCGGTGAACGCGATCTGGAGAGGTTCGCCGCGCAATACAATGTTTCCGGTGGCGGAGGCGGCGGTAGCAGCCAGGGTGGATCATATCAGCGAGTGAAGGAGCATACGGTGCTCCCGTCGCAATTTGGTCAAATCGTGAGAATCACAAAACGCGGACCACGGGCGATTCTGACCTTGGGCGGGTCAGAATATGTAGGGTTGCTGGACTGGCCGTTTCAATCGAATCCAAACCAGAGAAAAAGTAGAGAGCAGCACCAGGCAGACTGGGTGCTCCCACGTTATGCCCGGCCAACATGGGGCGCGATCCCCCCGAAGGTGGATATTCCACCAGTCATTACCGTACCCGCTAAAAAAGAGAAAGACCCGCAGCAGTTGAGCATCCCACCACAACAAACCCAGATTGACCAGCCACCTCAATCTCAACAATCTCAGCAATCAGGAGATGGCGGCGTGGGTGAAATTATGGGGGACCATGTGGCGGGCGAAGCCTTGGACGCGTTGCTGCCTGGAGCGGGAATGGCCTTTGAAATGATGAAAATGATAACCGAGATGTCCGGCTCCGGCGGAGGAAGCGCACCCTCATTATCAGCGCCACGAATACAGCAGGAGCAGGAGACTGATATGGCAGAAACCGAGACCGCAGAAGAGGCGGAAGCGGAATAACAATGTTTCCGCCCGGCACACATTATTAATAGCCCGGCACCATTAGAAAGGAAAACATCATGAGCAGCATCGCCATCAGTCTTTCACCGCCCTCCACCGACATTTCCACCGGCTTACTGTCTTCGCTGCTGGGACCCAACTGGTGGCTGCTGGCGACCGGGCAGGCCCCAGCCGGCGCAGGGTCCATTCTGGCGCACCTGTTCTCCATAGCGGACATCGCGCTGCTGATGTACGTCAGCGCATTACTGGTGTATCAGGCCACGGTAGGCGGCATGGCGACCGCGCACGAGGGGACGCCATTGGGTCGCCGGTACCACAGCATCTGGGCGCCCATTCGCGGACCGGCTTCTTTCGCATTACTGTTTCCCCTGCCCTGGGCCAAGGGCCTGGCGTTGATCCAGTGCATCGCACTACTGGCCGTCTATTGGGGGGTCGGGGTGGCCGATGACGTCTGGAGTGGCTTCGTGCAGGAGATCCCCGCGATGTCCGGGGTGATCATGCCGAGTCAGAGCAGTGCCAGGAGAGATAACGAATTTGTCGAAAAACTGGCGGTGTTGACCGCCGTTCAGTCTTACGTGGTCAACCGGGAGAATGTGCCTTTAACGCCGACCTGGGTCTGGCGCGGAAACGTCAACAGTGGTGACTGGATCGATACCGTGGCATTGGGAACCGGCGGGGCGGCGGCAGCCGCGCAAGCGACTGGATCCGCCGCCAATCAATTTATTGCCGGGATGGGCACCATTGAAATCCCCTGTTCCAACAACATGAACAGTCAGGGGGCCACGGCAGCATCGTCGGGATTCTGGTCCGGCATCGGGAACGACATCACCGGTGCATTCAATTATGCGGCGAACGCCGTATCCACCGTGATTCCAGCAGCGTCTGCGCTCGTCACACAGGCGCAGGCCAATCCAGTCTGCGTCGCCGAGCAAAACGCCGTGAACAACGTCATGAACGCCATGCGGCCCATCGCCAACCAGATCGTGGACCAGAACGCGCAAAACAACGCCGCCCCGGTAACGCCCTCGCAAATCGCCGCTGTGGTCCAGACCTACGCGACGCAGCAGGAGAATCTCTACAACCAATTCAACAACGATCAGGGAATCGCGTTGAATGCGGAGATCAAAAACTTCGCGAATGAATCTTCCGGTTTGGGCTGGGTATCTTCCTCCTTTTATTACTGGACGCTCAACAACATCAATGCTTCCGCCCTTGCGTCCGAAGCGATGCTGCACCCGAAGGTCAATATGCCCAATCTGCAGTATATCGGCATGGGAACGGCCAGTTACATTGAACCTACGCTAAAGACCGCTTTCGCGGTCGTCAATCATTACCAGTCCAGCAACAGTTACCTGGGTGCCGCCACCCTCGCGGCAACAGCTGGTGGAACTTCCGGAAAGTCCAGTTGGCTGGGCGGCAAGGTGCTGGATGTAGTTTCTTCATTGGACTCGGGGAATCCTCTGGCCAACATGATGGCGGCGGGACACAGCATAATTACGGCCGGCGAACTGGTTGCAGCGGGCGGCGGCGTAATGGCGGGTGTGGCTAACGGTATTGCCGTCGCCGCGCCCATCGTGGGAGCCGGAGCCGGGGCACTCATACCGGGTGGCGGTGAAACGGGAGGCACAGAGATTGCCGGCGATGCGGCAGGCGGCGCTGCTGGCGGCTGGATTGCTGGAAAGTTGGCCAGCCCGGCCGCTCGTATGGTCGCGAATACGGCAGACACGCTGGGCAAGCTGATGATCCCCATCGGCCTAGGCCTCGTCGTCGAAGGGGCCATCATCGCTTACGTGATTCCGGCCATTCCTGGCGCCATTATGACCATTGCCGTTATCGGCTGGCTGTTTCTGGTTATGGAACTGATGATCGCGGCACCGCTCTGGGCCGCGGCGCACGCCTATGCGGAAGGCGAGGGATTCGCGCCGCAACAAGCGCAATATGGATACGGGGCGGCCATCGGCATCGTCATGCGGCCCGTATTGCTGACCTTCGGCTTCATCTTCA
>JAPTWR010000074.1 GCA_028065135.1 Acidithiobacillus sp.
AGCGCAGGGGAAAATCCTGATAGATGGCGCGGGGATCATCGTGAGCACAGACCTTCCCCAGAGGTTTATGATAGAGCAGATAGAAAGCATGGGGATGATCAATGGGCTCCTCATCCACCCAAACCTCCGCCGCGTTCACTCTGGCAGAGGCCTTGCGCAGCAGTTCCCCAGCCACGCGCACGCGCCCCTCGCGCAACAGGTCGCGCACTTCGGAGCGGCTGCAATACCCTAGGCGGGACAGTAAATGATCCATACGCTCGGCAGTTTTTTGCATAGGACGCAGTTTAGCCTGTCGGACAGGCTGACGAAAAGTCATTAAACTCCTATGATGTCGGGGTGACGGACAACGGAGCGGACCATGGCAGCTGAATACACCCTTCCCCCGGAGTGGGCTCCGCAGCAATCGGTACAACTCACCTGGCCGCACCCGGATACCGACTGGGGGCCGCGCCTAGAAAGCGTGCTGCCCGTCTTCGCCCGCATTGCCCGTGAAATCAGCCTCCGCGAAGACGTGCTCATTGCCTGCCATGATCCGGCCAGCATCGAGGTCTGCAGGCAATATCTGCATCAGGCCGGTGCCAACCTATTCCGCTGCCACCTGCACACCGTCCCCAGCAATGACTCCTGGGCGCGCGACCACGGTCCCATTACCCTGAAAAATGCTGCTGGACAGCATAAACTGATGGATTTTGCCTTTAACGCCTGGGGCCTGAAATTTCGCGCTGATCTAGACAATCAGATCACCCGTCACCTGCATGCTCAGGGTGCCTTTGGCGCGGCAGCACTGGAAATTTCCGGCATGGTGCTGGAAGGTGGCAGTATTGAAAGCGACGGCCAGGGCACCTTGCTGACCACGAGTGCGTGCCTGCTTTCGCCCAACCGCAATCCGCAATGGTCCGCGGCGCAGATCGCAGACGCCCTGTGCGCCCAGCTCGGTGTGGAACGCGTCCTCTGGCTGCATAGCGGCCATCTGGAAGGAGATGACACGGATGCTCACATCGACACCCTTGCCCGTTTCTGCAACCCCCATACCATCGCCTATCAGAGTTGCGACGACCCTGACGACAGTCATTTCGCCCCGCTCCAGCAAATGGCTGCGGAACTCAGCGCCTTCCGCAACCGGGATGGCGCACCGTATCACCTGATTCCTCTGCCTTGGCCACAGGCGCAGTGGGACGGTGATGGCGCCCGTCTGCCGCTAAGCTATGCCAACTTTCTCATTCTCAACTCTGCTCTGCTCCTGCCGACTTACGATGATCCCGCCGACACGGTGGCACAGGATCGCCTGCAACACGCCTTCCCCGATCGGGAAGTGATCGCCATTCCCTGCATCGAACTGGCTCGCCAGCATGGCAGCCTGCACTGCGTAACCATGCAGCTACCGCGCTGAGAATGGAGCATTGGGCGCGTCCCAGAACACCATTATATGATTATATACCATTATAGAACATTGCAATAAATAAATTGCCTTTTATCAATTCCCACCCGGCACCAAGGCGCGTAGCATATAACTATATAATGACATTCTAAACTCATTATATTATTAAAAACATAGCGCTTATTGTGCACAGGAGGCCTTCAAATGGCTTGGCAGTTTCCAAAAATGACCCGCCGTACCTTTCTTAAAAGCACCAGCGTCAGTGCCGTGGGCGCGACGCTCTACCATCCCGACTGGATCAAACTGGCTGGCCCCACGCATCCCGACGCTGCCGACCACTTTGCCCACTCCATTTGCAACTACTGCTCTTCCTTTTGCTCGCTGCGTATTACCGTCGCGGAGAAAAAAGGCAAGCAGCGCATCATGAAGCTGGGCGGCAACCCCAACTCCACCCTCAACGGCGACAAGATCTGCGCCCGCGGCCAATCGGGCTTACGTCAGGTCTACAGCGCCAACCGCATCAAGACGCCCCTCATCCGCGTGGCGGGCAGCAAGCGCGGCGAGATGAAATTCCGCGCCGCCACCTGGGAAGAAGCCTGGGACTACATCGCGCAGAAGAGCAAGGGGATCAAGCCGTGGGAATGGACCATCTATGGCGGCTGGAGCACCTGCTCCTTCTATATTCCCAACACCTTCTGCTTCACTGCCGCCAATCAGATCCCCAATCTCATCACCTCGCCCACGCAAAATTGCGTTTTCAACGGCCATTTCGGCACCAACTCCATGACCGGCAACTATGTCGTTCACGGCGAGAACATTGAGGATTACGAAAACAGCGACTACATCCTCTCTATCATCGGCAACGGCAGCATCGGCGGCGTCTCGACCTGCCGAGCCGTGCGTTTCGCCGCCGGCATAGAGAAAGGGGCCAAGGTGGTAGTTCTCGACCCGCGCGCCTCGGAAACGGCGGCCAAGGCCGACGAGTGGTATGCCATCAAGCCCGGCACCGACCTGGATTTCACCCTCGCCATGCTACGGGAGATGATGAATAACGGCTGGTACGATGAGGAGTTTCTCATCAGCCACAGCAACATGCCCTTCCTGGTGCGCAAAAATGCCCACAACGTCTGGGAACTCTATCTTTCGGCGCAAAAAGAACCCGCCGTCATCGACGCCAAGAGCGGTCAGGTGGTCTTTCTCCCCGCCTTCAGCAACCACAATCTGCAAGGCAGCAACGGCAACAGCGTGACCCCCTTGCTTCGCGCACCCCAAGGCTTTACTCACAATGGCGAGGCCATGCTGACGGTCTTTGATGCTCAGCATCAGGAGATTCAATCCTATACACCCGAATGGGCTGCTGCCAATACCGGCATCAACGCCGCCGACATCCGCAAGATCGTTCGCGATTTTCATCAGGCCAAGTCGCCCATCCTCATCCCCGGATGGTCCGGGGCCCGCTACGGCAACATCCAGATGCTGCGCAGGGTCCAGGCCATGATCCAGGGCCTCAAGGGCGGGTTCGACGTGCCCGGCGGCTGGATCTTCGGCGGCGACTACCGCGAGCAGGTGCGGCACATGTGGGAGGTGAAGAATGATCCCAAGGCGCCGCCCATGGCCAGCTTGGCGGGCATGCCCTTCGTTTACTGGAGCGCCAAGGCGGCAGCCGATCCCAACACCTATCCCCACGGCTATCCGGCCTGGGCGGCGGTGCATCGCGATCAGACTCCCAAGGATTCTCCCGACTGGGCGGCGTTTCCCTTCACCACAGAGGTAGGGTTGGATTCCGCCGTAAAAGGCAAACTGACCTGGAAAGGCGCGCCCTATCTCTGCAAAGCCATCCTCTTCAACGGCACCAACCCCCTGCGCGATGCGCCCGAGAGCTTCTGGGAAGAGGTCCTGAACCATCCCAACATGGACTTGGTCGTCGTCATGGACGTAATGCCCTCGGATACCCTGGCCTATGCCGACGTGGTCCTGCCCGAACTCACCTACCTGGAGCGCGATGAACCGGCCATCTACGGCAACGGCACCAATCCCGACAACATGCTCATCACCCGTTATCAGGCCGTTCCGCCCCTCTACGATAACGTCATTCTGCCCGATGCCTTGCTGAAGCTGACGGAGATCATCAGCGGCAGCAGCGAACCCTATTATCGGGCACTGGAGCAGCTCGCTGGCGTGCCCGCCGCCCGCCTCAAGGCCCTGACTGCCGAGAATCGCGCCAAGGGCATCAAAAATCCCTTCAACATGGCCAGCCGCCAGGTGGATTTTGAAATGAAGGCCAAAGGACTCGGCATCACGCCGCAAAAGCTCGATGCGGTGTTGCGCGAGAAGGGGGTCTATCCCGTCGCCAAGGCCGAGGAACTCATCGCCAACTACGGCATGCCGCGCAAGATGGCCCTGCCCACCCCCAGCGGGCGAGCCGAGTTCTACAGCAACCTCTATGGGCAATTGCGGGAGCAGTTTGGCCTCTGGGATAACCCTTATTTTTCGGTACTGGCCACCCACATTCCCGCCGATTGTCGACCGGGCAGCAAGGCACCCATGGCCGATGACGAGTTCTATTTTACCTTCGGCATGGTGCCCGTGGTTTCCCATTGTTCGCCGAACAACGATTTCCAACCTCTGGTGAGTATCAGCAAGTTCCGTGGCGACATTTATACGGGTCTATGGGTGCACAGCCAGCGTGCCGGCAAACTCGGGCTCAAGGAAGGCGACAAGGTATGGGTGACCAACCAACTCACGCAGCAGAAGGCCGAGGCATCGGTTCATGTCACCCGCCTCGTCCGGGAAGATACCGTCTTTCTCTACAGTGGCTATGGCGACCAGAATCCGGCCCTCACCCATGGTTACCGCATGGGCACGGCCCTGAACAAAATCACGCCCGACTTCATCGAACCGGTGAGCGGCGGTTTCCGCTCCCAGGAATTCACCGTGCGCCTCGAACGCGCCTGAGGAATCTGTCATGACCAAATATGCGATGCTCATCAATCTGGATACCTGCGTCGGCTGCAATGCCTGTATGGCCGCTTGCGCCATGGAAAACCAGACGCCCGTGTGGAATCCGGAAAAATACCGCACCTATGTGTACGACGAAGAAATTGAAATCGGGGATAAGTTCCTCCGCCAGTTTTTTCCCAAGCTCTGTAACCATTGCGACAACCCGCCCTGTGTGAGCGTGTGCCCGACTGGCGCCACCTGGAAGGAGGCCAACGGCATCGTCCGCGTCAACCCCGACATCTGCATGGGTTGCCAGGCCTGTGCCATGGCCTGCCCCTACGATGCCCGCTACCCTGCCGACAGTAACGATATCGACAAGGGACTGGGCTATTACGGCAAGGACTTTCTCAAACGTACCGTGCCCAGCATCGATAAATGCGACTTCTGCTACGACCGCCTGCAGCAAGGTCTGGATCCCGCCTGCGTGGAAACCTGCGTCGCCCACTCCCGTATTTTCGGTGACCTGGACAACCCCAACGACCTCATCACCAAGGTGGTCGCGACCGGCAAGGCTCAGGGTCTGCTCACCGAACTGGGCACCGGCCCCAATATTTACTACATCCACAAGCTTCCGGAGGATCTCGTATGAACTCGGTCCATTTTGCCACCAGTCTCATCGTTCAGGACCGCTGGGCGACGCTGGTCGCGGCTTATCTTTTCCTCGGTGGTCTAGGTGCAGCCCTCATTGCCCTGAGTCTCTTCAGTCATCTCTATTTCCGGGCCAACCGGGCCGTCACCCTCTGGGGTACCCTGGCGGGAGAGGCTTTTCTGGGTGTTGGCTCCGCCCTGCTGCTGATCGATCTGCTTCACCCCCTCAATGTCTGGGAAATCCTGATGCCCTGGAATCCCTTCTTCCTGCCCTGGTCCTGGATCGCCTGGGGTACCCAGTTCATCGTCTGGGCGATGGTTTTCGGCCTGCTCTACATCTGGCCGCTGATGATCGATGAACCATGGTTCCGCCGCCTGCCGCTGGTGGGACGCTGGCTGAATTTCTGGTTCGAACTGCCGCTGATCAAACTGGTGGGCGTCTGGGCGCAGAAACTGCGCACCCCCATTGCCTGGGTGGCCATCCTCTGCGGAGTAGGCACCGCCGTGTATACAGGGTTGCTGCTACGCTCCTTCCCGGCGGCGACCCTCTGGGCCAACGACCTGGTGCCGCCTTTGTTCACGGTTTCCGCTTTCTCTACGGCGCTCGCCTTTCAATTGCTGGTACTGTACGGCGTACTGCATCAGCATGACACCCTGGCCCGCTGGTATGAGCGTCTGGACATGCTCCTCATCGCCGTTGAAATCGTGCTGATTTTCAGCATCATGCTGGTCATTTTGCCGGGCAATCTCAGCGGTCAGGCCACACTGCACATCCTCCTGCACAGTTGGGGCTGGATGATAGGCTTCCTGATGATCGGTCTGATTCTGCCCTTCCTGCTGGAGATCAAAGGCACGTTCAATGGTTGGAAGGGCAGCGCTCCGGTGATCCTCACCGCCTGTATGGTGCTGCTGGGCGGCTTCCTGCTCCGCCATTACTTTCTCGCCAGCGGGGTGTACGTCTTCCCTTGGGCCAATGCCGGCCACGACGGCGTACTCGGTGCGGGTATCTATCATGTCCTCACCAGCCACTGAAGCGGGTGTGTGTGCGGAGGTCTGGCGCTTTATCGCCATGGCCCTGGCCGAGCCCGCTGCCGACTCTGCGGAGTTGATCAGCGAACAACCCTATCAGCCGGAGTGGTTGACCTCGGCCTTGGGGGAATTGGCCACAGTGGCCCTGGATGTCTGGCAGGGCGAGCATACGCGGCTGTTCACCTTTCCTGCCGTCTGTCCACCCTTCGCCTCCACCTTCCTGGAGGACGGCGTGCTGGACGGTCACCGCGCCGGCGAACTGGAGCGTTTTTATGGACAGTATGATCTCGCTATTCAGGGGTTGCCTGCAGATTACCTGGGTACCATGGCGGAGTTCATCGGCTTTTTTCTGGAAAAGGACGACACGTCCGCGGCGGCCGATTTTTATCGGGAATACCTGGCGGACTGGCTGGATCGTTTCTGCGACTGCCTGGAAAGGCATGCCGAGTTCATGTTTTATCGGGAGCTGGCGGGCGAAATCCGCCGTCAGGCTAGAGGATTGCGCCCATGAACTGGCAACTCATGGCGGATCGCGACGATCTGACCCAGACCCTGGAGGGGGTGTTTGCCGACTGGCATCAACGGTGCTTTGCAAACAGTCCCAACGTCCATCCGGGACTCTCCGTCGAGATACGGGATTTGCAAAAAGTGCAGGACTGGTATCTGGCCTATCTTCTGACGCCCATCGCCCTCTATCGCCTGGCGATGCCCCTCAAAGTCCCCGACATTCCCCTGCCCGAAGGCTGGTCTGCTGCCGCACGGGTGAATCAGCCCTGTACCGGCCTTGGTCCCGCCCTGAGTCTGAAGATTCCGGGCGTGCTCGGGCAGGGCCACCTCCAATACCTGCCGGAGATCGGGCATTTTCTCTGGCAACCGCTGGTCCAGAACCTGCGCCGCTATCCCGACGCCGCCGCCGTGTTTGCGGCCTGGGAGGGCGTAATCGACCACCGCCGCAAAACTCGCGCCAGCATGCAGGAACAACAGCAGTGTGATCGCCGCGATTTTCTGCGGCGGCTGATGCCGGCGCCCAGGGAGCCATAAGCAATCGCTGTGAACCGCTGACCGATACGAAGGTCGCTTGCAACCGCCGCCCAGCGCCCGGAACTTGCTGCCGGGCGCGGTCGATATGCCTTCACCTGCGGTCCCAACTTGACAGAATCGCGAGGCTCCGCCATGGTGGCCTGAAATTGCGAGGGCACCTATGCTGCATTTTCCGGATATCAACACCGTCGGCTTCCAGCTCGGCCCCATCACCATCCACTGGTATGGCCTGCTGGAGATCATCAGTTTTGTTATCGCCACCGTCTGGCTCATCCGGCGCGGCCGCATGGCGCACTGGAACTGGCGCAAAGAGCAGGTCGTCGACCTGGAATTCTATGTGGCCGTCGGCGCCATTCTGGGCGGACGGGTGGGTTACGTGCTCTGGTACAACCTTCCCTATTATCTGGCCAACCCTATAAAAATGCTGGCCATATGGGATGGCGGCATGTCTTTCCACGGCGGCCTGCTGGGTGTCGTCATCGCCTGCTGGGTATTTGCGCGACTCCATGAGCAACATGCCTTTCTGCCCACTCTGGATTTTATCGCGCCGGCCGTGCCCATTGGGTTGGGTCTGGGACGTCTTGCCAACTTTATCAACGATCAGCTTTTTGGCCGCGTCAGTCACCTGCCCTGGGCCATGGTCTTCCCCTCCGGTGGTCCGCAACCCCGGCAGCCCTCGCAACTTTACGAGTTTCTGCTGGAGGGCGTTCTACTCCTTGTGATTCTCGCCATTTACAGTCGCAAAGCCCGTCCTGCCGGCGCAGTGGGCGGGATGTTCGTTTTCCTGTACGGCGTCTTCCGGTTTGCCGCGGAATATGCGCGGCAGCCGGATATCCAACTGGGCTTTGTCTTCGGTCCTTATACCATGGGTCAGGTGCTGTCCGTACCCATGATCATTCTTGGCCCGGTGGTGATCTGGTGGGCCTATAAGGGCGGTTTTTCCGAATCCCCTGAAAGCATACCGGCAGTCGGTAAATAGCGGCTGCAAACCCCCACCCATATGACACCTATGGCTGATCTCAATCCGCCACAGCAGGAAGCCGTAACACACATCCACGGTCCCCTGCTGGTGCTGGCCGGGGCCGGGTCGGGCAAGACCCGGGTCATCACCCGGAAAATCGTCCATCTCATCCGGGAGCAACAGGTCGCACCCAGGCATATCTGCGCGGTGACTTTTACCAACAAGGCCGCCCGTGAAATGAAGAGCCGCGTCGGGGAGGCCTTGCAGGGCCATAACAGCCGCGGCCTGATGGTCTCCACCTTTCATCATCTCGGCCTGCAGATCCTGCGTAAAGACATCGAGCGCCTGGGTTATCGCGGCAACTTCAGCGTCATTGACCCCGGCGATAGCCTGGGGATGGTGCGTAATCTGCTCCGCGAGGCCAATGGCCCCAGCGACCTCGCCGAAGCCATCCAGTCCCGCATCTCCCGCTTCAAGAATGACGGCGTCTTTCCCGAGGAGGCACGTGCCGATGACCGTCTCGGCCAGGAGGCTGCTCAAATCTATACGACCTATCAGCGTTCCCTCAGCGCCTGCAACGCCGTGGATCTGGATGACCTCATCCTCTTGCCCACCCGTCTGCTACAGGACGATGCGGAGGCCCGTTATGCCTGGCAGGACCGTATCCGCTACCTGCTGGTGGATGAATATCAGGACAGCAACGGCGCACAGTACCGGCTGATAAAAAGCCTGCTGGGCACCCGCCACAACCTGACCGCAGTGGGAGACGACGACCAGAGCATCTACTCCTGGCGGGGTGCGGCTGCCGGCAACCTGGATCGGCTGGCGCAAGATTTCCCCAACCTCAAGGTGGTCAAACTGGAGCAGAACTATCGTTCCACCGGCCGCATTCTCCAGGCCGCCAATACGGTCATCGCGCAAAATCCACACTTCTTTGAAAAACGCCTGTGGAGCACCCTGGGCGATGGCCACAGCATCCGCGCCCTGCGCTGCGCCAACGAGACGGACGAGGCGGAGCAAGTGGTCAATGCCATTCTCCGCGACCGCTTTCAGCGGCAGGGTGAATACCGCGATTACGCCATACTGTACCGCAGCAACCATCAGGCCCGTCCCTTCGAAGCGGCCCTGCGCAATGCCCGGATTCCATACCAGATATCCGGCGGGCTCTCTTTCTTTGAACGCAGTGAAATCAAGGATTTTCTGTCCTATCTGCGGCTACTGGTCAATCCTGACGATGATCCCGCCTTTCTGCGGGCGGTCAACACGCCACGCCGGAGCATCGGCAGCAGCACCCTGGAACGCCTGGGTGCCTTCGCCAAGGAGCGTAATCTCTCGCTCTTCGCCGCACTTTGGGACGATGCGCTGGACGTTCCCGACAAGGCGCGCATCGCCCTGCGCGGCTTCGCCGGCTGGGTGAATCTCAAAACGGACGAAATCGGCAAGACCGAACTCATCCCCGCCCTACGGGGTCTGCCGGAAGAAATCGGCTACCTGCAATATCTGCAGAATGAGGGAGATGAAAAAGACGCCGCGCGCCGCTGGGAGAATATTCAGGAGCTTTTGAACTGGATGCAACGCCTGCAGGAACAGGATGAAGGCCCGCAAACCCTTGCGGAGATCCTCAACCGCCTGATGCTCTTCCATGTGCTGGAGCGTGAGGAGGATGACGATCGCGATGTGTTGCGCCTGTCCACCCTGCACGCGGCCAAGGGCCTGGAGTTCCCGCAGGTATTTCTGGTTGGCGCAGAGGAGGAACTGCTGCCCCACCGCAACAGCGAAACCCCGGAGCAGATTCAGGAAGAACGCCGCCTCTTTTACGTGGGCATGACCCGCGCCCGCTTCCGCCTGACCCTCAGCCTTTGCCGTAAACGTCGCCGCTACGGCCAGGATGTCCATCCGGAACCCTCCCGCTTCCTCCAGGAAATCCCCAAAGAGCATCTGGACTGGCAGGGCGACCAGAACCCAGAAGAAGAAATGGACCCCACCGCCGCTTTCGCCCGTCTGCGGGAGATGCTCGGCAAGACCTGACCAGCGGGTTCGCCGCACATAAAAGCAAAGAGGCGATCCACACAACCGGATCGCCTCTTCTGCTACGCAGTCCACACGGACTGCGGGAATACCGCCCTCATTACTGGGCGGCGTTACCCATCGCCTTGACACGAGCCGAGAGCCGGCTCTTGGTGCGGGCTGCCATGTTGCGATGTGCCACGCCCTTGCCAACCGTCTTGTCGATGACCGACTCCGCGGCGCGCAGTGCGCTGCGTGCCTGCTCTTGATCACCGACATGTACGGCCTTCAGCACACCCTTCACATAGGTGCGCAAGCGCGACCGCAGGCTGGCATTATGCAGGCGCCGCTTTTCATTTTGTAATACGCGCTTGCGCGCCTGAGCTGTATTGGCCAACTTTTACTCTCCATATCTACAATCCCGCGTCTGCGGGAAATTAAGTCGCGTATTCTGGCGCCAACGCCCAACCCTGTCAATATCAATGGATTGCAAAAACCACCAGGCGCTACGAAAATGGGGCGCATGGCCTACTACTCTACTTCGGCCATCACATGTACATGCTCTGGTGCCACCTGTACCCAAAGCGTGGCGCCTAGCGCCAGAGACCTGCCTTCGCATTGTAAGCGAGGTAACAGCATATCCAAAGAACAAGCCCCTTCCATTCTGACGCGCAAGGCGACACCCTCCTCCCGGAGGCTCACGACCTTCAATTTCAGGGCATTCGGCGCTGGGACGCCCAAAACGTCGCCCGGCACGAGATCCTCGGAACGAATGGCCACGGTCACCGGTATACCCGGATGCATGCCATACCGAAAACCGGTACGCAGACGCCAGCCAGATCCAGCCACCACCATTCCGGCTTCCGCTGTCTCCTCAATGCGCCCCACCAGGAAATTACGAAATCCCAGCAAACGCGCCGCTCCCATAGTGGCGGGTCGTGCAAACACCGCACGGGGAGGGCCTTCCTGCACGATATGCCCACCCAACAGCACTGCCATGTGATCTGCGAGCATCGCCAGGTGCGGATCGTGGCTCACCGCCAGCACCGGCACTCCAAAATCGTGGACCTCCCGGATGAGTTCGTCCAGAATCTCGTCGCGCGTGGCCATGTCCAGCGCCGAGGTGGGCTCGTCCAGCAGCAGCAGCTCCGGACGCCGGGCCAGAGCACGGGCGAGCGCCACCCGCTGACGTTGCCCGCCGGAGAGGGCCGCAGGATAACGCTCCGCCAGGTCGGCAAGCCCCACGCGCGCAAGCAAATCCATAGCCTGCGTGCGGCGGCCTGCACCCCTTGGCAGCGGAAAGGCGACGTTTTCCCAGGCCCGCAGGTGCGGGAAAAGCGCATAACCCTGGGGCAAATAGCCAATGGGGCGTCGCTCGGCAGCAAGGCCACCGAAGGGATACCCATGCGCCGGAATCAAACCGGCGATGGCCTTGAGCAGCATCGTCTTGCCCTCTCCGGATAGACCGAGCAGGACGGTGAAATCCCGCACCTGCATCTGGATATCCAGGGTGACCGGCGTTTCCAGTTGATAACGAATTTCCATGAGTTTTAGCGCGGAGTCATCAGAACATTCCCTGTCGGCGCGAGCGCAACCCCAGCCACAGAGGTAAAGGCACAGCGACCAGAAAGAATATCCAGAGCAGAGGGTAAACCGCACTCAGCCCCATATCCTCCAGATTGACCCAAAGCTTGACCGGAATGCCCTGCGGGAAATACGCCACGATGAGCACGATGCCGAACTCGCCCATGGCGCGCACCCAGGCCAGCGCCACCCCGGCCGTCAGTCCCAGACGGGCCAGCGGCAGCGTCACCCGCCAGAAGGTCTGCCAGCGATTGCGGCCCAGGGTGCGACTGATCTGCTCCAGCTCTTCCGGAACCCCCTCAAAAGCCGCACGGGCGGCCAGCACATAGTAGGGCATGGCCCCGTAAATCTGCGCCAGCACAAACGCCGAGGCGGTATTGGTCAGGTAGAGCCCTGCCTGACTGAGCAGTCCACCCACTGGTGAGTAAGGTCCGTAAAAGGAACTCAGCAAAATGCCCATGGCCAGGGGTGGGGTCAGCAACGGCAACAGCAGCAGCGCATCCACCAGCCACTTGCCGCGGTAACGATAATGCGCCAACCACCATGCGAGCGGCGTTCCCGCCAGCACCACCAGCGCCAGAGCCAAGGCACTGTAAAACAGGGAGACCTGGATGGCGGCGAGGTCGCCGGGCGCAAAATGAAAATCGTGCCAGTCCGTGGCGAAAACCAGCGCCGCAAAAGGCGCCAGCAGAAACGTCAGAACGGTGGCAGCTGTTGCCGTCGCTATCCAGCGCGCCGATGGCTGGCGTCCTGCGCTGATCCCTACAGCCGCCCCATGACTCAAAAGAACCTTCCTGATGCGCCATATGCCCTTTGCCCGTCATCCGGGATACTCGCAGCCAGCATAATACGATAAGGCATCCACATCGGCAGATCCGGCATATTCAGGTGATCCGTTATTGTTCGTCAGATACTTCCGTGACCATCTTATATCGACGCCCCCGGAGCGGGTCAAGGGCACGGAGAAATCTTCCATACAAAAGCCCCACCTTGCATTTTTATGCTATGCTTACATGGAAAGGTATGCGAAAGCGGCGCGAGGACGCGCAACATTTTGAACGGAAAATTAAAATATTGAGCGAACCGACCATGCACTGGACCATTCTCATCAAATCCCATCCGGATGCCAGCGGCAATCCCGTTCTTCAGGGTCTGCGCATGGCGGCAGCCGCTCTCGCCGATGGCATCCCAGTCAGCCTGTTTCTTTCCGAAGAAGCGGCATCTCTGGCGCTACATATAGAAAATCCAGGGGATCGGCAAAAAGTTCACCACGATCTCATCGCGGAGATTCAAGAACTGGGCGCCGAAATTTATGTAATTGGTCTCGACTGGATGCATGCGGTCGGAAGCCTGACCTTGATTCCCGGCATCAAAGTAGCGAGCATGAAAACTCTGGTTCGCCAGATGAGGCTTTCCGACCAGGTTGTCGCGCTCTGATTTATGACCACCACGTACGCCATGGGCGACCTGCAGGGTTGCTATGTCCCCTTTGCCGCTCTGCTGGAACAGGTAGACTTCACACCGCAGACAGACCGGCTCTGGCTGGCAGGCGATCTCGTCAACCGGGGACCGGATAGCCGCGCCGTCATCAACCGGCTTTACGCCTGGCACGAGCGGGTGCAGATCGTCCTGGGCAACCACGATTTATACGCACTCGCCCGCTGGGCGGGCATCGTTGCGGCAAAAAAGAACGATACCCTCGGCCCACTGCTGGCCGATCCTCACACCGATGACTGGATGGAGTGGTTACGCACCCGTTCGTTACTGCATACCGATCCGCAACTGGGCTGGAGCATGGTCCACGCGGCTATCCATCCCGACTGGGATATGGCCAGCGCGCGAGGGCATGCTGACGCCGTCGAGGATGCGCTGCGCGATCGTCACTGGCGGCGTTTCCTGAAATCTCTCTGGGACGCCCCGGCACCCAACCGCTGGGAGGCTTGTCGCAACGAGGAAGAGGCGCAACGCTTCCGGGTCGCCGTATTCACCCGCGCCCGCTACGTGACTGCCAAGGGTGTTTTCAACTGGTCCAGCACTGCGCCCAAGGACACCGCTCGCGAATTTGTACCATGGCATGAGCGTTTTTTGGAAAAACAGACGTCTGGGTCCATCATCTGCGGTCACTGGGCCACCCAGGGTCTGCTGGTGCAACCACGTTTGCTGGCGCTGGACAGCGGTTGTGTCTGGGGTCGCCAACTGACCGCGGCACGGATCGATCTGGACGAACCCCTTATTTACCAAACCCCATGCCCTATGTTTGCACGACCGGACAGCGGGTGAGGGGCTGACCACCAGATTTTTGGTCCATCCCGTTTAGCGCTCAACCTGAGGCACCATGCCGATCCTCCCTACCCAGCAGCCAGTGGAAATCCTCCGCCACACCTTCGGTTATGACGCCTTCCGGGTGCCGCAGGAAGAGGTAATCCAGACCCTCATGGCGGCCCGGGATGCGCTGGTGCTCCTGCCTACGGGGGGTGGAAAATCCCTGTGCTATCAGATTCCCGCCATCGCCATGGCAGGGACGGGCGTAGTCATTTCGCCACTGATCGCGCTCATGGAAGATCAAGTCACCGCCTTGCGTCAGGCGGGTGTCGCTGCTGCCGCCCTGAACTCCACTGCCAGCCCCGCAGAAACACGCGCCACCGAGGAAGCGTTGCTACGGGGCAGCCTCGATCTGCTCTACATCGCTCCGGAACGCTTGCTGCAGGAACGCACCCTCAACCTGCTGCAAAGGGCCACGGTCAACCTCTTCGCTATTGACGAAGCCCATTGCGTGTCCCAGTGGGGTCACGACTTTCGCCCGGAATACCTGCAGTTACGAGTGCTGCATGAGCGCTTCCCCCAGGTGCCGCGCATCGCCCTCACTGCCACCGCCGACTCAAAAACCCGCGCGGAAATCACCGAACGGCTGGCGCTACAAGAAGCGGCCGCCTTTATCGGCTCCTTTGACCGACCCAACATCCGTTACCATATCAACAGCGGTGGTCAGGGTGCGCGCAACGCCTTGTTGCGATTCATCCGCGACCGCCACACCGGAGATGCCGGCATCGTATATTGCCTGTCCCGCAAGCGCGTGGAGGAAGTTGCCGAGTGGCTGCAGGGCGAAGGGCTGGACGCCCTGCCCTATCATGCCGGTTTGGGGTTCGACGAGCGGCGTCGTAACCAGCAACGATTTCAACGGGATGAGGGTGTGATCGTTGTCGCCACCATCGCCTTCGGTATGGGCATTGACAAACCCAATGTCCGCTTTGTAGCGCACCTGAATCTGCCCAAGAGTGTCGAGGCCTACTATCAGGAAACCGGGCGTGCCGGGCGCGACGGTCTGCCTGCAGAAGCCTGGATGCATTACGGTCTTCAGGATGTCGTGCAGTTACGGCAGATGATCCAGCAATCCGAAGCCGACCTGCCGCGCAAACAGATGGAAGGACATAAGCTGGACGCTATGCTCGCGCTTTGCGAAACCACGGACTGCCGCCGTCAGACCCTGCTCGGCTACTTTGGCGAAAGCCTCTCCTCCCCCTGCGGCAATTGCGACAATTGCCTGCAGCCGCCGGCCACCTGGGATGCCACGGTGGCCGCACAGAAAGCCCTGTCTGCCATTCATCGTACCGGTCAGCGCTTCGGGGTGCAGTATCTGGTAGACGTGTTGCTGGCTCGGGAAGATCCACGCATTCGGCAACAGGGCCATGATCGGCTCAGCGTATACGGTATTGGCAAAGAACTGTCCGCCAACGCGTGGCGCGCCCTGTTTCGCCACCTCTTGCTGCGCGGACTTGTGGAAGTGGATCACGACGGTCACGGCGGCATGCGCCTCAGCCCATCCAGTCGCCCGCTCCTGCGCGGCGAAGAAAAGCTGACCCTGCGCCAGCACGAAAGCTCGGTCCCGAAGCAACGCGAACAACGCCCGGAGATCGCACCCCGCGACACCGCGCTCTGGGAAGCCCTGCGCCAGCACCGCCGTGAACTGGCGCAAGCCCAGGGCGTGCCGCCCTACGTCATTTTTCACGACGCCACCCTCATGGAAATGCTCCATCGACGCCCGCGTGACCTGGAAGCACTGGCGGCGCTCCCCGGCATCGGCGAGCGCAAACTGGCGGCTTACGGCACATCTTTTCTGAAGATACTGCATCGCGATCGACCTTCCTAAGTTCCTCGCGCAGATACGACGCGGAGATGACGGCTTGCCCTGCGCCGCCGCAGACTGCATCATGAGGGCATGACTCAGGATAGCCCCATGAACCCGCAAAGCTTCGCCGTCACCGTCGAAAGCACCCTCGATGACCTGCAGAACCGGATAGAGGCCGATGCTCCCGAAGTGGAGTGCGACCTCGTGGACAGCGTGCTCACCCTGCTCCTGCCCGACGACAGTCAGATCATCGTCAATCGTCAGGAAGCGGCGCAACAGATTTGGCTGGCGTGCAGCGATGGTCCGGCACGTTTTTCGTGGCAGGGCGGCGCGTGGCAGGATAGCCGGACGGGGGAATCCCTGAAACAGGCCGTCGGCCGCCTGCTGAGCCTGCGTCTCGGCCACCCCGTGTCACTGGGTTGAGCGAATGGCCTACTGGCTGATGAAGACCGAGCCCGATGCCTTTTCCCTGCAGGATTTGCAGCGACGCGGGCAGGAGCCCTGGGACGGCATCCGCAATTATCAGGCCCGAAATTTCCTGCGTAGCATGCAGATCGGCGACGAAGCCTTCATTTACCATTCACGTGTATCGGTCCCGGGTATCGTCGGCACTGCCGAAGTCGTCTGTACCGCTTATCCGGACCCTACCCAGTTTGACCCGCAGAGCAAATATTACGACCCGGCCTCCCATCCCGACCGGCCGCGCTGGGATCTGGTGGAAGTGGCCTATCGCCGAACCTTTGCCCACGGCATCGCGCTGGACTTTCTTCGCTCCGTCCCGGAGTTTTCAGACAGCCCACTGATTCGCAAAGGGAATCGCCTGTCGATCTTGCCCATTAGCAGCAGCCAGTGGCAGTATATCCTGCAATATGCCGGATAAAACGGTGCAGGGTGAAAAAGCCAACCTCGCGGACGGCGTTACCATCCCCTCCGATTTACCATGTCATTTGTCGTTTGGCGGCGTGAGCCGAACTTTCTCATCCCGGAGTCCAGCATGACCTATCAACAACTCATAGAATTCCTCGACCGCCATTTGGGATACCCCTTCCTGCCGGATATGGCGCCGGATGCGGCGCTGCGTGCCGCGCAACAGGGCGGGCTTGACGACGCGCTGACCACGGAGGTGCTGACCGCCCTCTATCAGGGCAACCAGTGCAAAAGCGTCGATGACCCCGTGGACCGCGCGCACAGCTTTGATGGACTTGCCCACCTGCGCCTGCGCAGCCAGGCCGATGACACGGATCCCGCCGTATTCCGCAAGGTTCTCAAACTTTCCCAGGAACTCGACAATGCGTTTGACCAGGAACTGATTCGCCAGCGTGACGCTGCGCTCAGCTAAAGCGATGCAACACCCCGGCAACAGCCGCAAAGAGCGCAATGGGCAGGAGCGTGGCGGCTAGGGGTGGTATCCCGCCGGAGACGCTGATATATCCCGACATCTCCGTGAGGAAATGAAATCCCAGTCCCAGCACCAGCCCCGCCATGACCCGCGCCGCCAGGCCTCCACCTCGGGGATTGCGCGTCACAAACGGTACCGCCAGCAAAATCATCACCAGACCCACCCACGGATAACTCACCCGACGCCAGAACGCCAGGGCAAAGCGGTTCATGTTCAACGCCCCGCTCTGCAACGCCTGGTAACTTTGCCACAGGGTGAGCAAGGTCATGGTGCGTGTCGGGTGTGCAAAACTGCTCAGGGTGGCCGGGTGCAGGGCTACCGGCCAGGGCGTCTCCGTAACGGCCGTCATCCGTATCTGGTCAGGCGTGATCCTGAACATCCGGACATCGTGGAGATACCAGTGCCCCCCTTGGAATACAGCTTCAGAGGCCGTCGTGATGGCATTGATGCCCACCATACCCTGGCGCACGTCGGCGATATGCAGGTTCTGCAGGATCTTCCCGCCATCGCCCACTGTGCCCACCTGGATTATCTGTGTTTCATAGCGCAGCCATAATCCCCGCGGTCCCATATTGTGGAAGCCCGCTCCCGGCTCACCGGCGTTGGCCCACATCGCCTCGGCGGCGGGCGCCGTCACTGGTATGACCCATTCTCCCAGGGCAAACATCAGGCCGGCACCCAACAGTCCGACCAGCAACAACGGCTGCTCCAGGCGCCAGACCGACCACCCCGACATGCGCAGAGCAATCACCTCGGAATGCCCGCTCAGGATACTCATCCAGACCAAGGCACCCAGCAGTAGCGCCAGCGGGATCACATCGTACGCCACGTCGGGCAACTGCAAAGCGGCATAGGACAGCAGACGGGTCATAGACCAGACGCCGTGCCCGGGCCCGGAGGATTTAGCGATGAGCTGGGCGATATAGACCAGCGTCAGCAGCATGGCCAGCACGAGGCTGCTATACAGCAGCATGCCGCGAAACAGCAATCGGTCGGCGCGTTTCATGACGCAGACCGCCCCGGCCAGGCGGGTAACATCGGCAGATCGCGGCTGCGCCGGAAAAAGGCATAGGCAGCAACCACCAGAATCAGCACGAGTACCCACAATAATCCGGGGAAAACTGGCATGCTACCATTCATCATATGCTCTTTGACGTAAACGACGATGTTATTGACGGCCAGCAGAAACAGTATACCCACCAGCATGCCCGCCGCCCGTCCGCTGCCGCGGGGCTCACTGTAAGCCAGGGGGATGGCCAGCAAAGCCAACAATGGCAACGCCAGCGGCCAGAGCAGGCGCCACTCCAGCTCGGAGACGGCAAAACGCATCCCGGTGCCGCGCAACTGCCGTACCAGCTGCGGCAAAGATGCGCTGCTCCAGTTGATGCCGCCGCGCTCGACGCCGCCGCTGTCCTGGTTGTCCAGCAATACCCGGTAGCGTGCGAAGGAAAGGACTTTGAACCCGTCTTTTCCCGGCTGCCCCAGGTAGCGTTGGCCATCCACCAGCACCAGGGTCAGGGCACCATCCTGAGCGGGCTTGACCTCGCCGTAAGCCGCTGTCGCCATATCCAGTTGCCCGCCCTGGGCAACAGACAAAAATATCTCCTGGAAGCGGTGGCTGTCTTTACCGACGGCCTGCCCCACGTAAATAACCCTGCCACCGGGTAAATTCGTGAAACTACCAGGCTGCAGCATGGCTTCTGCCGCAGCATTGGCGAGGCGTACCGATTCGGACTGCAACTCGCGCTGCGCGCCGGGCGCCCAGAAAAGGGACAAAATCAGTTCCAGACAAAAGACGCACGCCGCAACCACCGCGACGGGCGGCAGAAGTCCCATCAGCCCGGTGCCGGTACTTCGGATGGCCACCATCTCGTTGGAACGATAGAGGTTGCTGAACACCAGATAAACCGCGAAAAAAAAGGCCAGGGGCAATACCATGACCAGCAAGGTCGGCAGCGCCAGTCCCAGCAATCGCAGAATGATCGACAATGGCAACTGCCCGGAGGCGACCTGCCTCAGCAATTGGGTCAACTGACCGATAGACAGAATGGCGAGCACCACCAGGCTGGTCAGCAGAAAGGAGATCGTGAGATTGCGCACGACCTGCATACGAATGCGGGTCAAGCGGGCAACCCCTGGGGATTATACGCAAGACTTGATTCCCTGTGCCTCTGGGGCTTATGTTCTGTCTTTGACATCGTCTCGAATTCCTCACCCATAAGATTATCAGGAGAACCGCCGTGGAGATAGCCGTACAATGCCAGAACCCGACTACCGACAACAGTGACTGTGTGGTCGTCGGAGTTTATGAAGGCGGCATATTGAGCCCTGCCGCAACGCTGGTTGATCTGGCCAGCGGCGGCGCGCTCCGGACCCTCCTCGATACCGGAGACTTTAGCGGCGCCTGTGGTGACACGCAGTTGCTCTACCAGGTGCCCGGCGTGGCTGCGGCGCGAGTACTGGTTCTGGGCCTCGGCAGCCATGGCAAGGTCAAGGACAGTCAGTTCCGCAAAGCCGCGCTGGCTGCGGCCCGCGCTTTGCAGGGTGCCCATGTCGGGCGCGCCAGTCTGCACTTGCTCGACATCCCGGTAATACGTCGTTCCGCGCCGGCTTGCGCCAAAATACTGGTCCAGGCCGTGGCGGACGCGGAGTATCACTTCGATCGCCACAAGAAACCTGCTGACGCGCCACAACGACCCATATCCGAACTGCAGCTATCCATTCCTGAAAACGATACCGCAGCGCTCGCGGAGCTTCAGGGTGCCGTAGCAGAAGCTCATGTAACGGCCCGCGCCGTCGCCTGGACCCGGGATATGGCCAACGAACCCGGAAATATCTGTACTCCCACGTGGCTCGCTGAACAAGCGGAGGCCATGGCCGGGCGGCTGGGCATCAAAAGCACTATCCTCGGTCCGGACGCGATGGAAGCCTTGGGTATGCACCTACTCCTTGGCGTGGCCCACGGATCCCGGCAGCCGCCCCGCCTGATCATTCTCGAATACCGGGGCGGTGCCGAAAATCAGGCGCCTATCGTCCTGGTCGGCAAGGGTCTCACCTTTGATGCGGGCGGCATCTCTCTAAAACCCGCCGACAAGATGGATGAAATGAAGTATGACATGTGCGGCGGGGCATCGGCCCTGGCAGCGATTCAGGCAGCGGCAGAACTCCAACTTCCGCTGAACATCGTTACCGTGGTGCCCGCTTCGGAAAACCTGCCCGACGGGCAGGCCACCAAACCCGGCGACATCCACAGGAGCATGAACGGCATGAGCGTGGAGGTCGTGAATACCGATGCCGAGGGCCGGCTGATTCTTGCGGATGCGTTGACCTATGTGGAGCGTTTCGAACCCGACGTGGTGATCGACATGGCCACCCTTACCGGCGCCTGCATCATCGCCCTGGGGCACCAGACGGCGGCGGTAATGGGCAATCATGAAGGGCTCGTTCATGATCTCATCGCTGCGGGCAAGGAAAGTATGGACCGGGTTTGGGAGTTACCCCTCTTCGAGGAATATCAGGAGCAATTGAAGAGCCCGGTTGCGGATCTTTCCAACGTCGGTGGCCGGCCGGCGGGGACCATCACCGCCGCCTGCTTTCTCTCGCGCTTCACCGAAAACTATCACTGGGCCCATCTCGATATTGCGGGGGTGGCGTGGAAGAGCGGCGAACACAAAAATGCGACGGGCCGCCCGGTACCGTTGTTGGTGGAGTATCTGCTGCGGCGGGCTCGGCAGGTGGCCTGAGAGGACCGCCCTTGCCTGTCGCCTCGTTTTATACCCTGCCGCCGACACTGCTTACCGCGCACGAACAGCGGCGCGGCATGTGCCGGGTGATTGCCAAGGTGTGGCAGGTCATGGGAGAAGCAGATATCCTGTGTCCGGATACGGAGGCCGGGCAGGCCCTGGATGACCTGCTCTGGACCTTTCAGGCGGGAGCTTTCGTGCCCCATGTCCGGGGCGCAGGAGAACCGGTACGCATCCACGAGAACGGCGCATGGCCCTTGCAGGGCAAGGCGCTGGTGCTCTGCGGGCTGGACGAATTGCCGGCGCCCCTCCCCCCCTGCGAGCGGCTCATCGACTTCATTCCGGTCGCGGAGCAATTACGCGGCTTCGCCAGAGAACGATACAGACAATTAAAGAACGCAGGATTCACCATGCAGGTGCATCCCCTGGAAGCCTGATCGGAGACACGCCATGGCAAGCATGACCACACGTAAGGAACCTGTCCTCGAAGAGCAGATGGACGTCGATGACGACGCCCCGCTGTTGCTCACCAACCTTGTACGTCCGGGGTTGCCACCCCAGCTTTGGCGACATGCGGACGACGAAGCGCCGGAAGCCGTAAACCGTCCGCCGGCAGAGGCGGCGCCGGACCAACTCCCTCCGCATGGTTCCGGGCCGGTGGCGACGCCCGACAATCCCGCCGCCTTTTCCATGCGTTGGGAGGAGGCTGCGGCAGCGAGCAATGGCGCAGCAGCGACTGCCGGAGAATATGCACAGGCAGCGCCACACTGGCAGGATGACGCGGCTTCCCCGGAAACACTGCAGGAGACCACGACAACCGATGCCCCCGAAATTGTCGGGTCAACCGCCGCGATGCCTCCCATGACCCTCGATTTTCTCAAAGACTTCGAAGAGTTGCTTTTCCGGGAGATCGAACGACGGATCATCAACGAGATCGAAGAGCAGGTGACACAGCATCTGCAAACCGTCTGGAAGGAGCGGATCAGCCTGACGATCATGCGTACCCTGGCGCTGGAGGGCATCCAGTTGCGTGAAAGCCTGAGCGAAGATCTTCGCAAATCGCTTCCGGAAATACTGCAGCGCGTCCTGCACGAAGGCCTGGACCAGATCAACGCCTCGGAAATCGAGTAAGATACCCTCCCATGACTGACACTCTGAATCGCCCCTTCGCCCCCGCCGAAATCGAAACCCAATGCTACGCACGCTGGGAAACCCACGGCCTGTTCCAGCCGAAAGGCAGTGGCACCCCCTATTGCATCATGCTTCCGCCACCCAATGTCACTGGCACCCTGCATATGGGCCACGCCTTTCAGGATACCCTCATGGATATCCTCACCCGCGTCCACCGGATGCGCGGCGAGCGCACCCTCTGGCAGCCGGGCACCGACCATGCCGGTATCGCCACCCAGATGCTGGTGGAACGGCAACTGGTACAGGAAGGCGGCGATCGCCATCAGATGGGCCGCAGTGCCTTTCTGGAACGGGTCTGGCAGTGGCGCCGGGAATCCGGTGGCCATATCACCCGGCAGATGCGACGGCTGGGGGCATCCTGTGACTGGTCACGCGAGCGTTTTACGTTAGACAGCGGGCTCTCCCATGCGGTCACCGAAGTCTTCGTCCGCCTCCATGACGAAGGGCTGATCTACCGCGGCAAACGGCTGGTCAACTGGGACCCGGTCCTGCGTACCGCAGTCTCCGATCTGGAGGTCGTCAGCGAAGCGGAGCAAGGCTCGCTCTGGCATATCCGTTATCCCCTCAGTGATGGCACCGGCTCCCTCGTGGTCGCCACCACCCGTCCGGAAACCCTGCTGGGCGACGTGGCGGTGGCGGTTCACCCCGACGATCCGCGCTACGCCGCCCTCGTCGGCAAGACCCTGCGCCTGCCGGTCATGAACCGTGAGATTCCCATCATCGCAGACGATTATGTCGATCCGGAATTTGGCTCCGGCTGCGTCAAAATCACCCCGGCCCACGATTTCAACGACTATCAGGTGGGGCAACGGCACAGCCTGGCCCTGCTCAACGTCTTTACCCCTGACGCGCGCATCCGGGACAGTATCGAGGTCTTCGGCGACGGCGTCGTCGCCGGGGAGATTCCCGAGACCCTGCGCGGACTGGACCGTTATGCCGCCCGCCAGCAGATTCTCGCCCTGCTGGCGGCGGAGAACCTGCTGGAACGCACTGACGAACACCAACTCATGGTGCCCCGCGGCGACCGCTCCCATGCCGTCATCGAGCCCTATCTGACCGATCAATGGTATGTGCGGGTCGCCCCCCTGGCGGAGCCGGCCATCCGCGCGGTGGAAGAAGGCCGCATCCGCTTCGTGCCGGAAAACTGGAACAAAACCTACTTCGACTGGATGCAGCGCATCGAGGACTGGTGCATTTCCCGCCAGCTCTGGTGGGGGCACCAGATTCCTGCCTGGTACGGTCCCGACGGCAAAATCTTTGTCGCTCGTCGTGAAGAGGAAGCGCAGTCGGAGGCCGCCCGCCATTACGGCATGCCGGTGGTCCTGGAACGCGACCCGGACGTGCTCGACACCTGGTTCAGTTCGGCGCTGTGGCCCTTCACCACCCTGGGCTGGCCGGAAAAAACATCGGACCTTGCCCAGTTCTACCCCACCAGCGTGCTGGTCACCGGCTTCGACATCATTTTTTTCTGGGTGGCGCGAATGATCATGATGGGTCTGCGCTTCATGGACGAGGTGCCATTCCATGAAGTCTATGTCCACGGTCTGGTGCGCGATGCCGAGGGCCAGAAGATGAGCAAGTCCAAAGGCAATGTCCTCGACCCCATTGACCTCATCGACGGCATCTGTCTGGAAGACCTCGTCGCCAAGCGTACCCGAGGTCTCATGCAGCCGCAGATGGCGGCCAAAATCGAAAAGGCCACCCGTAAGGAGTTCGCCGACGGCATTCCCGCCTTCGGCACCGATGCCCTGCGCTTCACCTTCGCGGTACTGGCCACCCAGGGCCGGGACATCAAGTTTGACCTCAAGCGGGTGGAGGGGAATCGCAATTTCTGCAACAAGCTTTGGAACGCCTCGCGTTTTGCCCTGATGCAGACACGAAATCCGGCCGATCTGGACGGCGAGCGCGAGCTACTGGCGCCGGAACGCTGGATCATCGGTCGCCTGCAGCACTGCGAGGCGGACGTCAACAGCGCCATCGACCAGTATCGCTTTGCCGACGCCGCCCATGCGCTCTACCAGTTTTTCTGGAATGACTACTGCGACTGGTATATCGAACTGAGCAAACCGGTGCTGCGCGAGGGCAGCCCGTTTACCTCGGCACAGCAGTGCGGCACCCGCAATACCCTGCTGCGGGTGCTGGAGGCCGGACTGCGTCTGCTGCACCCGGTGATGCCCTTCCTCACCGAGGAACTCTGGCAGCGGGTCGCACCGATGATCGGCAAGGCGGGCGACAGCATTGCCCTTGCCCCCTACCCGGTGGCCGATCTCGCCCGTGTGGACGCCGATGCCGATGCCGATACGGAATGGCTGATTGCCGTCATCCGCGCCATCCGCTCGGTGCGCGGCGAGATGGATATCCCACCGGGGAAACCTCTGCCCCTGCTCCTGCAGGCCGGCGATACCCATGACCGGAAAAGGGTGGAACGCTATCAGTCCTGGCTCTTCGCCCTCGGCCGCCTCGCCAGTCTGGAATGGCTGGGCGCCGAAGAGGAAGCGCCGCCCGCCGCCTTGCAACTGGTCGGCGATCTGCGCGTCCTCGTCCCTCTCGCGGGGGTGATCAACGTGGCCGCCGAACAGACCCGCCTCGCCAAGGAACAGCAGCGACTGGAACAGGATCGCGCCAAAACCGTCGCCAAACTCGGCCAGGAGAGCTTTCGCAGCCGGGCGCCCGCAGAGGTGGTCGCCAAAGAAGAGGAACGTCTGCGGGAGGTGGATGCCGCATTACTGCAACTGGAGGAGCAGGCACGGCGGTTAGCCTCGTTGTGATCAACGCCCCCGGAAACCGGAGACACCCGGATGGCTAAACGCCAGATCTATCCCCTGGAACCCCTGTTCGGAAGAATGCTCTCGCCTTTCGAACAGTTTCTGCGGCGGGCAACGGCGGGTGGTATCGTGCTCATCGCGGCGACCATCCTCACCCTGATTCTCAGCAACTCAACCTGGCACACGGCCTATCACGCGTTCTGGGAGCAGCATCTCAGCCTGCACTGGGGTAACTGGATATTCGATCAGAGCCTGCATCACTGGATTAACGACGGGCTGATGGCGGTATTCTTTTTTGTGGTCGGGCTGGAACTCAAGCGCGAATTTCTGGTGGGGGAACTGTCCTCCCTGCGCGATGCCGCCCTGCCGGTTATCGCCGCGCTTGGCGGCATGCTGGCTCCGGCGTTGATTTATCACCAATTTAACCCGACCGGCCCGGCGGCAGACGGTTGGGGAATCCCGATGGCGACGGATATTGCCTTCGCCATCGGGATTCTCGTCCTGCTCGCCTGGCGCATCCCCCGTAATCTGATCATTTTTCTGACTGCACTGGCCATCGCCGATGATCTGGGCGCAGTGCTGGTCATCGCGATTTTTTACACACCGGCGCTCCATATCAAAGCGCTGATGATCGCCCTGCTCTTGCTACTGGCCTTGCTTTTGTTCAACCGGAGCGGCGTTCGTCATACCCTGCCCTATCTGCTGGTCGGGCTACCCTTCTGGTATTTCGTGATACTCTCCGGAATCCATGCCACGGTGGCCGGGATTCTTCTGGCTTTTACCATCCCGGCGCGGGGCCGCATACTGCCGGGCGAACTGGCGGACAACCTCAGTGCCCACGGACAACACCTGCGCGATACCATAATCCACGGCAAACGTCTGGATCCTCTGGTCAACGAACAACTTGCCGGGATCATTCAGGACATCCGCAACATCAGCGTCGCCGCGCTGGCCCCCCAACAACGTCTGGAGCATGCCATTCAGCCCTGGGTGACTTTTGCGGTCCTTCCGGTTTTTGCGCTCGCCAACGCCGGCATCCATTTTGCGCACATCTCCGTGAACATGCTGTTCAGTAGCGTTACCATCGGTATTTGCCTGGGATTGGTATTGGGCAAATTCCTGGGCATCGGCCTCAGCAGTTGGTTGGCCGTGCGCCTCAAAATCGCGCGGCTGCCTGCCGGGGTACGATGGCCACACCTGCTGGGCGCTGCCTGGCTCGGCGGCATCGGTTTTACCATGTCTTTATTTATCGGCCAACTGGCCTTTGGCGATCCGCAGCTGCGAGAAGAAGCCAGGCTCGGTATCCTGCTCGCATCGCTGATAGCCGCAAGCATAGGTTTGCTCTGGCTATTTCAGGTAAGCCGCAAAAAAGGAGACCTACCCGCATGATCCCCGCTGACATATTACACACGGTACAAGAGGCTCTTGCCGAAGATATCGGCAGCGGTGACCTGACCGCAGCACTCATTCCGGCAGATCAGGAATTGCGCGCGCGCATCATCAGCCGGGAAGCCGGCATTCTTTGCGGACGCCCCTATGCGGATGCCACTTTCGCCGCGCTATCCCCCGCCCTTCAGATCCACTGGCAATTGGCCGAAGGCGCGTGGATGCTGCCCGATCAGGAAATCTGCAGCATCGCCGGTCCTGCCAGGGCTCTGCTCAGCGGCGAGCGCACCGCACTGAATTTCCTGCAGACGCTCTCCGGTACCGCCACCCAGGTCAGCGCTTTTGTCGACATGCTGCGCGGCCATAAAACCCGGCTGCTGGACACCCGTAAAACCATCCCCGGCCTGCGTCAGGCGCAAAAATATGCGGTGCGTATCGGCGGCGGACACAACCACCGGCTGGGCCTATACGATGGCATTCTCATCAAGGAAAATCACATCGCTGCCTGCGGCAGCGTCGCGGCGGCACTGCAGGCGGCCCGGCAACTGGCTCCGGCACTCACCCGCATCGAAATTGAAGTGGAAAATCTGAGCCAGTTGGAAGAAGCGCTGAGCGCGGGCGCCGACATGATCCTGCTCGACAACTTTACCCTGGAGGATTTGCGCCTTGCCGTGCAGCGAGTCGCAGGGCGTCTGCCCCTGGAGGCATCGGGGAATATGGACCTGCACAATATCACTGAAGCAGCGGCCACCGGCGTGGATTTCATTTCCGTGGGCAGCCTCACCCGCCATCTGCGCAGCCTGGATCTGTCGCTGCGTCATCGCTGAGCGTTCCGCCGCTCAGGAGGCACGTGCCGCCGCATCCAGACTGCGCAGGGTCTCATCCGCACCTGCCGCCGCCGTCAGGTCGGCGACATTATCCTTGGTGAAGAAGCCCTGAAAACCTCCGAAGCGCTGTACGTACTCCACGATCAGCGAGGAATGCTCCGAAGCGCTGGAGAAAATCTGCTTCAGCCCTTCCCTCTCCGAACCAGCAACCTCCAGCAGAAATTTCTGCCCGCAATTCTGCAGGACGTGCACCACATGGTCGATATTGGCCTGACCTCCGGTGTGTCCATCCCGCACCGCCACCGCCAGATGATGTAAACGCGGCCCGAAGTTGCGCACGAAGGCCTCGGTGGGGGACGGTCTGCCGATCAGGTGATTGCAAAAATACGGATGGTTGGCGGCGGTAAAAACCTTGGCCGGGCTCTGCAGTTCACTGGTAAAATGCATGCTCTTGGTCACATTCGTGGAAGAATTCTGATCGGGAATATCGTAGGAACCCCAATAGTAATAACTGGAGAGAGTCAGATACTCGAGAATAGCCGCCTCCCGATTCTGACTGTAGACCCTGGTCGCCAGGTGATCGATGGGCAGAAGGAGCTTGTCCAGACCGAGCCTCTCACGCAATTCCTTGGCCCGTTCAAAGGCGGCCTGCATGTCCTCCCGGATCGAGGATAGCCCCAGGGAATAGACCCGGATGTGGTCGTCCGGGCGCTCCCAGTAACCGACGACATTGTGGGTATAGGGAGACGGTTTGACGATGGCCATATTCCCCGGCAACTCCAGGTGGCGAACCTGCTCCTGATTGAAAAAACGGATTTCCCGGCCCTTCTGCACCTCCACCACCTCATGCAGGTTTTGAACCTGAAAGATCTCCCCCATATACCGGGAGTTCGGCCGCTGCGCCCCGATGGGATAGACCTCGTTGAGACTGCGAAAAATACCGTGCAGGTTGGGATCTTTCACCTCCCGCACCAGCACGTCGGGGGCACTCATGTCGATCCGCAGGATGTGCGTCGAGTGCTGCTCTGTTTCCAAGGTAACCAGGTAGTCATAAGGCGTCATCAGGCAGAGTTCGCCGACATAAGCCGCGGAATGCCCGGGCTCCACCGTGATCATCAGACTGTCGATACGGCCGATATTTTCGCTCAGGCCCTGGCGGTCACGGTCTTCCAGCAACCGTCCCAGCCACTCCTCAAAAAAAGCGGAATTCTGCTTGTCGCCCTGCCGCTGAAAATCTGCCGATGCCTGCATATCCACTTCTCCATTCATGTCGTGTCGATCAGTGTAACCCCCCTGATCCAGGCAGCCAACGTACCCCCCTTCGCACTGCCCTTGCTTCATCGGCCGCGTCTTGCCGGAAAAGCACATGCACTTCTTGACAAGATACCGATTGGTCGGTATCCTTAATTTTATGATGACACAGCCCCTACGAAAAACCCGTAACCCGGAGCAGACCCGCAGCGATCTACTGGATGCCGCCTATATCGAGATTTTGGAATCCGGCTTTCAGGCGGCCAGTCTGGAACGCATTCTTGCCAATACCTCAGTAAGCAAAGGCGCGCTCTACCACCACTTTGGCACCAAGCGCGAACTGGGGCTGGCCGTAGTCGAAGAAGTGATTGCGCCGCAACTTGCGGTGCGGTGGTTCGCCCCTTTTGCCGAGCACAATGACCCTTTGGTCAGCCTCCATCGTATTCTCGAAGAAAAAATCAATACCGCCGACGAATCCGTCATCCGCTACGGCTGCCCCCTCAATAATCTCATCCAGGAAATGAGCCCCCTCGACGAGGCGTTCCGCTGCGGGTTACAGCAGATTCTCGATCGCTGGGTCTCGGTCATGGCCGACGCCCTGGCCGAGGGGCAGACCGCCGGCAAGGTGCGCACTGACGTCGAGGCGAAAGAGGTAGCACTCTTCATCGTTGCCGCCATCGAAGGCTGCGTCGGCCTGGGCAAAAATGCGCAGTCCGTCGAAGCCTATCGGCGTTGTTTGCGACAGTTGCAACTCTACGTCCAGTCACTGGCGGCCTGAAGGGTATCCCGCATCGTGCCGTGAACATCCGCTTCTCCATTTCCGGCGTGCCGCTTTTTTCTGCTTTCTGACCGCAGCAAGGAGATATCATGTCGCAAATCACATCTGAATGGGTTCAACTGGAAAACGGCCTACGCGCCTGGTATGCCCGCCCTGCCGACGTGGGTCCACACCCGGCCGTGCTGATCTTCATCGAGGCATTCGGAGTCAACGCACACTTTCAGGACGTGGCCCAACGTCTTGCCCGGGCGGGTTATTGCGCCATAGTGCCCGACCTGTATCACGGCAAGACCTATGAATATTCCGATTTCAACAGTGCCATCGCCCACCTCAAAACTCTGAACGACGCAGTCGTCATGCAGGAAGCGCACATGGCCATCCAGGCACTGCAGCAACGCGCTGAGGTGCGTAAGGACGCCATCGGCACGCTGGGGTTCTGTATGGGTGGACGCTACGCCTTCATGGCCAACGCCATCCATGCAGAACATCTCCGCGCCGCAGTCGCCTTCTACGGCGGCGGTATTGCTCCCGATCAGGATTCCGTCGGACGTAAATCGGTGCTGCACCTGGCGGATCAGATGGGGGCGCCGCTGCTGCTGCTCTATGGCGCCGAGGACCAATCCATCACCCCCGGAGAACATGGCCGCATCGCCACTGCGCTCAGCGCCGCCGGCAAGCGCTATACCCTGACCGTGTTTCCAGGCGCGCCACACGGTTTTTTTGCGGATCCTCGGGACAGCTTCCGTCCCGATGCCGCGCAGGAAGGCTGGCGCCTGACCCTTGACCACTTCACCCGTTATCTCGGAGCATCCGCATGACGCACAAGCTGTTTTCCTCCTGGACGTTGCGCAGCGTCACCCTGCGCAACCGCATCTGCGTGGCGCCCATGTGCCAGTACTCCACGCCCGATGGCGTCGCCGGGGACTGGCATATGGTGCATCTCGGCAGCCGTGCCGTAGGTGGCGCCGGGCTGGTCATGGTTGAAGCGGCCGCCATCAGCCCGGAAGGCCGCATTTCCCCCCGCGACCTCGGTATCTGGACGGATACGCAGGCGCAGGCACTGGCCCCTATCGTGGCGTTCATGAAGGCGCAGGGGGCGGTCACCGCCATTCAGATCGCCCATGCGGGACGCAAGGCGTCCACCCGGCCGCCCTTTCTCGGTGGCGACCCCATTGCGACCGACGCAGAGGACGGCTGGGAGCCTCTGGGACCCAGTGCCCTGCCCTTCCACCACAGCCATACCGTGCCCCACGCCATGGACGCCCAAAACCTGGAGAAGGTACGTAGGGACTTTGTGGCCGCGGCCAGGCGCGCACTGGCCGCAGGATTCGAGGTTCTGGAACTGCACATGGCCCACGGCTATCTGCTGCACAGCTTTCTGTCCCCCATCAGCAACCAGCGGACCGACGAATACGGCGGCAGCCTGGAAAACCGCATGCGCCTGCCACTGGAAATCACCGCTGCCGTGCGCGCGGTGTGGCCCGAAGATCTGCCCCTCTGGGTGAGGATTTCCGCCACGGACTGGGTGCGCGGCGGCTGGGACCTGGAGCAGTCCGTCGTCCTCTCCAAGGCGCTGAAGGACCGTGGCGTGGACGTTATCGATTGCAGCAGCGGCGGCATGACGCCGGATGCCGTCATCCCCGCCGGCCCCGGCTTCCAGACGCCTTTCGCCAGCGCCATCCGCCAGGAGGTCGGCATACCCACCGTCGCTGTCGGCCTCATCACCGAGGCAATGCAGGCAGAACACATCCTCGTCACCGAGCAGGCCGACGCCGTGGCCCTGGCCCGGGAACTGCTGCGCAATCCCTACTGGCCCCTGCACGCAGCCCGAGAGCTCGGCGTCGAACTCGCCTGGCCCGTACAGTACGATCGCGCCAAAGCTCGTCCATAATCCCCCTGCCATTCGGGGACTGCCATCGGGGTGGCGGTAATGAGGGGATGTCAAACGGGGTTCGGGACGGATTCCACCAGCAGCTTCTGCAACTGCGCGAGTGTCGCCCTGCGCAGGGGTCGACCGTCCACGGGGGATGCGGGAC
Organism: Acidithiobacillus sp.; assembly: GCA_028065135.1. The sequence goes on from JAPTWR010000074.1 coordinate 31,091, forward strand.
TGCGCCGGTCCTCGTCCAGATCAAAGAGGACCAGACGCAGATCCGCCCCGGCAAAATTCAGTTTCAGGCAAGGATAATCCCGGGCCGGGGCATCCCCATAATGAAGCCGCTGCCAGACCTCTTCATAAGCCACCTTCTGATCCATCAGAAAAAAAATCACGCTCTCCGGCGTGTCCACAAAAAGATGGAGGGTGACGGGCACGTGACGCGTCGCCGTCCCGGTCAGAACCGGCCCGGTCAGACGCGGCCGAAACTCCGCCAGCCACTGCATGGCCTGCGCAGCCTGCTCGCGGAGCAGGCGCAACTCCGCCTCATGCGCCTGACCATGGAAAAGCTGCAGACGTGACTGAAGCTCTTCCTCGATCTCCGCATTACTTGGCCAGTCCTGTTGAGCATCGCCACCAGCGCCCAGGCGGCGCGCCGCCTTTTCCTTGGCCACCCGGAAGTCCACCACCCCTTCGTCAGCCATGATCCGCGCCGATTCCACCACTAGCAGGCGCCGCAAACGGGATTGTTGCTGTGACTTGACCATTTCCGCACCCCGCTCATTGTCTACAAACGACATTCCGCATAAGATAGCGCGAATGCGAGAGTGGCGGAATTGGTAGACGCACTGGATTTAGGTTCCAGCGGTTACGGCCGTGCGAGTTCGAGTCTCGCCTTTCGCACCAACTTCTCAAAATAGCCGTTGCGCCGTAAGGTTGTCGCGTGCTGCAAGTTGGGTACAAATGGGGGCATAAATGAATATGCAACAATCCATTATGTCAGGATATCAAAAGTTTTTTACCAGAAGCGGCCGGGCACCGCGCTCAGAATACTGGTATTTCCTTTTATTCTATCTATTGTTGAATATTGCCGTACAACTACTGGGTATCTATCTCCGGACCCACGATCATTCCGGCACCACTTCCATTCTCCTTTCGATTGTCGCGATGGGGTTCTGGCTGGCAGCCCTGGCCACTGCCGTACCAATGCTGATGGTCACGGTCCGTCGTGTTCACGATATTGGACGGACGGGTTGGTGGGTAGGCGTCTCCTTTATCAACGGGCTCCTGCTCGACGGAGCGTTGGGATATGTGATCTTCAGAACCACTATCATGCACAATACCCAAAATCTGCAGGCTGGTCTGCCCGGTGGCGGCATGGCAATCGTCTTGGGCATATTGGGCTTGATCGGCATCGCGCTGGGCCTTACGATCTTCATCTTCACCATCCTGCCGGGAAGCCCAGGAGAGAACCGTTATGGCCCAAATCCTCTGGACTCTCACGCCACGCCTGTTTCCGAGCGCCAGCTCGATAGATCCTGATCGAGGCATCTGCAATTCATGAGGATTTAACATTGACCACCTTCAGACCAATTGCATTTGTCATGGCGTCAACCAATCATGGAACCATGATAGTCAACAGAAATGACTACAGAATCATCCCCGGCGGGGCATTTGGCGTTGGCCATCAAATACTCACGTCGTCATCTTTCGACCAGCCCGAAGTGGATCTCGTCCTGCAGTTGCTATCCGCCAGAAGAACCCACCACGGCGATGGCGTCTTTGCCATCGATTGCGGTGCCAATATAGGCGTCCACACCATAGAGTGGGCAAAGCTCATGTATGGCTGGGGATCGGTGGTCGCCTTTGAAGCGCAGGAAAGAATTTTTTATGCGCTGGCCGGAAACATCGCCATCAACAACTGCTTCAACGCCAGAGCCGAATGGGCTGCCGTCGGCGCCGGCAACGGGTTCATCGGGGTTCCGTCACCGGACTACAACCTGCCGTCGAGCTACGGCAGCCTGGAGTTGAAAAAATCGGCAAGCAACGAGTTCATCGGCCAGGAAATAGACTATTCAGAGGAAAAAACCATCCGGACGCGGATGGTTGCCATTGATCAGGCGATAAGTGGACGGGTTGATTTTATCAAAATAGACGTCGAGGGAATGGAAATCGATGTGCTCCATGGCGCAAGGGAAACGATCATACGCAATAAGCCAGGCATGCTCATTGAAAAAATAAAATCAGAGGAAAACGAACTGATCGGATTCGTTACCGGGCTAGGCTATAAAACATTCCAATTTGGGATCAATATAATCGCCGTACACGAATCGGATCCGGTGATCTCCATCATAAATACCACGGTGTAGATTCACGCCATGGAGCGGAGTACGACGTGTGCCGCGGCCGGGCAGAGCATCCTTACCGACGGCACGAAGCGGATTGTCCTGGCAGATCGCCTGCGACCGAACACAATGCCTGAAAAATGAAACGGTCATTCACCTCGGATTCCGGCCGGATCGTGTCCTATGAAGACATCGGTGACCCGAACGGAAAGTTGCCGGTATTGTTCCTTCACGGTACGCCCGGCTCCCGCCTGCAACTGGAGTTACTGCCTGCAGCCCTGCGTAGCGGTCTGCGCTGGATCGCCTTCGACCGGGCGGGTTATGGCGCATCGGACCGGCAGCCGGGACTGACCATGACCGAAGTGGCGGCGACGGGCGAAGTTCTGGCCAACCATCTGGGGCTGGACGCCTTTCACGTGCTGGGTTTCTCGGGCGGTGGTCCCTACGCGCTGGCCTGCGCCCGCGCCATGCCGGGGCGGGTGCGCACCGTGCATCTGGCGAGCAGCTCGGGACCGGCGGAGCTTCCCGAGGTACGATCCGCCTTCGGTCTTCAGGACCACACCATCTTTATCCTGGTGCGCCATGCACCGTGGCTTTTCAGGGCGCTGTTGCGCCTCAGAATGGCGGGCGTGCAGCGGAGGCCGGAGCGCTTCGTGGCGCAGTTCGCGGCAAAGATGACTACCCGGGACCATGCCCTGCTGGCGGCGCCCGACGTTCTGGCGAAGCTTTGCGACGATTTGCGGGAGGCTTTGCGGCAAGGGACTGCGGGGTTGGCTGACGATTTCGCGGTACTCAACCGCCCCTGGCCCTTCCGCCTGGAGGATATCCGGGTGCCGGTGCATGTCTGGCAGGGTACACAGGATCATGTGAACAATCTGCAGGTCGGTCTGGCGATGGCCGCACATTTGCCAAGTGCGCAGATCCATCTCCTGGAGTCAGGCTCGCATACGCTGTTGCTGACCCATGCCGCGGAGATCCGTGCGGCGTTGGACCAGGATGCGGCCCTGGCTGCTCAGGAATCCGCTAAATGATACCGGGAACCAGGCAGTATGTGCAGTTGCGGTATTCCTGATAAGCGATCCCGAAGGCGTCCACGAGTATGCGTTCCTCTTTGACGATTCTCCAGAGGTAGGCCAAAATAACAGGAACGACGATCAGGATGGCGGTGGCCCAGTAGCCAAACGACAGCGCCAACCCCAAAAAACAGAGTAGCGCTCCCGTATAGGATGGATGGCGCACCATGCGATAGGGTCCATGTCGGATCAGCCGGTGCCCAGGCTGAATGGCCAGATCCACGGTGAAATATCTCCTCAACGTCATGATCGCGTATGTTCGCAACAGGAGTCCCGCCATGAGTAACGAAACCCCCACCCGCGGTAGATAGAGCGCGATATGTGGCTCCTGACGGATTTCCAGAGCCAACACGCAAGCCCAACTTCCTACGCTGGACAAGATCACGACGTTGAATATTTTTGAAGACCCGCCATCCTGCCTGTTCGCATTCATGGGGGAACGGAAAAAGTATTCCAGGTACAGCTCCAGCAATATCCACGCTGACAACAGCGCTAACAGCAGAACAGCAGATACCATCATTCCTCACCGCCCTTGAGCCCCTTGCCCCGATCACCAGCGATGAAACAGTGTACCACCATATCTCCACATCCTGAATCCTTGAGATTATCCCGAATGTTACGACAGCTATTCAACGCCGGTGCGTTAGCGGATGAGCCACCCAGGCAAGGCGGTGGGGTCGGCAAAACACATCGCGGCACCGCTGGCATCCAGGCGTTCCGCGCCGTGTACGCCGCACAGCACCCCCACCGGCAGGACCCCGGCGGCCACGGCCATTTCCATGTCATGCACAGTGTCGCCCACCATGATGGCCGCTGCTGGGGGCAGGTCATAGTGCCGTAGCAGTTCGCGGAGCATCAGGGGGTCGGGTTTGGAGCGGCTTTCATCGGCACAGCGGCTGGCGCTGATGCAGGCGGCAAGGAGGGGATGTTCGCCCAGCACCCGATCCAGCCCGCGACGGGTTTTACCGGTAGCCACCGCAATCTCGTAACCAGCGCCAGCGAGTTGCACCAGCGCGTCTTCCACCCCGGGAAAGAGGGGCATTTGGCCGACCGGGGTGCCGAAAAAGCACTCCCGGTAACCCGCCAGAATCCGTTCCCGGGTAGGCTGATCCGCATCGGGGGCGAGGGCCGCCAGGGCGTCTTCCAGTCCCAATCCGATAATTTCCCGGTACTGCTGTACGCCGCGATCCGCCAGCCCTGCATAGGCAAACGCATGGGACAGGCAGCCGCAGATGGTAGAGATGCTATCCATGAGGGTACCGTCCCAATCGAAAACGATCAGCCGGCAATCACTGGGGGGCGGGATCATCCGGCGGATTCCTTGCGCAGTTGGGTCAGGACGGCCTGCAGATCAGCCGGCAGCGGGGCCTCGATGCGCATGGGTCGGCCGTCCTGCGGGTGGCGGAAGGCCACCAGGGCCGCATGCAAAAAAAGTCGCTGCAGGCCCAGGATACGCAGGCGCTGGTTGAAGATCGCATCGCCATATTTCTCATCACCCGCCACCGAATGCCCTATCGCTTGCAGGTGAACCCGAATCTGGTGCGTACGCCCGGTATCGAGGTCCGCCTGCAACAGCACCGCACCGCGGAAACGTTCCAGTGGTAGAAAACGCGTATGTGCAGCCTTACCCTCCACCGGGTCCACCCGCACCATGCGCTCGCCGGACTGCAGGGTGTTCTTGCGCAGGGCCAGACGCACGGAGCGCACCTTGCCCTGCCAGTCACCGGCCGCCAGCGCCAGATAACGTTTCTCCATGAGGCCTTCCCGCAGGGCTTCATGGAGCGCACGCAGCGCCGAGCGCTTCTTGCTGAATATCAGACAGCCGGAGGTGTCGCGGTCCAGGCGATGTACCAGTTCCAGTTCACGGGCATCAGGCCGCAACTGGCGCAATGCCTCGATGACGCCCCAGCTCAAGCCCGACCCCCCATGCACGGCCAGCCCGCTGGGCTTGTCCAGCACCAGCAGATAAGTGTCTTCGTAAAGGACAGCGGCTTCCAACTGGCTCTGCAGGTAGGTGGGCAGCACGGCGGGATCGCTGGGCGCCGCCACCCGCACCGGCGGCAGGCGCAGCACATCGCCCTCAGCCAGGTGGTAGTGCGGCCGTGCCCGCCCTTTGTTCACCCGAACTTCGCCACTGCGCAGGATTTTGTAGATATGGGAGCGCGGCACACCTTTCATCACCCGCAAGAGGAAGTTGTCCAGCCTCTGCCCGGCTTCCGCGTCGGTTACCTGCCATTGCCGCACCCCGTTTCCCGTCATTTTCCCTGCCTCTGTGCTTTTTTCATTTGCGATTCTATTCTTTTATGGCATATATTTCGACCTGGGCCGCTGCGCTTCTCGGAGCGCGGCCCCAATTTCAGCATCGACGGGTAACCCCGTCGGTCCCAATTACAAACGCTGCGCTCCCTGGTGGGCCCTTTGGGCTTGCGGGTTGAGCGCCGGAGAACGAAGAACTTATGAAACGGATGTTGATTAATGCCACCCACGCGGAGGAGTTGCGGGTGGCTTTGGTAGATGGTCAAAAACTCCTCGATCTGGATATCGAACGTGCGTACCGGGAACAGAAAAAAAGCAATATTTACAAGGGTCGAATCACCCGTGTGGAACCGAGCCTAGAAGCCGCCTTCGTCGACTACGGCGCCGAACGGCACGGTTTTCTGCCCCTCAAGGAGATCGCCCGGGAATACTTCCAGCAGCAGGAGCAGGGCCGCAAGCGCATTCAGGATCTGGTGCGGGAAGGTCAGGAAATCATCGTTCAGGTAGACAAGGAAGAACGCTCCAGCAAAGGCGCAGCGCTCACCACCTTCGTCAGTCTGGCGGGACGCTATCTGGTACTGATGCCGAACAATCCGCGTGCCGGTGGCGTCTCCCGGCGCATCGAAGGCGAGGACCGCACCCAGATTCGCCAGCACCTGCAACTCCTGGACATCCCCGAAAACATGGGCGTCATCGCCCGTACCGCGGGGATCGGTCAGGAGCTGGAGGCTCTGCAGCGCGACCTGGAATACCTCAAACAGATCTGGCAGGCCATCGTCGATACCGCGGCGCCGCGTGCCGCGCCTTTCCTGATTTATCAGGAGGGCAACGTCGTGGTCCGCGCCTTGCGCGATCACTTTTCCGAAGATATCGGCGAGGTGCTGATCGACGAGGAAGGGGCCTACCATGCCGCGGTGCAGTTCATGGGCTCCATGATGCCGAAAATGGTGCATCGCCTGAAATACTACGACAACGACGTACCTCTTTTCTCCCGCTATCAGATCGAGCAGCAGATCGAGTCCGCATTCAGCCGCGAAGTGCGCCTGGAGTCGGGGGGAGCCATCGTCATCGACCACACCGAAGCGCTGGTGGCCATCGACGTAAATTCGGGGCGCGCCACCAAGGGACAGGACATCGCGGAGACCGCATTTCAGACCAACCTGGAAGCCGCTGAGGAGATCGCCCGGCAGATTCGTCTGCGTGATCTGGGCGGGCTCATCGTGGTCGATTTCATCGACATGGAAATCCCCAAACACCAGCGCGAAGTGGAGAACAAACTCAAGGAGGCACTCAAGCTGGATCGGGCCCGGGTACAGTTGGGGCGCATCTCCCGCTTTGGCCTCATGGAAATGTCCCGGCAACGTCTGGGTGCGAGTCTGGAGGAAGCCTCTTCCGAACCCTGCCCGCGCTGCAACGGTACCGGTCAGATACGGGGCTGCGAAGCCACCAGCATGCACGTCCTGCGCCTGCTGTATGAGGAGTGCATGAAAACTGGTGCCGCCGAAGTGGAGTGTCAGGTCCCGGTGGATGTGGCCGTCTATCTGCTCAACGAAAAACGCCGCCAGATTCTGGAACTCGAGGCCAAAACCGACACCCGTATTCTGATCCGTCCCACGCCAGAGATGGTTACGCCCCATTATCAGATTCAGCGGACGCGCGTGGAGGGGGGCAGCAGCCGGACGGCTCCGGCGCCTGGCGGTGAAGGCAACACGCTGCCCACCCGCCCCAACCGCCCGACGAACGAATCCGCGGCGCTGAGTCCGTTGACCGCGCCGCCACCGCCCGAGGTGTTGCCACCACTACGCACACCACCGGCACCCAGCAGCCCGAAAACGAAAGCACCCGCCAAGGTCGTTCCGCCGGAAGAGGGCATTCTGGCCCGGCTGGTGCGGGCGCTGGTATCCCGTTATGTGCCCGTTGATGCCGCGACTTTCCTGGCGGAAACCAGTGGTGCCGAGATGTCGGCAAGCACGGAGCAGGCCAACGAGACCAACAGCGATGAGCAGGAAAACGGCAGCGAAGGGCGCAGCAGTGGCCGGCGCCGCCGCCGCGGTGGACGTCGGGCGCGCGCCCGGCGTTCCACCCAGGGTGGAGAGAATGGTACGGAATCCTTTTCGGCAGATGAGGAAGTCCCTGAGGAGAGCTATACGACAGAGGGATTTCAGGATAATGATCTGCTGGCAGGCCCCGAGGATGACAGCCATGTCCTGGAGGAACTCGTCTATCCCGGCTCGGTACCCGCCGCTGCCGACTGGCACCAGATGCTGGTCCCCGTCACGACGCGGACTCCGGTTGCCAATCTGACCGTTCAAAGTGATCCGGCACGGGAAGTAGAAAGCCTGCCCACAGAGGAGCCCACGTCCTTGGCCGTTCAAGAACCGGCCAAAGACACCACTCGGGAATCCTTGCCGGTGGCCGTGCGACAGGAGCCCACTCCGGAACCCGTGCAGGGTGACCTACTGGCCGTGGAGGCCATAGAACAGGGGGGAGCAGAATCTGTTGACGTCCCCGGTGACGCCGAGCAACGGTCTTTCCCGCTGGGCGACGGTTGAGCAGCGGCTACGTCGCGCTACCAACCGGGGCGTAGTGGTGCCTTATCCCCGCCGCCATGTGGTGCCGCCGGGGCCATCTTCGAGGATGACTCCAGCGCCTGCCAATTCCTGCCGGATGGCGTCGGCTCCGGCAAAATCACGGGCCTGCCGCGCCGCAGCGCGCGCGGCAATACGCCCATCGATCCAAGGCACGTCCGCGTCGTCGCCGCGAAGAAAACCCTCGGCATCCTGTTGCAGCAAACCCAGCACACCCGCCAGTTCCCGTAACAGGGTGGCGAGCGGCGCTGCCACCTCACTGCCTTCGTCCCGCAGGCGATTCAGTTCGCGGGCCAGATCAAAAAGCACGGCAAGGGCTGCCGGTGTATGAAAATCATCACTCATGGCGGCATGGAAACGCTCCCGCCACTCGCTACCCATCTCCGCCACGATTTCAGGCCTGGGCATTCCACGCAGGGCAGTATAGAGCCGCGTGAGACCCGCCCTCGCCTGCTCCAGCGCCTCTTCCGCATAGTTCAATGGGCTACGGTAATGGCTGGAGAGAATGAAAAAACGCAACACTTCGCCGGAATAGCGGGGCAGAAGCTCCCGCACCGTGAAGAAATTATTCAGGGATTTTGACATTTTCTCGTCGTTGATGCGGACAAAGCCGTTGTGCATCCAGTAATGGGCAAAAGCACAGCCCGCGCCCTGGGACTGGGCGATTTCATTCTCATGATGCGGGAACTGCAGATCGGCACCGCCGCCATGTATATCAAAGGCACAGCCCAGGGCATCGGCGGACATGGCGGAGCACTCGATATGCCAGCCCGGCCGCCCCTCTCCCCACGCTGAAGGCCAGGACGGCTCGCCGGGCTTGGCCGCTTTCCACAGGGCAAAATCCAGAGGATCGCGTTTTTCTTCGCCGACTTCGACCCGCGCACCCGCCGTCAACTCGTCAATGGACTTGCCGGATAGGCGGCCATACTCCGGAAAGCTGCGCACTGCGTAGTATACATCGCCATTGGCCGCCACATAGGCATGCCCTCTGTGGATGAGTTCGCCGATCAGGGTTTGCATGGCGCCCACATGCTCCGTCGCCCGCGGTTCCAGATCAGGTCTCCGGCAGAGCAACGCCGCCTCATCTTCATGCATGGCGTCGATGAAACGTGCCGTGAGGGACTGAATCGACTCGCCACACTCCAACGCCCGACGAATGATCTTGTCGTCGACATCAGTGATATTGCGAACGTAGGTCACCTCATATCCGCGCTCACGCAGATAGCGCACCACCGTATCAAAGGTGACCATGACCCGGGCATGGCCGAGATGACAGAAGTCGTATACGGTCATCCCGCAGACATAGAGTCCCACATGATTGGGACGCAACACCTCTAGCGGCGTTTTACTGCGGCGCAGGGTGTCAAAGAGGGTCACTACGGGCAGATTGATCATGGGGTGGTCTCGATGGGCGTTGAGGGGCGTTGGGCCGCGGCATGGAGACGCGCCAGAGCGCGCTCTTCACCGATAAGGGGAAGGAGCGCCGCCAGTTCCGGGCCGTGAGTGAGCCCGGTGAGCGCGGCGCGCAGGGGCATGAACAACGCCTTGCCGCGATGCCCGCTAGCCTGCTGCAAGGCTTTTGTCCAGCTCCGGTACTCTCCACCGGACGCCTGCAGCGTCGCCTGAGCGACGGACCAGAACTCCGGACTAACGCCGATGATGGCCTCGACCGCGTCGTCAGCCAACGCGGGAACGCCAAAACAGCGCTCGGCCCAATCCAGGGCATCGCCGGGCAGCAGGATATTGGCACGCACCGCCGCCACGAAAGGCATTTCCAGCCCCATCGGCACCTTACCCCGCAGCAGTGGCGCCAGCCAGTTCCAGACGGCGGCCTCGTCCAGCGACTGCACCGCCTCGTGCTGCCAGTGCTGCAACTGCGCCATATCAAAATGGCTGGGCGCCCGGCTGATCTGGTTCAGCGCAAAGCCCTGCGCCAATGCCCTGCTATCCAGAAAGCCAGTCGCACTGTAATGATGACCCAGACGGGCGAGGTAGTTGCGCAGCGCCGCGGCCAGATAACCGTCCTTGCGCAAATCACGCAGGCTGGCAGCTCCGTATCGTTTGGACAGGGGCTGACCGTCGGCCCCAAGCAACAAAGGCAGGTGCCCATAAGCGGGAACCGGTAACCCCAGCGCCTGCAATATCAAAACTTGCCGGGGCGTATTGGTCAGATGATCCTCGCCGCGCAAAACCAGATTCACCTCCATCAGCGCGTCGTCGACCGCATTGGCGAAAAAAAAGGCGGGGCTGCCGTCGCTGCGACGGATGACAAAATCCCCCAGATCGGCCAGCGCATAGTGTCGCTCACCCCAAACCAGATCCGGCACCGTGAGGGTGCCCTGATCTGGCACCCGGAACCGCAGGGTAGGCAATAACCCGGCAGCCTCGCGCTCGGCCCGCGCCGCGGCGTCGAGGTGCCGGCACCGCCCCCCATAGCGCGGCGCCTTTCCGGCGGAGCGCAGCACGGCGCGCTCGGCGGCCAGATCATCGGCACTGCAATAGCAGGGGTAAGCCTGCCCGGCCGCCTGCAACTGGGCATAATACGCATCATAGAGGCGCAGACGTTCCATCTGCCGGTAGGGGCCGTGGTCGCCACCACGGTCCGGGCCTTCGTCCCAGTCGATGCCGAACCACCGCAGATCTTCCAGCAGGGCTCTCTCATAGATCTCTGGAGAGCGCTGCTGATCCGTATCTTCCAGACGCAAAGTGAATGTTCCACCCGCGCCACGCGCCGCCAGCCAAGCGAAAAGGGCTGTGCGGGCATTGCCAAGGTGCAGGTAACCGGTGGGGCTGGGCGCAAAGCGACTCTTCAGATTCATGGTGGTATAGTATTGCGCCATCGGCCGCATCGCAATGCAAAAGCCGGGATAGGATACTTCGCAAAGTGCAGGCCAGCATGCGCTTTGCGAAGTACTCATACACACGGAAAGAAACGGAATGGCTCAAGCGAATACCCCGCGCGCGCGCGCCAGGCAACCGAAGCGCCACCATTATGGACGCTGGATTTTACTGATCATCCTGCTGATTCTGATCAATATCGGGATCGGCGTCGGCATTTATGTCTACCGCATCTGGCAAACTCTACCGCCTGTCCACGAACTCAAGGAATGGCATCCGGATGAACCCTTGCGGATATACGCCGCGAACGGCGCGCTGCTGCAGGAGGTCGGTCCTCAGATGCGCTATGCGCTGCCCCTCGACCAGATTCCGGCCCGGTTGCAGGAAGCCTTCATATCCGCCGAAAACGCCCGTTTCTACAGTATCAACCCGCTGTATTACCCGGTCAGCTATCCCGGGATTCTGCGGGCGGCGGTGGTGGACGTCATTCATATGGCGCCGATGCAGGGTGCCAGCACCATCCCGGAGCAGGTGGCCCGGAACTTTTACCTGACTCCGCAAAAAACCATTTCCCGGAAGATCGCGGAAATTCTCCTGGCATACAAACTCGCCGCTCATTTCACCCATAAGCAGATTCTTGAACTTTATCTGAACAAGATTTATCTCGGGCAAGGGGCCTACGGCGTGCAGGCAGCGGCCCGGACCTATTTCGGAAAAGGCGTCAGTGAACTGACACTGGGGGAGATGGCAACTATTGCCGGGCTACCGCCGGCGCCTTCGGTCCTAAACCCCGTAGTGAATCCCGATCTCGCCAGGAGGCGCCGCGGCTATGTGCTCAAACGCATGGAAAAGCTCGGCTATATTTCTGCGGATGAGGAGGCGAAGGCCAATGCGGAGCCCATTCTCTCGCGCTATCATGCCGCCGCCAGCAATGGCGCGCCCTACGTCACCGACTGGATCGCCAGTTGGCTTACCCAGCAATTTGGCAGCGATTTCACCTACCGTTCCGGCCTCAAGGTGTATACCACCATCGTGCCGCAAGATCAGGAAGCGGCGAATGAGGCGATTGCTGTGGGCCTGGAAAACTACGATATGGGGCTCTCCAGCATGGATCCCAAAAGCTACCGTGGCCCCATCGCACGTCTCAGCGGGGCTGCGCTGCAGGCGGCTCTCGCCGGCAAGCGGCCGGACATGTTGCCACCACATGATCCGGCCAACCTCAAATGGGGCGTAGTGGTCAGCGCCGACCCCAAAAGCGCCACGGTCTCTCTGGAAGGCGTAAAAAATGTCACGCTGACCCTGCGCGACGTCAACTGGGCACGCCCCCGTGTGGGCGCACCCATGCCGCGTACGGTAAACGCGGTCCTGCACAGCGGCGACCTGATCTGGCTGCGCCCTTATGTCCACGCTGTCACGGCGGGGGCTGGCCAGGAATGGGGAGCCAATGTCTGGTCCTCGGCCGGGAAGAACGCGGGCTGGCAGCTTTCACAAGTTCCCCAGGTACAGGGCGCCCTGGTCAGTCTGGACAGTCGCACCGGGGCCATCCACGCCTTGGTGGGCGGCTTCAGCTATGAACTCAGCCATTTCGATCGCGCCGTGTTTGCCTACCGGCAACCCGGATCGGGCTTCAAGCCGTTCGTCTACGCCGCGGCCATGGATGCGCCGGCACTGCTGGCTTCGGGCAAGAACACCTACATGACGCCCCAGACCCCGATTCCGGACACCCCCCTGTCCATCACCCTGCCTACCGGCCAGGTCTATGTACCGACCAACTACAGTAACCAGTTCTCCAATACGCCGATCCCGGTATGGTCGAATCTGGCGTACTCCCATAACGTGCCCAGTGTGCGTATCCTGATGGATATCGGCATTCCCTACGCGGCGCAGTATGTGCAACGCTTTGGTTTTCCGGCAAAGCAGGTGCCTCAGGTGCCGTCCATGGTGCTGGGCGCGGGGGACTACAGTCCCCTGCAACTCGCTCGCGCCTATGCGGTCTTCTCCAGTGGCGGCTTTTTGCCCAAGCCCTATCTCATCACCAGAATCGTGAACAGTCGTGGCACCCAGATCTCCCTGCTCAACTGCCCCATGGGCTATACTCCGCCCCCCCAGCAGACGGCCATACCCCCCGGGGTAGCCTACCTGATGACTGAAATGATGCAACAAGTGATCAAAATCGGGACCGGTGTCGCCGCCCAGAGCCTCGGGCGCAATGACATCGCCGGCAAAACCGGCACGACCAACCACGAAAACAACGCCTGGTTCAACGGGTTTAGCCCGCGCATCACCACCAGCGTCTGGGTGGGCTACGACGATAACCGCACCATGGGCCGCTGGGCTGCGGGTGCGCGGGAGGCGTTGCCGATCTGGATTCACTATATGCGGACGGCCATGGCGGGCAGCCCGGCTACCGGATTCTTCCGGCCGCCCTCGGTGACCGGCCCGACCATCAGCGGTGGCAGCAATATCATCGGCGTCAGTGATTATCTTGCAGGATATCCGCCCGTTGCCGCGCCCACGGCGTCAACGACAAGCGGCGCGGGAACGGATATCGGCGACCGGCTGATGAACACTATCAAGAGCCTTTTCTGAGTGGATAACCCAAGCCAAGCGCCCGCTGCCGCCTGGCGCCGCCCCGTCTGGTCCACCGCCCGAAAATCCTGCGTGGGTACGGCGCTGGGCAGCAGCCCCTTCGTCCAGGTCGCCTGCGCCATGTTGATTTTAGCCGCCTCGCCCGTGCTGCAACCGCCCCACTAACCCACATCGCCCATGTTCCTGGCGGGCAGGAAGGGATATCGCACAGGCAGGCCCCGTTCAGCCGGGAAAGGAGAAACGGAGATTGGCAACACGTCCCAAAAAGTGGGCACGGTCCAGCCGCGGTCGATGGGCGATTTTCGTCATCCTCGCCGTGCTGCTCACAGCCATTGCCGTGGGTATAGCCCTCCATCTGCCGGTTCGTCCGCGGAGTATCGGCGCGCCGCTCGTGACACGGAAACCGGCGGCGCCGATACCCGCCCAACGCGCCGTGGACCTGGGGTCTTATGGCGTCACCATTACGGACCATACCGGGCAAATCCATGTCCTGACCATTCATCCGGTGGCCATCCTGCAGGGCGATGGCCCTTGGAAGAGCCTTCTCCCATTGCAGGGGCAACTGGATGCGCGCATCGCCAACCCCTTCATGGCGTTTCCTGACCTGGCGGACATCACCGGCTCCACCTCAGCCAGGGCTGCGCTGGAGCAACAAATCCAGCGAAATATCGCGCCGTTGATGAATGGTGCGGAGTCGGGCTGGAAAATCATCGGGATAGAATTACATCCGGTACTGCGGCCTCCACCCCCGGAGATTCAGGGCAAGGCAAACGGCGCCCAATGAAATACCTGGGCCGTCTGAATCCCTACGATCCACTCTACGCGTATCTCGATAGGCAGATATTTCCACGACCAGACCATGGGCAGGGCTCCAGTCAGTTTCGGGTATTTCAGTTTCCGGCATCCAATGCGGTATTTCTCTATGAGGAAACCCATTCCCAGCAGAAAGTGATCGGCAAGTTCTTCAACCGTATCCATAGGGACCCGCAACAGGCCTGGGACCGGGCGCACAATGAATGGCGGCATATGCATCTGTTGCGCGACCTGGGTTTCCAGACCGAACGCCTGTATATTCCGCAGCCCCTGGGAATTTCACGGGATATCAACAGTGTCATCATCGAGGAATTCTGTCCTGGACAATCCCTCTCCAGCGTCATCAGAGAATGTATTGAACACAACGATGCGGCGTCATTATATGCGCGCCTGACGGACCTCGGCTATTTCCTTGCCAAATTGCATAACCGGACAGCTCGCGTGGAGACCGTACGCTTTGATGCCCAATTTGCCTATTTCGACAAGATCACGGCGCGCCTGCAGAGACGCCAGCGGATATCCACCCATCAGACCGGAGAACTCCATCATTACCGGGAACGCTGGCAGTATATGGGCTGCATGTGGGCGGA
>JAPTWR010000094.1 GCA_028065135.1 Acidithiobacillus sp.
CACGGTGATGGAGTCCCCGGTATGGATGCCCATGGGATCGAAGTTCTCGATAGAGCAAACGATGATACAGTTATCCGCCCGGTCGCGGACCACTTCCATCTCGAATTCCTTCCAGCCGATGATGGATTCTTCGATGAGGATTTCGTGGGTAGGACTGGCCTCCAGGCCGCGCGCCGCGATGTCCTCAAATTCCTCACGGTTGTAGGCAATGCCGCCGCCGGTGCCGCCCAGGGTGAAGGACGGCCGGATGATGACCGGAAAGCCGATATCCTCCGCGATCTGGCGCGCGCCTTCCATATCATGGCCGAAAGCGGAACGGGCCACTTCCAGGCCGATTTCTTCCATGGCCTTTTTGAAGAGGCCGCGATCTTCGGCCTCACGGATGGCTTCCACGGAAGCGCCGATCAGTTTGACACCGTACTGCTCCAACACCCCCTCCCGGTGTAGGTCCAGGGCACAGTTCAGTGCGGTCTGACCGCCCATGGTAGGGAGAATGGCATCGGGGCGTTCCATGGCGATGATGCGCGCCACGGTTTGCCACTCGATGGGTTCGATATAGGTGGCGTCCGCAGTCTGCGCATCGGTCATGATGGTGGCGGGGTTGGAGTTGACCAGAATGACCCGACAACCCTCTTCCCGCAGCGCCTTGCAGGCCTGTACGCCGGAATAATCGAATTCACAGGCCTGGCCGATGATGATAGGCCCGGCGCCGATGAGGAGCACGCTTTTGATGTCCTGGTGTTTAGGCATGGTGACGGCCTCCGTACTGCTTCATGGCGTGAACGAAGTCGTCAAAAATTGCACGGGCGTCGTGGGGCCCGGGTCCGGCCTCAGGGTGGCCCTGAAAGGAAAATACGGGCAGCTCCCGATGCGCCATGCCCTGCAGACTATCGTCGAACAGTGAGGCATGGGTCGCCACCAGGCACTCCGGCAGGGTGTCCGCGTCCACCGCGAAACCGTGGTTCTGACTGGTGATCAACACCCGACCGCTGCGCAGGTCTTTGACCGGATGGTTGGCACCGTGGTGCCCGAACTTCATCTTGACGGTCTTGGCGCCCAGGGCCAGTCCCAGCAACTGATGCCCCAGACAGAGTCCGAAGGTGGGAATACCCGTGACGATGACCTGGCGCATGGCCTCTTCCGCATAGCCGAGGGCCGCCGGGTCACCGGGACCATTGGAGAAGAGTACGCCGTCCGGGCGCAGGGCGATCACCTCGGCGGCCGCGGTGCGGGCCGGCACCACCGTGATTCGGCAGGCCCGATCCGCCAGCAGGCGCAGGATATTCCGCTTGGTGCCGAAATCGTAGACCACCACATGGCACTGTGTCCGGGTGACGGCCTGGGCGTGATAGCCCTCTTCGGGGGTGCCGCTGGCGAGATCCCAGGTGTATGCGTCCCGGCAGCCCACATCCTGCACCAGATCACGGCCGATGAGGCCTGGGAAAGCGCGCGCCGCAGCCAGGGCCTTCTCTTCGCTGGCCGCTTCTCCGACGAGGACGGCAGCATTCTGCGCGCCGCTATCCCGCAGTCTGCGGGTGAGAGCGCGGGTGTCGATTCCCGCGATGCCGGGAATTCGATGGGTCTGCAGGAAGGAGGACAGGTCCTGGGTGCTGCGCCAACTGCTGGGTTGCCGTGGCAGATTGCGCACGACGAGAGCGGAGCAGAATATCCGGGTACCTTCCATGTCCTCCGGGTTGACCCCGGTATTGCCGATATGGGGATAAGTGAGCGTGATGATCTGTCCCTGATACGAGGGATCAGAAAGGATCTCCTGGTAGCCACTCATGGCGGTGTTAAAACAGATTTCACCTGCTGCCAATCCGGTGGCACCAAAGCCTATACCGCGATAGATGCTGCCGTCTGCCAATGCCAAGACCGCCTGCATGCCCCACCTCGCCAACAAGAGGATGCAAAAAAAGGGAGGGGGTCCCCTCCCACGTAGATATCGCCTATTCTAAGGACCGGAAGGGGAGTGGTCAACGCACGGCGGCCAGACCGAGCATGGTGGCAACCTTCCGACGCGGGTTTCCAGGGGCATGCCATGGATTAAGCTCTTGAGCAGTCATGCCCTGATGTTAGACTCGAACGCTACTTTATGATTTGACGAAGGAGTGCTTTATGGGTTGGATGCAATGGTCCGTGCTCGCCATGGGTGGCATGCTGATACTGGCGGGGTGTGCGACGACTACGACGAACGGTATGTCGCCGCAGTCGCAAGGCATGGTGGGTAACTATTCGGCCTTTGCCGCAGCTCCATTGCCGCCTGCCCGCGTTACATCGGCACCGGTGCGCAGTGCGCCAGCCATTGTTTCCCGCCCGCCCACGCCTTCCATAACACCGCCCCCGGTTCGTTATTCATCCACCGCGCTGCCCTTGACCACCGCAGCGCCAGCCCTTCCCGCCGCACCGGCTATTCCGGCAGCGCCCTCGGCGGCGCAGACGCTGAGCGACGCCGGCACATCCTTTTCCGGTGCGTGGCAGGGGGATATGGCCAAGGCACGGCAGGACAGCGCCCGGTGTGCGGCGATGTCGTCCGTTGCGCGGACGTCGTGCTGGCAGGATGTCTCCGCTTGGGCGGAGAAGCGCGCGGCGCATTATCAGGCACTCAGTACCCGGGCCACGGGCGCCCGGTCCCAGCAACTGCAATCCGCAGCAAAGTTTTTCGGGGTAACCGGGGAGTGGGCCAGTGCCTGCAGTTCGATTACCTCACAGCAATGCGCCGAATCGCCACTCATCGGCAAGATGCAGCAATGGAAGGCTTCTGTAGGGATACCGGGGGCGGCGGTGACCATACCTACCCCCTGAACATGGGGTTATTCGTCATTGCCGCGATCATTCAGGACCTCTGCGCCACGTGGGCGGGCGCATTCGCTTGACGCTTTTCCGGTGAGGTTCTAGCATCGCTATCATGCAGATTCTGGTGAATGGTGTGGCCCGTGAGGTGCCTGAGCAGATAACGGTGCGGGCGCTGCTGGCCGAGTTGGGCTGGGCGGAGCGCCGTGTAGCCGTTGAATGCAATGGTGAAATCGTACCGCGCAGTACCCACGCTACGGTGACGCTGTCGGCCGGTGACCGCCTGGAGATCATCCAGGCGGTAGGCGGTGGCTGAGTGCTCCGCGCTAATCCCTTATTTTTTTGAGGCGAAAGACAAACACAATGCGTAAAGATCCTTTGGTGATTGCAGGGCGGGAGTATCAGTCCCGTCTGCTGGTGGGTACGGGAAAATATAAGGATTTCGCCGAGACCCGGGCGGCCGTCGATGCATCTGGCGCGGAGATCGTCACCGTGGCTCTGCGCCGGATGAATCTGGGGCAGAGTAAAGACGCACCTAATCTATTGGAGTTTCTCCCGGCGGACCGCTTTACCATCCTGCCGAACACGGCAGGATGCTACACGCCGGAGGACGCGGTGCGCACCTGCCGTCTGGCTCGGGAACTGGGTGACTGGAAACTGGTCAAGCTGGAAGTCATCGGTGACCCTCAGACTCTATATCCGGACATGCGACAGACCTACGATGCGGCCCAAACCCTCATCGCCGAGGGCTTCGAGGTGATGGTCTACAGTGTGGATGATCCGGTGGTCTGCAAGACCTTTGCGGAGATGGGCTGTGTGGCGGTGATGCCGCTGGCGGCACCCATCGGCTCGGGTCTGGGTATTCGTAATCCTTACAATCTGCGCATCATTCTGGAGCAGGCGACAGTACCGATTCTGGTGGATGCGGGCGTGGGCACGGCGTCTGACGTGGCGGTGGCGCTGGAGCTGGGTTGTGATGGCGTTTTGTTGAACACCGCCATTGCCGCCGCCAAAGACCCCATTCTCATGGCCGAGGCGATGCGGCAGGGAGTGGAGGCGGGGCGTAAGGCTTTTTTGGCGGGACGTATGCCACGCAAGCTGTATGCCAGCGCCAGTAGCCCTGTGGATGGCCTTTTTTTTGAGTAGCAATGATGCCTTGGAATATGCGCGTACCGCCCCCCTTGACGAGGAATTTGTCGAGGCAGTGGAGCGCCTGGTCATGGGCGCAGTGCCCGGTGGCGCAGTGCCAGACTATGCGGAAGACTGGGACGAGGCGGAGCGGCTGATTGCCCGGCTGGGCGATCAGGGGGTGGGGGTACGCTTCGAATTCGTGGCGGATGAGAACGGCCAGCGCTGGCATAGCTATCTGGATTGGCAGGAGCCGGTCAGCCACGAATGGCAGTTGACCGAGGCGGAGGAGATGACGGCGGCGCAGGCGGTGACGCGGGCGGCTCTGGTCTGGTATTACCAGCAGGAGATCGCGGCGGCCAGCGCCCAGCCACCGGACGGCTGGGCCTATTTTGAGGTGGTGGAACGTCTGGGTATGGCCCGGGATATGCTGGCGCGCTCCCTGGACGATCATCCGGTGCTGGTGGAAGAGGCGGAGATGATGGCCCGTTATCAGGAGCTTCTGGAAAAATTCAACGCGCTCTATGAACTCGCCAATCAGGCGCTGGATCAACGCCTCGGCGCACCGGCGCGCAGTACCATGCACTAGGCCCGCCCTACCATGCATATCCACGTCCTCGGCGTCTGCGGGACTTTCATGGGAGGTATCGCGTTGCTGGCGCGGGCGGCGGGGCACCAGGTAACGGGTTCGGATGCACACACCTATCCCCCCATGAGTGATCTGCTGGCCCGTGAAGGGGTTATGGTCCATGAAGGCTATGATCCCGCTCAACTGGATCCTGTCCCCGACCTGGTGCTCATCGGCAACGCCCTGTCGCGAGGCAACCCCTGTGTGGAGGCCGTTCTGGACCGGCAGATACCCTATGATTCCGGTCCCGCCTGGCTGTCCCGGGAGATACTGCAAAGCCGCTGGGTACTGGCCGTGGCGGGTACCCACGGCAAGACCACGACGACCTCCATCCTGACCTGGATATTGCAGGAGGCAGGACTCGATCCGGGGTTTCTCATCGGTGGGGAGGCGCGCAATTTCGGTGTGTCGGCGCGGCTGACGGATAGCCCTTTTTTTGTGATCGAGGCGGATGAGTATGACACCGCCTTTTTCGATAAACGTTCCAAGTTCGTGCACTATCACCCGCGGACGCTGATACTCAACAATCTGGAATACGACCATGCCGATATATTTCCGGATGTAGAGGCGATCATCACCGAGTTTCACCACCTGCTGCGCACCGTACCCGGCGCGGGCGCGGTTATCGTGAATGATGGAGTACCAGCGCTGAAACGGGTGCTGGAGCGCGGTTGTTGGACGCCACTGCAACGCTTTGCCGGTACGGGTGAGTGGCAGGTGCGGCTGGACGCTGTGGATGGCAGCCGTTTTACCGTGCTGGAGCAGGACGTCGAGCGCGGGCAAGTCAGTTGGGAGATGGCCGGGTCCTTCAACGCCGAGAATGCATTAGCGGCCTTGCTGGCGGCGCGGCATGCCGGGGTACCGCTAGCGGTCGGATGTGTGGCATTGCGCAACTTTCAGGGGGTGCGGCGGCGCCTGGAGCTGTGTGGACGGGCTGGTGGCGTGGCGGTGTATGACGACTTTGCCCACCACCCCACGGCCATCGCTGCCACCATCACGGCCCTGCGCGGGCGGATGGCGGGGACGGGGCGTCTGATTGCCGTGCTGGAACCACGCTCCAATACCATGAAGATGGGGGTGCACCGGCAGACGCTGGGACCAAGTTTGCAAGGCGCGGATCGAGCGTTTGTCTATGCTCCGGCAGATCTGGGTTGGGATGTGGCGGCAGCCCTGGATTCCGCCGCGCAAGTTTATGTCGATATGGACGCGCTCTTGCGGGCGCTGGACGCAGAATTGCGCCCGGGGGATCACATACTCATCATGAGCAACGGTGCCTTCGGCGGGATTCACGGACGCCTGCTCGAACGTCTCGCCCGCCGGGATGTACCGGCAGGGTCGTAATCCCGGGTTCCATCCGGGTCAAGGAGCGCTAATGGAAGATCGGCGACGGCAGGATCGGGTTTGTGTGGCGATAAGCGGCGCTTCCGGTGCCGCTTATGGATTGCGGCTGGTGGAGGTGCTCCTGACCGCCGGGGTGCGGGTCTATCTGCTGATATCGGACGCGGCGCGGGTGGTTTGCCGTGAGGAGTTGAGTCTGGATCTCCCGGATACGGCTGAGGCGGTGACCCGTTTCCTCAATGAACGGTTCGGCGCCGACCCGGACCTGTTATCGGTTTATGCCCAGGATGACTGGCTGTCTCCCGTGGCCTCCGGCTCCAATGCGGCTCAGGCCATGGTGGTCTGTCCCTGTTCCGGGGGGACACTGGCCGCCATTGCCCACGGGCTGTCCGAGAATCTGATCGAGCGCGCCGCCGATGTGATGCTGAAAGAAGGCCTGAAACTCATTCTGGTGCCCCGCGAAAGCCCCGTCTCGACGATTCATCTGGAAAATATGCTGAAGCTGGCACAGATGGGGGTACGCATTCTGCCGGCGAGCCCCGGTTTTTACCACCACCCCCAAAAAATCGAAGATTTGGTGGATTTCATCGTGGCGCGGATTCTGGACCAACTGGGGTTGCCGAACCGGATTGCGCAGCGCTGGGGAGAGTAGGGCATTTTTCTGCGGCGCGGAGGCTGGTCAGCAGGCGCTCGCCCCGTTCCCCATGAAAGAATGCACGAATATAGGGGAAGTCCACCTGTTGAACCTCGATCAGTGAACCGACCGTCAGCACTCTGCCGTCGGCCAGTACCGCGACACGATCAGCGGTGGCGGCGAGGCTGTCCAGGTCGTGACTGACCATGACCACGGTAAAGCCGATGTCACCGTGGACCTGCCGAAGCAGGGCGTCAAATTCCGCGGCCGCGATAGGGTCGAGTCCGGAAGTGGGTTCGTCGAGAAAGAGAATCTCCGCCTCCATGGCCAGGGCGCGGGCGAGGGCGACCCGTTTGACCATTCCTCCCGACAACTCCGCTGGCAGTTTCCAGGCGTCGCTGGGCTTCAGGCCTACCATTTGCAACTTCAGAGCTACCAGATCGCTGATTTCGGAACGGCTGAGATGTCCCCACTCCAGTAGCGGAAAGGCGATATTTTCATAAACCGTCAGGGCGCTGAACAGGGCTCCCTGTTGAAAGAGCACCCCCCAGCGCTGGCGCAGGGCAATCAGTTCGCGCAGATTGAGCGCTTGCGGATTTTCGCCAAGAATGGTCATCCGTCCTTCAGCGATGGGAACGAGGCCCATCATGGCGCGCAGCAGCGTGGTCTTACCGGTGCCGCTGCCGCCGACGATGGCGAGTATCTCCCCGCACCGAACGGTCAGATCGAGGTGCCGCTGAACCCAGTGGGTTCCAAACCGGGTGGCGATATCGGTCAGGACAATGGCGTCGGAGCGGACCATCAATTGACGATTCCCGTGTTGGCAAAGACCAGGGCAAGGATGGCATCGATAAGAATCACGACGGTGATGGACATGACTACCGAGTTGGTGGTTTCCCGGCTCAGGCTGGTGGTGTTGGGCTTCACCTTGAGGCCATGAAAGCCGGCGATCCACGCGATGAGGATACCGAAGAGGACTCCTTTGAAAACGCCCAGCCACAAATTGAAACTGGGGACTACCACGGGCATTTGTTGGATAAAGAAGCGGTTGCTGATGCCGAGATCCACTTTGGCCACGAGCATGGCTCCGTACAGTCCGACCATATCGGTCCAGAGGACGAGCAGTGGCATCACCAGCGCCAGCCCAATGACCTTGGGCAGAATCAGACGGCGGGTCGGGGGGATGCCGAAAGTGCGCAGGGCATCCAGTTCTTCGGTTACGCACATGCCGCCGATTTGCGCGGTAAACGCCGAGCCGGAACGCCCCGAGAGAATGATGGCGGTGATCAGCGGGCCAAACTCACGCAGTATGCTCAGACCCGCAATGTTGATGATATAAATGTTGGCGCCGTATTGGGCGAGCGTCGAGGCCGACTGAAAGGAAATCACCACGCCGATGAGGAAGCCGATCAGGGTGAGGATGGGCAATGAATTCGGTCCGGTATTGACGATGGTGGCGGAGATTTCGCGCCAGGGAAAGCTTCGCGGGTGGCGCAGGCCACGCCCGAACTCCAGCAGCAGAGCACCCATGAGCAGAAAAAGTCCCCAGAGGTCGCGTCCGGTTTCTATCAGGAAGGCGCCGAGCTGGTCGAGAAAATGCCAGGGATGCCGGGGTCGCTCCGCGACGGGTTGGATATCCGCCAGACGGGCGAAGATGCTGTGATGCTGGTCGGCCATCCGGATATTGTTGGGCAGGTGATTGCCCCATGCGCGCCAAAGCAGGAGAGCCCCGGCGCTGTCGAGGACCTCGACTGCCGAGAGATCCCAGCATACTTCCGGGCTGATGTTCCGCAGTGCCGCTTCCTGTGCCGCGAATCTCCCGCCGATACGCCGCAATGTCCAGCGTCCGCTGAGGCGCAGCGTTCCATCATCGCACTCCCATCGCGGTTGGTGCGCACTGTTTTTGGCGGTGTGCGGGTCTGGGCTTTTCTCGGTCATTCCCTGGGTTATACTCGACGACTGACGTTTGCAGGAGTGCTCGGATGGCCATTGTCGCACGAAGTTCCCGCATCACCCAACGGTTTCGCTGCTGGGTTGCGTTGCTGGTCGCGCTGCCCCTCAGCGCCTGCGGAGCCTTCCCTGCTCACCAGCCGGAAGTGCAGTTGCTGAATATTCAGCCCGAAACGGTAGGACTGGTCGCGCAGACTTTTATGCTGTCGCTCAAGGTCAGCAACCCCAATGACAGCGCGCTCCATGCCAAGGCGGGGGAGGCGCGCTTGTATGTGCGGGATCGGCAGGTGGCCTACGGATTGCTGGACAAGCCGATCGAGGTGCCCGCCTATGGTAGCGCCACGGTGAGCATCCCGGTCACAGGCAATTTTCTGACATTGCTGGGGGATCTCGGCAGTATCAGCGCCGGGGCGGGGCTCCCCTATACCGTCAAAGGTTATCTGGTGACCGGCATGTTCGATATGCGGGTACCTTTTACCGTCACTGGTGCTTTGCATCTGCCGCTGTCGCCGAGTCCCAGCGCAGTTTTGCCTTGAGGGCGAGGTGGTCGGAGAGGGGCTCGGTGACGGTTTCAATCATCGTGAATTCCAGGTCAGGGCTACAGAGGATGTGATCGAAGGAAAAGCGCGGTGACCAGCTGGGAAAGGTCGGTGGGCTCCAGGGCGGCGCCTGCAGGCCACTTTCATTGAGGAGCAGGCGCATTTCCGGGGAGCGCGCCGTGCAGTTCAGGTCGCCCATGAGAATGAGATTCGGGCGTCCGCGCAGGCGTTGGGCGAGATCGCGTATCTGACTGAGGCGCGCATGACGGCTGAGGCCGAGGTGGGTGATGATCACTGTCAGGGATCTTCCACCAGCGTTGAGCCGGTTTTCCAGCATGCCGCGCCCATTCATGAAGCTGGGCAGGGAATGCGCTATGGTCTCTTCAATCGGCCAGCGGGAGAGAATGCCATTGCTGTGCTGGGCAAAGTCGCCGAAGTCACGGGTACGTTGTTGCGCCCAGTAAGGGAAATGGGCGCGGTCAGCGAGAAAACCCGCCTGGTTGACATACTGGCTGCGAAAAGAGCCGGCATCGACTTCGTTGAGTCCGGCGACGTCGGTTCCCTCCAAGACCGCGGCGATCCGCTCCAGGTTGCGCAGACTCTGACCATGGGGCATCACGTACTTCCAGCCGTGCAGGAACATGTGCCGGGCGCGGTGGGAGCCGATGCCCACCTGGATGTTGAAGGACGTCACAGAAAACTCTGAGGTCTCAGTCATGGTCGAGTTCGATATCGAGTTCCTGCCAGGCCGCGCCATCCCCCGCGCGGGAGAAGGCGCGCAGGACGATCACCCCTTTGGTATCCGCAGCCAGCAATATCTGGTAGGGCGTGCCGATGGGGACGATATCCGCGATCGGCGCGGCGGCATGGGCGTAATGTGCGAAAGATGTTTCGCCTCGGGACTGGATCAACGCGGACGCTGCGGCAAGGTTCGCCGGTGGGCAGGGATAGATGGAGACCGGCATGTCGGCGGTAGCGCCGATAAGTCCTTCGCCAACACCGGATTGCAGGTCTGCGAGCAGGGCGTTGGCCAGGGTGCGTGGCAGTTTCAGGCGCCTCATGCGCAGACGCCACAGGCCGGGTCGCGGCGCAAGGCGATCTGCCGCCACTGCCAGCTTTGCGCATCCACCAGCAGGAGTTGGCCGGCCAGCGGGGAATGGCCGGTGCACAGCAGGCGGATGGCTTCTGCTGCCTGCATGCTGCCGAGTACACCGAGGAGTGGGCCAAGGACGCCGCTGCGTGAGCAGGTATCTT
Source organism: Acidithiobacillus sp. (assembly GCA_028065135.1). The sequence goes on from JAPTWR010000094.1 coordinate 10,265, forward strand.
CGGTATCCTCTACGCCGTCCGGGTAGAGACAGGCATAGCAGGCGCTTTCCGATACACGAAAATCAAAGACGGCGAGTTGCCCT
>JAPTWR010000177.1 GCA_028065135.1 Acidithiobacillus sp.
GTGAAAGAATCGTTATTGAAAGGTATCAATCTGGATGCCGCCCGTGCGGCTCTGCAAGCCGCTCCGGACGGGAGTAACACCAATCTGGTGGCTCTGTATCTGTCCCTGGACAACATCGAGCCCGACCCCAACCAGCCCCGCCGCAGTCTGGAGGCCGGAGAGGGCGACCAGAGTCTGGAGGAACTGGCGGACAGCATCCTGCAACACGGGGTGCTCCAGCCCATTACGGTGGAGGCCAATGGGCAGGGAAAGTACCGGATCGTGGCCGGAGAGCGGCGCTGGCGTGCCGCGATGATCGCCCGGGATCGGGGGGAGCCCTGCGCCCGAAAGGATTACAATCTCCAGCGCATCCCCACCGTCATCACCCACTCGGAGAATCCGGCGGACCGCCTGGAGATGCAGCTAGTGGAGAATCTGGCCCGTGCCGATATGCGGGATACGGACATAGCCGCCGCCCTGCAATCCCTCCTGGATACCTTGCAGATCAGTAAGGCGGAATTAGCGCGGCGTATCGGACGCGACAGATCCTGGGTGTCCCGGATACTCGCCAAGGCCGATCCCGCCGCGTCCGAGCTGGCAATCCGGATAGGGGTATCCCTGGAGGACCTGGGAATACTGGAATTGCAACGCCTGCTGTCTTGGCAGGGGGACCCGGAAAAAAGCCATTGGATCGATGCCGTGGCCGAAGCCATCCAGGAGGGTGCGCCGTTCAGTCGTGCGCTTTTGAATGCGATAGAGCAAAGGGAACAGCACCCGGAGCCCAACCCTGCCACCGTCACCGGCAATACGGCCGTCGCGGTTCCTCTACCTGCAGGCGATACGGCGGTTCCGCCGCCGGGCATGGCAGACGTTCCACCAATGGCGGATTCGCAGAGCCATACCGCACCGGGAAACGGCGAAGAAAAGATCTGGGATACAGACGGCGACAGCACGGAGCATACCGCGACGGTGGCCGCTTCCCGCAACGGCAGCTCCGCCGCCGAAGACGATGATGCGGGAGATCCGCAAAGCGAGGGCTCCTACGCCGACCGGGCCGGTTCTGAGGGCACACCGGAACGGCAGGCCCCTGCGGCTCGCAACACGGTCCGCGTGGTGATTCCGCTGCTCCTGGTGGAGCGGTTGTTTGAACGGGTGGGCATGGGCGGCACGGATCCTGAGAAGGGGGATATTCTCGCCGCCCTGGAATTGTTGGTGGAGTAGCTCCGGACCGATCCAGGCGTGTTCGGCAGGTTTTCTGGCACAACCCAAATCATGCCTATGAACTATTCTCAGCAGACAGGCAGACGGGCCTATGGTCCATACACCCATTGAGCAGACGCATTGGCAACTCGGGTTCCCAAAATCGGCGGTTGAAGCGATAGACAAACTCATCCAGGTACTCTTGCAGATATTTTTCAGTGACTCCATGGAAAGTACCCAGCAAATAGGCCTTGAGATTACCAATGGCGATGTGTACCTAGGGCAACCATTCATCCACCAACTCGGCCGGCGTCACACGGCCTTCATGTTGCTGCGTCTCCCCCAAAACCCGCAGGGCTACGAGGCCATCCGTGCGTGTCGGTTGCTGCGGGAGCAGATGGCGTTTCACGAACTGGCGGATATTTTCACCGGACACCGAAGAGGTCGTTTCCATGGCGATAAAACCCGCCTTCTTGCCACGACTTTCGACGGCCACCAGGACAGGAGTCTTTCCCTCCGCGCCCCGACCACACTTGCCTCCAAACCTTCTTCCACCGACGAAAGCGTCGTCTACCTCTACCAAGCCACCCAAGCGATAGATACTGTCCCGGTCGGCCATAGCGTGGCGCATCTTGCGCAGCATGCGATGTGCGGTGATCCAGGAAACTCCGATCTGCTTGGACAAGCGCAGAGCCGATATTCCGCCCTTATCGCAGACCATCAGGTAGATGGCCAGAAACCACCGCACCAGAGGCAAATTGGTCGAGTGAAAGAGTGTGCCGGCAGTCACCGAGGTCTGATGTCGACAACATCCACATTGGTAGACTTTACGGGCAGCTACCCACTGACCATGATCATGGCCACATTTCGGGCATTGAAAGCCATTGGGCCATCGCTGTTGCTTCAATGCTTCCGCGCAGGCCTCCTCCGTACCAAACCGCTCCTGCCATTGCAGCAAATTCATCGCTTCGGCTTTCATCTTGTCACCTCTAACTCTATGACGGACAAAGAGTCAGGCCTCACGTTATGAGAATAGTTCAGAGGCATGACCCAAATTGACACCGGGGGGGATTACCGGGTGCCGGAAGGCACGGAATTGTGCTAAATGGCTTGAATGAACGGGTCAAAGCGGCGGCAAGAAGGTGGCCATGAATTCGTTAGGACCTGAGGTAAGAGCCGTATGCGGTAATTCCGCTCGTACGGATCTGTGCGGGGGAGTGGGTAACTACTGTCCCTATCACGACCTGATGTGTGGAAGAAGCTGGTTCGATTTACAACTAAAACAAATTGGTTGCTCTGGCGGCGAGCACTATGGACCGATCATCCAGGCTTGTGCGTTCCCACATGGCGGGTTCATGAAAGGCAAGAGCAATTCTGTCGACGACGAATCTCTGTTCTGCCACGTCATTGAGCCATTCACCGAGGCGGGTTGCCACTTTGTTGCCGTCGCACGAAACCAGTCTCTCCGCTCCGCCGTCACTCATTAGGGCGATACCGAAAATTTCGGCAGCGGACAAAATGCCGAATTGTACGTCGCTGGTGCTGGCCGTATCAGCAAAACAGGTCTCATTGGCGAACTCGCCCTTGGAACTAGCCTGATTTCCTAGTGACCATAATCTTTCGGAACTCCTGGCCACGATGGCCCCATCGCCCACCTTCCACCAGAAAATGTGGCGTTCGCCGATGATCGCTACCTGGAGGGTGGCCCGCACATCGCGCATATCGCGCCTCTCGGTGCGTGCCAGATCAGCAAGCAGGCCATATGCATGCAGCCGCAGCCTTTCCGCCCAGCGCGTCGCCTGTGCTTGCGATGCATCGTTCTCGCTATCCAGCCAAGGTGAAAGATCGTCTTCCATGGTTCGCATGAGACGGGTGACCCCGATGACCAGCGCTTGGGCGCCCCGCTCGCTGATGGCTGCAGAACCGGCGCCATCGCTCAAGGCGAGAATCGGGCGCTGTGATTGGCGAAAGGCCACTGCGTCCTGGCAGGGCAAGCCTTTGCGCCGGTGCGCCAAGCCGATGACGGTATCGCCACAGATCTGCCAGGCCGTCATGGGTGTTGACAATGGCGGGAAAGGTTCCACCATTGGCGGCTCGCTCGTGGATACCGATGTATCGGCCTCGCTGGCTAGCGTTGGGGCAAAACACGACGGTACCGAAAAAGTTGCGTCCGTGACGACTTTATCGGCGTTTCGCCGAAAAGATGGTTTGTGTTTGCGCGCCATGTCAGACACTCCCCCAACTATCCATGCTCGGAAGTTGCACCGAAGCATCGGACGAAGTACTGGCCGAAACCCGCGACATGGATGCCGACAACCACTGGAACAGTTCGCGGAATTTGAGTCCGTCGAGCGCTACTGCGGGCTTGCTGGAGAACTGCGATAGCACACTCAGATCGGCACCCTGCACCCCGATGGGCAGGCTGACCAGCTTGCGCTGGGCGGACAGCGCGCTGGCACGCTGTGCGGCATCCTGCCAGCCATAGTCCGGCGCCCCGTCGCTGATCAGCACCAACCACGGCTGGTAGTAGGGCACGCCAGCATCGCGGTAGGATTTCTTGCGCGCTTCCAGGTCGTCAAGGGCCATGCGTGTTGCTTGCCCGAGCGGGGTGCCTCCCCTTGCATCGAGCGGGGAAAATCCCACAATCTGCTCGACACCTATGAACGACTGAATGCAGTCAGCCGAACCGCCAGCAGTATAGACCGCCAGATCCACCGACCAGCGCGCCAAGTCATCGCGTTTCACTTCGTCGATGAATAACTGGATGCCGGCGTTCAATTGCTCGATGGGCTGGCCGGACATGGAGCCGGAGGTATCCAGCACCAGCGCCACCGGACAGCGCGGCGTGGGATTGTCGATTAGGTCATCGTGCGATTCGTTCATGGTCGTCTCCTTGGGCGTGTTCATGAAATTGGCAAAAGCAAACATGGTGTTCTCCTTGATTAGACCGTAAGCGGCTGGGAAATGGACTGAGTGCCCCGGTATTCTTTGGTCTTGGGGGTGGCGGGCTTGATCTGGGTGTCGTGCCACCCCTTGCCAAGTTCGCGCTGGTAGAGCTTGAGGACGTCGATCCACTCCGGGATGGACGTGCGCGCAGACGCATTCAGAGCGCCTTCCTTGAAGGTGCCGATGAGTTGCTCCTTCAACTTGAAGGGCAGATGGCTCCAAATGTTGAACCACGGGCCCTTCGGGATTCCGCCGCCACCCTGGCCATAGGGAAAGTAGCCTTTGCGGATGTTCTCCACGGGACCGGCGCCGCCGACCACGTCGTAGGGGTGACGGCCGAGCATCAATGCCTTGAAGAGCAGGATGGCCAGCGAAAAGTACTCGCTTTCCAGCGTCCGGTTGACCTTGCCAAGCTCTTTGCCCTGTAACTCGGGCGCAAGCATGTCGGGGGCTGCTACCGGGCAGCGGAAAGTCTTGCCCGCCGCGTTGACCTGCCAGCTATCACAGTCGATCAGCGTGACCGTATCGCTATTCGGATCACACAGAAAGTTGGCCAAGTTGAAATCGCCGATCATCACGCCCGCCGTGTGCAGCTCCTTCAGCGTGCCGAGCAGACTCAGTAGGTAGGCCACCACGGCCGGGCGATCAAGGTTGGGGAACTGCTCGCGATAGGCCATCGCATGGGCGAGAATATTCATGCGTACTCCGGCTGCTTTGCGCATGGCATAACCACGCCACTGACCACGTTCATCAAACACCGAGAAGCGCGGCCAGGCCAGACCCGGATGCTGCTTGAGGCTGACAAGCTTGGGATCGCTGCTCATTGCTTCGATCTTGGCGCGCAGTGTGTCTCTCCGCTTTTGCAGAACCTGCGAGTGGTAGAGCTTGACGACCACGCCCGGGAACCTGGGGACGGCATGGACAGCCGCTTCGCCACCTTGGGCGAACGGTATGTCGGACAGTTGGACGGATTCTCCAGCAGTGTTGCGAACGGTGGTGCTCATGGTGGCTTCTCCCGTGTGGTGACGGCCGATGGTTTAGTCGAAGATCCAGTCGAAAATTTCTGAGGCGACGTAGCCGAACCCGACGGCGACGGCAAGTGGAGCACCAATCGTCACGGCGGTCGCAGCCATCCCAGTCACGCCAAGCGCAGAGACTGCGGCTACGGCGCCAGCCCCAGTCGCTGTCGCAGCAGCCCCGGCAGCAGCGCCGCGGACACCTCCCTTGGCACTAGCCTTGACTACGGTGCTGGCTACTTCCACGGCATCCGCACGATCGTCGATCAGATCGATGCAACCCTTCACGGCCGCGACGCCTCCACCGATGATTGCGTCGGCAGCACCGCCGGCCTTGGCGGCCTGCCCCATTGCACTGCCGAGACTGCCGCTACCAGTGGCACCGGCACGCTGAGCCAAGGACTTAGTACTCTTCGATGACACACCAGTGCTGGTCATGCGCTTGGAGATGCCTGCCTTTTCGGCGGCCTTGTTGAATGCTTGGGCACTCTCTTCAGATCCGACCAGTTGCGCGCTACGGTATTTGCCGTCGGCGCACTGCTTGACCAGTTTGTCGATGCCTGCCTGGCTGGTGACGTCCTTGACCTGAAGGCGCTCGATTACCTTGCCGCCCTTGGTGGTCACCAGATCGACGGTGCCTGCCGTGGTACTTTTGGTGAGTTCGGTGCTGGCGCCATTCAGAGTGAGCAGGTTGCCGGCATTGCGCGCATCCTTCACCAGAACCTCGTGGATGTGCCCCTTGAGGTGAGGGTTGCGGCCGGCGCGCTCCATTGCTCGTGCGATGACCGTGCCCTCGTAGGCGGTTTTGGAAACCACCGCACTGTGGCCGGCATTGCTCTTGCCGATGATGATGCCGTTCGAATTGTTTTGTGCCATGATTCACTCCTTGCTTGGTTGGCAACACGGGATGTGCTGCTCTCCGGAACGAACTATGGGGGCAGAAAACGAAACGTTAGAGGAGACGTAGGGGAGATGAGTGGGGGTGGCAGTCAGCAGACAATCTTCCGCCGTGGCCAAAACCAAAACAAGGCGGATCCAGCGACACTGCTGAATGTCGTGCTTTCGATGCTCCCCCTACATGCGGAAGAAGGTCGGCAACGCGATTGCCTCCCCGAAGCTGAGCTCGTTTGCGCACTTATCGCCCAAGGCAGTGCCACGGAGGAAACAGCACTGTCGCTGGTTTATACGCTACGGCGCCAATTCGAAGCGTTGTCTCTGCTTGATCCGCTTGAGCTCCGGAATAGCAAGTGGGCGTTTGTTTCATTTCCAGCATCCTTGCTGGCGCGTTCCTGGCTAACGACGCTAGCCACATCCGGCCAAGTGCTGTTACCCGCTGACTATTGGGAACAAGGAGATGGTCGTCATCCCGAGACAAAAGAGGAGCAGCGTTCTCTGTTGCATCGGGTAGAACTCGGCCGATTAAAGTTCAACCCACAGGCCGATACAATCAGAACGGTACACGTAGCCTGGGCATTTATTCGTCTGGGCAACAATTTTCTCCTGCACCATCGTGAGGACAAAAATCGTCCAGGCGAGAAATCATATGTATTGCCAGGCGGACGTTTCAACCTGACTGACCTGCCCGTCGATGTTCAAGAACGCCACGACATTCTGAAAGTAATTTGTGATCCGGAATCCGAGATCGTTGCGCAACACATTGCCCGCACGTTGGAGAGAGAACTTGAAGAAGAGGCTGGACTTCTGGTGGGCATTCATTACACCTACACGCCGTTGAATAATTCCCTGCCGATATACCGTGAAGTCAATGGTGCAGGCAATCGGCATGCCTACTCTTCCTACAGGTTCAATCTATTCCAGATCAAGCTGACTCAATCTGGTGAGACGCACCTGCTCGATAAGGTGTCAATGTCTGCTGGCGCGTTAACGTGGTTTTCTGCCGCAGACATCGCAGTTCCACAGCGGGCTGATGGGGCCTCCGCATATGTGGAAGCATTGCGCCGGGCATGGGGTGATGAACTTGAGAAACAGCTATTGAATGTTCCTGATTCGAGCTTCTCCCCTCTTCCCTACAAGGATGAGTCTTGCATGCTGGACTTGCCAGGGCACCCTGGGAAAAGCTTTTACTCTGGCAAGCCTGGAAAAGAAAAGCCAATCTCGCTAATTTCGCCGCTGGATCAGCAGGAATGGCAGTTGCTTTTGCTTCTGGGATGGCACGCACGCGGGTATCCGGTAAAGCAAGCTAGCGGAATTCAATTGCTCGCGAACGGATGGATTAAGGCCAGTGACATAATTCAGCTAGCAAAAGGGCTTCAAGAAAAAATTCAACCAGTGATGCCCAATCTTATAGAAATCCGTGAAAACCGATACGTTTCCTTGAGAATATCTCCAGACATTTTGTTTTTGCCGGTTGAATTGTTTCGCTACACGATTGCTGGCAGCAACAAAGAGGGGGGAAAGTTCAGGCTGGAACGACAATACATCCAGACGCCATGGGGGTGCTTACAGGGGGGGCGCTACGAAAAGAACATCACCGGGAAAACAACGACCATTCTACGTGACCTAGAGAAAGGTGACGAACCGGACGGTGATTGGGAGAGAAATCTGCGAGAACAGTTTGGCGAAGGGGTGCGAGGGGTTGGTTTGCGCAGACTGTGGAGTAGCAAGGGAAACTCTTCATGTTTTGTTGATGGACTTCGGCGGGGTTCCGAATTCTGATTGAATACTTCTTTCTCCGGTGACTCTCCTATTGAGATCACGTTAGATCTTTACAATCCGTGCTGGGGTAGTTCAGCCAGATCGAAAGCGTGTATTGAGGCCGTTAAAATTTATTTATCGACTTATTAAAGGAGTTGGAATGGAAGAGAGCAAGAAGAAAGAGTTCGCTGATATTTTGGTTAAAACCATAGAAGCTGCTGAGAAATCCCCGGCAGGGCTACCCATTGACTTAGCACAGCTTGGTAGCATCATCCGCAGTTTGTTCCCCGGGTTTTCGATTCAGTCATACGGGTTCGATAAGTTAAAGACATTACTTCAGGAGTATCCGGAGCTAGTTGAGTTGGTTAGAGATGAGTCGGTGTACCCGCCGCGCTACTTTGCTCGTCGAGCGGGGGACCAAAAAAAAGTTAGCAAGGACCCCCAAGCGGTTGGGAAAACTGCTGGCCGTGCCAAAACAACAAGGCCCATGGGCTCTCTTCGTGACTTTGTTGTTATTATTCATAGACGTTGGGGTGAACTAGCACAGCTTGCATTGAAAGGAGAAAATTGGGAAGGCTCTAAAGAGTTCTTGCCACTTCAGAATTACGTAAGACATACGTTTACGAGGCTGTGTTACGAAAATAAAATATGCGTTTCGCCGGACGGTGAGTTCGCAGCATTTAATACGGGGCTGGTTGATGATCGCTATCAGCCTATTTTTGCTCTGTGCGTAAAAAATACTGGTGAAAGTGCTCAAGCTTGGTTCCTTGACTCATTTTGTGTTGCTGGAGAAAATTTTTCCGGAAAGAGGTTGGTAACGATCTTCAACCTGTTACCTCAAGCAGCGTACTATTTTAGTGAACCTTCGGACGCGATTTACAACATTGAGGCAGGCCCGCCGTATATCGATTGGGAGCACATTATTGAAGAGAATTCTGACAGGGTTCCACCAGAGCTATTAGAGAAAATCACACGCAATTTCGATGTCAAGGACTGTAGTTGTCTATGTGAAGCAGAGATTGAAGAATACAAAGAGAGTCTTTCTGAATACCTCAGGAAGGACAGGTTTGCGTACAGGCAACTGATTGACGTCTTCAATAGAAGCCTGGATCTTGCCCTTAAAAAGGTGCGCTGGAACTACAAAACAGCAATACCGGTATATTACCCGACGTTTAACAAGCTCTCTCTCCTATTGCCACTGTGTTTGATTGCAGAAGATCACGTCGATGTAGCGCTGGTGGTCGAGAGAACCAAGTCCGGAAATTACTTGGGACATACTATTTACCCGTTAGATTGGGCATATAGCAATGCCCGACTTATAACTCGGCCTGATAGTGATTGGCTCCGACAAGAGTTTGCTGACACGGAGGCGCAACACTAATTGCACCGGCACTGTTGAATATATCGGGATAGCTAAGAACAATACTGTTTATTTAGAGATCACCATGAGGCATGGTGTACATTCCACGTGGAGGGGATCGCCCCTGTCTCTGATAGGGTAAGCGCTCATTTTTCTTCGAACTCCTCGAGGATTGCGCTTGCCTCGGGTGGTAACGGCCCGACCCAAGGCGATTTCCCGCAAGACACTCTGAAGCCAGGTCGCCCTACCCTGAGGGGGGAATAGCGCCGACTGCGGGCAGTCGGCGGTGGAGGACGCGCACCGCATGGAGGAAGGACAAATCCTGGGCGGCTTGGCCCGTTTGCGCTGCGGCTTCTGTCATCAGGTGACGGATGGCGGCATGGACCAACAGGAGGGCGTAGAACTCCTGTTCGACCAGTTCCGGGCGTTTGCTGCGCAGCACGACGCGGCGATCCGCCAGGTGGGTCTTGAGTTCATCGAAACTCGATTCGATGGTCCAGCGCTGATGATAGAGGGCTGCCAATTCCGGCGCTGGTGCTTCCGTGGGATCCAGCCAGTTGGTGATGAGCCGATAGTTGGACTCTGCATCGGGGATCCCCTTCAAGGCATACTCGATGACGCGTACCCGGATGCTTTGGCGCTTTTGTTTCCGGTCTGCAGCACCGGGATAGACGGTGCTGAGATAGGAGCCATCCGGCAACCCCTCTTCCCGGGGTAGCTTCAGGGTGCTGCTCAGGCGAAACAGGAGCCGGGCACCGGTAGTATTGGCCAGCTTCCAGAAATCGTAGCCGTAAAACCCGCGGTCAGCCGTCACCAGCATGGAGGCATCGGCATGAGCCATGACCGCGCCGGCAAGTTCTCTCTCACTTTGTGCATAGGGACCCGACTCGGCGTAGCACAAAGTGTGGGTACCGCATTCCGCCATGGCGACAAAGCGGAGCTTGGGAAAGGCGGATGCACCTCGCGCAGAGGGTGGATATCCATATCGCTCTGCATTGGGGGCTTCATCAGGCATGTCCAGCG
>JAPTWR010000069.1 GCA_028065135.1 Acidithiobacillus sp.
GTGGATTTTGCCACGCGGGGGTATGACGCCTTGCTTCTTTAGGACCTGGGATAGCGCCTTGCGATCAGCCGCTCGGCATTCCCCGGACCAGGGAGCCAGAAAGGGAACGGCAATCAGGAGGCTGCGCAACCCATTGCCATAGGATTTCGCACAAGCCATTTCGGTAGCCCGATCCCAATAGTATTGCCAAAGTTCGGTCAGTCCCTCGGCACGGAGGGTTTCCAGCACAGCCTGGAAGGCTTCGTCGTCACGCTCATACAAAATGGTATAGAGCGATGTCAACAATCGCGACATCTCCGAACCGTGCTTCAGCGCGTTACCGACCGCGTGCGCGAGCGGCATCATTTCCCCCAGAAGAGCCTCTATTCTGGCGCTACGCTTTCTCATGATGGCACCGAATCCCAAGTGCTTCTTTTGCTGTGGGCTACAGCGGCGAAATAGAGAAGATGCTGACCCGCCCACTTCATCCCAGAGTCAATCCACGGTTCGCGAGCTGGTCTGCCGTCTCGTTTTCCGGATGCCCATTGTGCCCACGTACCCACTCCAGCTTGACCTTGCGGGTAAGATACTCCTGGTGCAGCAGTTTCCAGAGTTCCTGGTTCAGTACCGGCGATCCCGAGGCCGTTTTCCAGCCCTTCCTGATCCAGCCGGGGAGCCATTCCCCCAATCCCTTCAGGGTGTACTGGCTATCAGAGCAAAGAATTACTTCCGCCCCTTCGGGAATCCTGCGCAAGGACTCAATGGCTGCCGTCAGTTCGGCAATGTTGTTGGTGCCCCGTTTCTGGATAAAGCCGCAATGCTCCGTGCGCTCCCCATCCGGCGACTCAATCACCGCTCCCCAGGCACAGGGGCCGGGATTGGTCGGGCCGCAGGAACCATCACACCAAATTTTCCATACACTCACAAAACGACTCCCTTGCTTCTGAAATCATGCGTCATGAGTATAACGCAGTCTGTCACGGTGCCCCCAGCGGCGGTAGATCAAGCTCCTGCAGAAAAGCATTGTGCCGCTGCGTGGCCTCCGCGATCTTGCGCTCCAACGCGGTCAGCTCCTTGTGGACCGCCTGCAGGTCGATTTCGTCCTCAGCCTGGGCCGTGCTGACATACCGGGAGATGTTGAGGTTATAGCCATTCTCCTCGATTTCGGCCATTGGCACCCGGCGTGCGTAACGACCCTCCTCGCGGCGAAGCTGGTAGGTGTCGATAATTTTGTCGATATCTTCGGGCCGCAAGCGATTCTGCCGCTTTCCCTTCTCAAAATGCTCGGCGGCGTTGATGAACAGCACGTCATCAGGCTTCTTGCACTTCTTGAGGACGAGGATGCAGACCGGGATGCCGGTGGAGAAAAACAGATTGGCGGGCAGGCCGATCACCGTGTCGATGTTGCCGTCCTTGAGGAGCTTGGTGCGGATGCGTTCTTCGGCACCCCCGCGAAAGAGCACGCCATGAGGCAGGATGATGGCCATGACTCCCTCGGGCTTGAGGTAATGAAAACCGTGCAGGAGAAAGGCAAAGTCCGCAGCAGACTTGGGAGCGAGGCCATAGTTCTTGAAGCGCATATCCTCGCCTAAGGCGCTACTCGGCTCCCAGCGATAACTAAAGGGGGGATTGGCGACTACGGCGTCGAACTTGGGTGCCTTGGCCGGATTCGTTTCGCGCAGGAGGTCCCAATCATTGGTCAGGGTGTCGCCATGGTAAATCTCGAACTCCGAGTCTTTCACCCCATGGAGCAGCATATTCATCCGCGCCAGGTTGTAGGTGGTGATATTCTTTTCCTGCCCATAGATCTTGCCAATGCCGTGGGGACCCATGCGGTGCCGGACGTTGAGCAGCAGGGAGCCGGAGCCGCAAGCGAAGTCCAGGACGCTCTCCAGTTGCTTCTTCTTGCCCGTAGATGGGTCCTGGCTATCGAGGGTGACTATCCCTGAGAGGATGCTGGAGATTTGCTGGGGGGTGTAGAACTCTCCGGCCTTTTTGCCGGAGCCCGCAGCAAACTGGCCGATCAGATACTCGTAGGCATCGCCCAGCACGTCCTGGTTGGTGGAGAACTGAGCCAGACCATCGGCGATGGCCTGGATGATGGTACAGAGCTTGGCATTGCGGGCGCTGTAGTCCTTGCCCAGCTTTTCTGAGTTCAGGTTAATCTCGGAAAATAGGCCATTGAAAGTGCTGGCGAAGGATTCGTTTTCGATGTAGTCGAAACCCTTTTGCAGGGTGTGCAGCAAATCCCGGTTCTGGGTGCGGGCCAATTCCGATATGCTCCCCCAGAGGAATTCGGGGCGAACCACATAGTGGATCTTCCGGCGCATCTGCTTCTCGAACTCTTCGATGTCATCGGGATTCTGGGTATACCACAACGCCAGGGGTGTGCGGCGGTCCACCGTGCCCAATTCAGGGTAATCGGAACCCAGTTCCTTTTGTGCGGCTTGCGCGTAGTTGTCCGACAGGTAGCGGAGGAACAGGAAGGACAGCATGTAGTCGCGGAAGTCGTCCGCGTTCATCGCTCCACGTAAGGTGTCGGCAATGCCCCAGAGGGTGTTGCCTAGTTGTTTCTGGTCGATTTCAGTCATGGTTTCATCGCTACGGTGAGGGTGGGGACGCCCAGGCGTGTGAAGTCGTCGGTGTTCTGGGTGATCACGGTCAGACCGTGGACCAGAGCGGTAGCGGCAATGATCGCGTCGGGGGGTTGGGTGTTGTAAAGGATGACGTTGGAATCGAACAGATAGCTCATCGCTCCCAGCCTTCACGGGAAGCGGTGAGATAGACATCTACGCGCTCACGGGTGGCCTGGCCACGTCCGTAGAAGCTGCGGGGATCGAATGGGGCAGACTCTTCTGGATTGGTCTTCACCACAATCCCCTCCTCTTCTTCCAGCTGCTGGAACATCAGCTGGACCAGGCGAAACTTTTCGGCATGGCTTAGGCGAGAAACCACGGGCAAAAGGTCATCGTTGGACATGGCAGCGACTCCGGACGGAAGAACATGCTGAGGATCGTATTCCCAAGTATGGCGATGGATTTTCCCAACCAAACGCAGGAATAGAATAGGTTATCGTGGGAGATCCCTGCACGGGTGAGCGTCGCGGCCTTTGGTTGCATTCAGTCATGCGCGGACTCACTTGTGACCGTCCTGCGCAACTCTTGCGCGGAGACATGCACCACTTGCCCATCCCGAACAATGACAATACTGGTATTGGTTTGCATGGCCGTCTTTCTGGCCAGCTGAGCTGCCCGCCGCAAGGCGTTCAGGGAAGCGCGTACATCCGGGTCCTTGGCATTGGCAATATCGCTTGGCAGATTCATAGGTTTTCTCCCCATTCGAGCAGTGCAGGTTGAGCACTAGAATTATCGTATTTTACCCAGTTGCTGACACTGTGCTTGTAGTGCTGATCAAAATTCCGCAATCCTGCGGCGAAGCGACGGCGGATGACCGCCTCAGGGATGCCATGCCCGCCCTGTCGTACCCGCTCGGACACGCGAGCAATCGCCATTTCGGCGCTTGGCAGGGCCAGGAAAAACAGCGCGACGTGGTAACCCTGTGCCTGCCACTGCGAGATGGAGTGCAGATAGGATAGGCCCGACAAGGTCGTCTCGAAAGCAAAGCTCTCTCCCCGACGCACGCAGGCCGCCATTTCCTCCAGCATCAAACGCCCAGCACGAATCGATGCGGCCTCTGGCGCGAAGGGTGACAGGCCCGCGGCAATCAGATCGGCATTGATGAAACGGGGGCAGCGTGCCTCTTCCGGCAAAAAAGATCGGGCGAAGGTGGTTTTCCCGGCACCGTTCGGACCAGCGATCATGAGGATCTTGGGCGTGCTCATCCCGGCGTATCGTCCAGAACCGGAAAGAGCTGCTGCATCAGCCCCTTTTTATGGGTCTTGAGCGCTCCGACTTTCTGAGCCTGGGCCGTGATCAGATCGTCAAGGGAAGAGAGGCAGTCGGAAATCTTTTGTTGTTCTTCATGTCCTGGAACAGGCAGATCAATAAGCTTTAATTGACTCGCATACAAATGGACAACTGTGTCACCCTGGGCGGTCCTTGCAATTTCTTCCTTAGCAGGACCATTCAGGATATAACTTAGGAAGAGTCCGTCAATATTTGGCCGGAGAACATTTAAGTCGCCACCCAACGCGACTTGGTCCAGTTTGACACAAGACGCTCTGGCGATATCTATTTTTGTTTCCCCAGAGGCCGGAACGATAACATCGTTAGCTCTGCTAAGGAAAAGTTCTGACGGGGAGACGTTTGTTCTTGAGAATACGTTTTTGATGGACTCGTTATACTCTGTATAAAGCTCGCCATAACGTATACAAGGGGTCTGTCCTTGTGGATCAATATCAGCTTTTGAAATACCTTTTCCCTTAAAAAAGTCAGCAATCTCTTCCAGCTTCCTTATTTGCCAAGCATCCCGAAACTCTGGAAACCGCATCCTGGGCACCGTTTCCCCTTCTGCCGGGAAAAGCTGCTGCATCAACCCCCTTTTATGAGTCTTGAGCGCATTGAGCTTTTGCGCCTCCAGGGTGATTAAGTCGTCGAAGGAAGAGAGGCAGTCGGCGATTTTTTGTTGTTCTTTTTTGTTGGGATATAAAACAGGTAAAAACTTAATGATGTCTACGTTGAGGTTTTGCACGCCGCTACCGGCCGCATTGTTTGAGAAGTATTTTTGACTGATAGATGTCATCATTAGATAGTAAATATAATCCCTATCAATGGTAGCATCGATTTCTGAAACGGCAATCCATCCGTCATGGATGCAAGTTTTAATTTCAAGAATATACGGCCGCCCAAAGCTCATTGAGTTTGAAAGTATCAAATCTCCAGGATTGACCACTCGCGTTTTGGTCAACGCGGCAGGAATGACTTTTTCCTGTGTGTTTATGACAAATTTTGATTCTTTATCAATGTCTCCAATTTTTAACCAATTAAGACCATTAGCATCGTTGGTTATAAATTCATCAATCGGACGAGGTGAACCACCTCGCACAATTACTGCGAAGTCTTCTAGTCGTTTTGTTTCCCACTCCCCCGACTCCCGAAACTCCGGAAAACGCAGCCTGGGCACTCTTCCACGGTTTTCTGTCTCCTTCATCCGTTCTGCTTCCCATGCGCTTCCTGCCGCAGCGGATTATGGATAATTAATCCATTGATCCACGTAAAATCCTTTTCATTTGCGCTCGCCAGTGGTAGTTGATGCTCCAGACAAGTTGCCGCAATCAAGGCGTCGCCAAGGGTCATCTTCCGTTGTCGACGCAGCGCAATGGCAAGTTCCATGGTTACGGAGCCGATCATCAGCAATTCCAGCTGATCGAGAATAGCCATAATGGCCTGTTGTTCAGCCTCTTGCAGGTTAGGGTATCCCAGCGTTTCCAGACGAGTGATGGCTGAGTAGTGGCTCGCATGCGCGACCAACCAGCTCCGCAAGGCTTGATGCTGCGCTTGTGTTGCATAGATGATCAGGTTGCTGTCAATCAGCATGCTTTCTTCCAGGTAGCGGGCGATCCTGGCGTTGTTCCTGTTGCCAGGACACCGGGTCCGCAATATCGCCATAGGGATTCAATGCCACGGCTTGTTCCAACGCTTGGGCAAGGCGTTCCCGTTCTATGGGCCGGGAGACGTTGGAAACACTCCCTTGGGCTTTTTGCTCCAGGTACAAGGTGTAATGCAGAAGCTCTGCCTGTAAGGGTAAGGGCAAACTGGAGGCATGTTGCTGGACTTGTTGCAAAATCGTGTTCATGTCAGGCTCCATTGTGAGCAAACCAAAATTGGGGGTCATTCATCTCAACAACCGCCTGTTGTGGCAAGGCGTTATTGCGCTGGATTCACTCCTTACGCCGTGGATGATTATTGCTCATAAGCCTCCAACCCCGAAATCTCCCGTCCCTGTGCCAGCTTGTGCAGCAGAGGGATCAGGTCCTTCATGAGCGACTGTTCTTTCTGCGTCCGTGCCTTCCAGCCTAGCTGAAGTGGAGCCAGCAGGTCGCTCAGGTGCTCTCCATCGAAGATCATACGGCCCAAGGTGTTGTCGATGAAGTCTTGCAGTGCCTTGGATTCCAGCCCATGGGCCTGAGCCATATCGACGATCTGTTGCTTTTGCTTCCTGGCCTTGAAGCGTTCAAAGCCTTCCCGTATTGCGCGTTCGTCGAGTCCTTTTCCGGCTTCCAGGCTGTTGATGTAGGCCGTGATCTCTTCCCGATCTTCCAAGAACTTGGCGTCCGACAGGATCAATCCCACCAGTTCTTCCCGGTTCATTTTCTGCTTGCCCGGTGTTGGATTGGTATAGCGGCTGATCAGGGTCATGATGTAGTCGTAGTCAATGACCGCCGAGGCAAAGAGCACGAACTCAAAGTCCAGCTGCTGTACTTCAGGGCTCGCCTTGCAGCCCCCCTGATCCCGTTGCTCCTTCAGGCGTTGCGCGGTATCCAGATAGACGCCCCGAAACCCCTGCAGGGTCTCTGTGGGCACCACCTGCTCAATGACCGTGCGATCTTCGGGCGTCAAATCCGTGTACTGATCCAGTTGCGTCTTGAATCGCTGAACATCCTTGAAGAGCTTGATGAACTGACAGCGGGCGACATCGCCCTGGAGTTGTGGAATAGCCTCGGGAGCGGATGGCAGTCCTTGGGACTGTAGGAAGGTGCCCAGTTGCTCCATGGCCCCCTGGAGCCGCTCGATGACCACGGGCGCCTTGTCTACCAGCCAGATTCTCTTCGCCTGTTCGCCCGACTGACCGGAAAACAGACTAATGGCGGCGTCCACGGCTTCCTGCTGCTGGCGGAAATCCAGAATGTTGCCGTATGGCTTGGTGTCATTGAGGATGCGATTGGTCCGGGAAAATGCCTGGATCAGGCCGTGATACTTGAGGTTCTTATCGACGTAGAGGGTGTTGAGGTACTGGGAGTCAAAGCCGGTGAGCAGCATGTCCACGACGATGGTGATGTCGATTTTCTGGTCGTGGGGGAGATCTGTGTTGAGGTATTGCTGGTCCTTGATGCGCTTTTGTACATCCTGATAGTAGAGATCGAATTCGCCAATGCTGTGATTGCTGCCATAGCGCCGATTGTAAGCGGTGATGATGGCTTGTAGGGCGGCTTTTTTCCGATCCGGGTCCTGGGCATTGTCCGCCTTTTCCTGGGGAAGGTCTTCCTGAATCTGCAGGACATCCTGATTGCCCTCGGCTGGTGGGGAGAACACACAGGCGATGTTCAGCGGGCGAAAGTCGGGGTTTTCTGTCTGTTTCTCGGCCTGGATGGTCTCGAACAGCGCGTGGTACTCGATGGCGTCATTAATCGAAGCGGTGGCCAGGAGTGCATTGAACTTCCGGCCAGCGGTGGCCGCATCGTGCTTGGCGAGGATCGCTTCGACGATGGCCCGTTTGGCCAGGGGCTCGCCGGGCTTGGGCGGTTGCTTTCCCTCGGGCTTGTAGTAGTCCACATGAAAGCGCAGGACGTTAAGGTCCTCAATAGCGTGAGTGATGGTGTAGGCGTGGAGGAGCTGCTGGAAAATGTCCTGCGTGGTCCGGTAGGACGCCTGCTCGCCCTCGATCTGCTGGTAGTTGGCGTTTTGCTCGAAGATCGGGGTGCCCGTAAAGCCAAAGAGCTGCGCGTTGGGAAAAAATTCCTTGATGGCCTTATGGTTCTCCCCAAACTGGGAGCGGTGGCACTCGTCGAAGATGAAGACGATGCGGCTCTGCCGAAGCGGTTCCAGCTGTTCCTTGTAGTTGCGGCGATGGGTTCCGTCCAGGGCCAGGCCGAGCTTTTGGATGGTGGTGACGATCACCTTGTCGGCATAGTCCTCGGACAGGAGTCTGCGGACGAGTGTCCCCGTGTGGGTGTTCTCCTCCACGCAGCCTTCCTGAAATTTGTTGAATTCTTCGCGGGTCTGTCGGTCCAGATCCTTGCGGTCCACGACGAAGAGGCATTTGTCGATGTCCGGGTTGTCCTTGAGGAGGGTCGCCGCCTTGAACGAGGTCAGGGTCTTGCCGCTGCCGGTGGTGTGCCAGATGTAGCCATTGCCGCGATGCTGATGGATACAGTCCACGATCGCCTTGACGGCATAGATCTGATAGGGACGCATCATCAGGAGCTTCTGTTCGCTGGCGACCAGGACCATATAGCGGCTGATCATCTCGCCCAAAGTGCATTTGGCCAGGAAGGCATCGGCAAAGTCATCCAGATGCGTGATCTTGCTGTTATCTTCCCGGGCGAACTGGTAGAGGGGCAGAAACCGCTCATCGGCATTGAAAGCAAAGTGGCGGCTGTTGTTATTGGCAAAGTACCAGGTATCGCTGCGGTTGCTGACGAGGAAGATTTGCAGGAAACAGAGCAGGGTTTTGGCGTAGCCGTTGCCCGGATCGTTCTTGTACTCGACGATCTGCTGGATGGCGCGGCGCGGACTGATGGCGAGGGTCTTGAGCTCGATCTGCACCACGGGCACGCCATTGAGCAGGAGGATCACGTCATAGCGGTGATGGCTGTAGTCGGTATTGATCCGCAATTGATTGATGACTTCAAAAGTGTTCTTGCACCAGTCCTTGATGTTGACCAGGGTATAGTAGAGCGGTGTCCCATCATCGCGCTCGAAGCTGTTGCGTTCCCTGAGCATCCGGGAGGCGGCATACACGTCCGGGGTCACGATGGAATCCAACAGGCGATGGAACTCCGCATCCGTCAGATGAACTTGATTCAGGGCCTCGAAGTGTAGGCGAAAGTTGTGCTCCAGGGCAGCGCGGTCCCGGATGTCGGTGCGGTAGGTGTACTTGAGGTCACTGAGCTTCTGGATCAGGGCCTCTTCGATGTCTTGCTCGGTCATGGGAGGCGGAAGGGGCTGGAGCAGGGAACGGACAGGTGAACGGTCGGCCTGGGCATCTTCCTGTGCGGATGGCTTGCGGCAACCGTCAGCGCTTCGTGCATAGTGGTCCTTCAGCGGGAAACCGCTTTCATCAATCAAACATGCTCCGATTCTAGCAGGCAGCAGGGTATTGGGGTACCTATCAACGCATCCAACCCGCTCTACGAGTCGCCAGACCGTCTACCGGGTAGACGATCATACGCCGGGGCAGCATCGCGTGAGCCTCGGGAAGGGGCTGCGGACCCCTGATCTTGGAGGTTGCGGGTAGCGTCTACCGGGTAGACGATCGGCGCGGCCAGTTTTCCCGGAAAACGCCCGCATTACCCCTTCTTTATCTTGCGTTCCGCTTTTCTTTCGGTAGACGCTTTTTTTGGCGTTTTCGTCTACCGGGTAGACGATTTTTGGGGCCGGCGTTTTCCGGGATGACGCTTTTATTTGCCGATTCTGGGGCCATCGTCTACCCGGTAGACGGGTTGCAGAGGGGAAACTGGGGGTGTCGTCTACCCGGTAGACGACATTGGAGTAGCAAATCAGCGGGGGAGACAAGGGGCAATAACGGCATCGCAGGCTGCGCAAAGGGACCCCCTCCAGCTGGAACAGAGATCGGCGGGTGCCACTACGGTATGGACGCGCATCCCGGCGATCCCTATCGACCGAGCAGCTTTGTAATATGGGGCATCATCAGATGACCGGGGATGCACCCTACCCTTTGGCGGCACCGACTGATGCCCCCGACTTCACCGTCTACCGGGTAGACGCCTGCCGGGCGCAGATTGCCTCGGCCCTCGGCATCCATTGCTCAGACATCGCCGTGAAACGTGGTAAGGCCGCGCATGAGATTGACCATGGAAAGTTCAGATACAGAATCGAATACCTCACACGAGGCAAAGTCGGGATCGTCGGTAAGCCCATTTTATTTGACAGCGCCGAAATCAAATCGCAGCAGAAAGAGATGTATGCGGTTGCTAAAGAAAGAAGCCTCAGTCCCAGAAGATGCATCGTCTACCGGGTAGACGAAACGATCCCATGGGACTTCTGGGAAAAAAACAGAGCGGAACGCAAGATTAAAGAAGGGGAAATGATATCGGTGTCTTTCGCGAGAACATGGTCCACCACGGCCCATGCTGGCCGTCTACCCGGTAGACGCCGCCCGCTGGCACATAGATCCGTTGTTGTGGCCGCCCCCTTGAGGGCTCCCGCGTAAAATTTCTTTATCCTGAACCAGGCCACCTGCCGCTAGAATGCGGCAGGTGATCCGATTCTAGGTCTTGTCCTGACAAGACCTAGAAGACCTAAATAGGCCGCGGTTTTGCTACACGCCC